>JAQGMO010000296.1 GCA_028292315.1 Herminiimonas sp. | reverse complement strand
ATCCTGTTCCTGATGTTCATGATCGGCCTCGAACTATCCACTGAGCGCCTGTGGGCATTACGCCGCTGGGTATTCGGCGCCGGCACGGCACAGATTGGTCTAAGCGCGGCATCGATCGGGGCGCTTGCGTGGTTTTTTGGCAACGATCTGGAAGCCGCAGTGGTGCTGGGGCTCGTACTATCGCTGTCATCGACGGCGGTCGTCATGCAGTTACTGAATGAGCGACGCACCCTCGGCTCGGCGCTTGGCCAGGCGAGCTTCTCGATCCTGATGCTACAGGACCTTGCGGTGGTCCCGATATTCATCCTGCTTGGCGTGCTGACAAATGAGGATAGCGGCAATCTCTTTCCGCTGGTCGGCATCGCACTGGCCAAATCGGTAGGCGCTATTGTGCTGATCTATTTGCTTGGACGCCTCCTGATCCGTCCCGTGTTCCGTTCTTTCGCCGGACCACGTCAGCCGGACGTCTTCATGGCGCTGATCCTGTTGAGCAGTTTAGGGATTGCCGGCCTTACCGCTGCGGCCGGATTGTCGATGGCACTTGGGGCCTTCCTCGCAGGATTGCTGTTGGCCGAAACCGAGTTCCGGCACGAGGTCGAAGTGACCATCGAGCCGTTCAAGGGGTTATTGATGGGACTTTTTTTCATGTCGGTCGGGATGCAAATCGACGTGCGCGAGATTGCTCGGTCGCCCATCCTGCTACCGCTGTCGGTCGTTGGCCTGTTTCTGATCAAGGGGACGGTGATCAGTATGATTCTCCGGGCCGGCGGATTTCAATGGGGGCGCGCCATCGAAGGCGGATTACTGCTGGGGCAAGGCGGCGAATTCGCTTTCATTGTCGTCGGCTATGCCGTATCGGGAAAATTGCTGGCGCCCGCAGCGGGACAATTCATGATGCTCGTAGTCAGCCTCAGCCTCTTCTTTACACCGATGGCCGCGAAAGCCGGGCGCGCATTTGCCCAGTGGCGGGAGCGGCAGCACGGTGAAGGTCGGGCCAGCCTCGGGGAGACCTCGCCAAGCCCGATCGGAGGGCATGTAATTATTGCCGGTTTCGGCCGCGTCGGACAGCTGCTGGCGCAAATCCTGACGGAACAAGGGGTAGGCTATATTGCGTTGGAAAATGATGCGCAGGTGGTGGCGAGGCAGAATGGGAAAGGTTTTCAGGTTTACTTTGGCAACGCGGCTCGTGGCGAGCTGCTGAACAAGGTGCACGCACATCAGGCAGCGGCGATCGTACTGACCATGGATGATCCGGCCTCCGCGCTGCACGCGGTGCAAGCGATTCGACGCGCATACCCGCACGTGCCGCTGTTCGCACGGTCGCGCGACGAGAAACATGCCGCCGCGCTGAAGGAAGCCGGCGCCAACCTGGTCATACCGGAAACCTTGGAAGCAGGACTACAGCTATCGGCCTTTGTCCTCGAGTCGCTCGGCATGAGCGAAGGCGCCGCCGCCCGTATTGTTCAGCTTGAACGCGAGCGCCGGATAACGACATTGTTGCCAGATGCGAAGGGGTGAATTGCCCGGGATTTTTTGCGGGCCATGCTCGCGCGTTTAAAAGGTCTCTTATATACTCGCTCTTTCGTATCCTCATGTAGGATGAGGTGCCAGGGCAGCCGTTTCACCCGAACCACCTGACGGACACACTATTTTTTTAAAGATATCCATGCGCATACTGTCCTCCCTGTTCGCTACTGCACTCGCCACCTCTTTCGCTATTGCGGCGCCTGCCGCGCCCGAAAAGCTGCCTTCCGGCGTGACCGTCCAAAAACTGAATAGCACCAAGGGTGCTCAGCCAAAGGCTTCGGACGTCGTTAAAGTCCACTATCGCGGCACGCTGGAAAATGGCAAGGAGTTCGACAGCTCCTACAAACGGGGCGAGCCGGCGACGTTCCCGTTATCACGGGTAATCCCGTGCTGGACCCAGGGCGTGCAGACCTTGCGAGTCGGTGAGAAGGCTAAACTGGTTTGCCCGTCAAAGACGGCCTACGGAGAACGCGGCATTCCCGGCACCATCCCGCCGAACAGCACGCTTCAGTTCGAAGTGGAGCTGATTTCAATCGAGTAGCTTGTCGCGCGATGCACAGTTAACCAGGTGTGGTCGCCATTACCAAACCCGGACAATGTCGCGGACGTCAGATCGGGAACCCCTGAACTTTCCGGGCTGAAATCTCTCTGAAGTTCATGTCGTCCATTGCATCTTCAGGAGATTGAATGTCCAAAACCTTGATCACGCTTCTCTCGGTATTACTTCTGGCGCCGCCGCTGGCGAATGCCGCGAGCATTACTATGCGCCCCGGTTTGTGGGAATTAACTACCGCCTCCGATCTCTTGAAGCTGGTCCCGCATATTCCGCCGGACCAGATGCAGCAGCTGATGAACCTGGCGAGAAAGAACGGGTTCGATCTACCCGAGATTCAAAACGGTGCTGCTGCGTCCAAAGTTTGCATCACGCCTGAAATGGCGGCTAAAAATGTCCCTCCCCATATTTATCACCAGGAGTCGGGCTGCACCGCAAAAAATGAGACACGTACTGAAAACCGCTATAGGACGGATGTCGTTTGCGCAGGACCCAATGTAAAAGGAAATGGAAGAGCGGAAGGGATGTTGACCAGTCCCGAAAGCCTTTCAGGACGTTCTGAATTCACAGGCACTGTCCAGGGCACCCCGATCAATGAGCGGGCCGAGATAAGCGGGCGATGGATCGGCGCAAGCTGTGGGTCGGTAAAGCCGCTCCAGTGACGGAAACTTTTTCGCCGGCTGGTGTACCAGCCGGCACGTTTCCGTTCCGCTCCTACTTTCCGGCCCCCGATTCCACCATCGTTTTACCCGGCGGCGGCGCCTGCGGCTTTTTCCCGGCCTGAGCCAAAAGCGCGCCGCACGGACTCTCCTTTTTATCGCCGGGGTTGACCAGGGCGAGCAGCGCGGCAAACGGCGCGGCGACAGTACCCAGCACCACAGCGGCGCCGGCCTTCATCGCCAGGACGCCCTTGTCGACGCCGACATCCGGATCCTTGAATGTTCCCTTCACATATAGCGGCGAACGCAGCGAGAAAATGCGCATGCCTTTGCTCTCGGGACGAATCGTCAGGTTTATCTGCTCGCTCTTGAAATTGATGCTGCCGCTGACGCCAATGATCGCATCCTCGGTGTCCACCACGAAGGCGCGACTTTCCATCAGTCCGTTCGTGACGCCGAAGTCGGCCGCCATGCAATTGAGCTGCACCTGGCGGTCGCCGAAAAGCTTGGCAACGACCACGCTGCCGACATTCAGTCCCATCGCTTCCAGGATGAACTTGCTGATGCTGCCCTGGCTGATCAGCGACTTGACTTCGCCATTGGACGACGCGAGCAATGCCGCAAACGAATTGCCGCTTGCGCTTAACTGGGCGTCGCCGTTGACTTCGCCAATACTGCCCCTCATCGATTCGACCGCCGGGAACAATTGCTTCAGCTTGAGGCTGCGCGCGGATACCTTCATTTGCGCCTTTGCAGGACTTGAGCGCCCGTCGATCGTCAGTTCCGTGGTCAGCTTGCCGCCCGCCACGCCAAAATTCAAGGGCGCCAGGGAAAGCACACCGTTATTCATCTTTATGTTGGTGTGCACATTATCAAGAGGCAGTTTCTCCGAGTGGATCACCTGCTTGCCGGTGAACTGCACCTGTACATCCATCTTGCCCCAGCGATCGGTCTTGAACGGCGACACCGGCAGCACCTTGCCGGGCGGCTGCTTCACCTCCCCTGCCTTCTGTTTCGTATCGCCCGCGTCTCCCGCGCCGACCAGCTTGCCCAAGTCCTTGATGTTAAGGGAATTCGATACGACCGTCCCGCGCAGCATGGGCCGCGGGTCGCCTTGCGCATATTCAAGCGTGCCGCCGATGTCGCTGGAACCGACCCGTCCCTTGAAATTTTCATAGCGCAACCGGATGCTATCGCGTCCCAGCGTGCCGGACAGCCGGCCGTCGGTTGAGAACTTCGGCGTTTCCGGCAGCAGCACGCCGCTGATTGGAAACAGGTCGGCCATGGACGCGCCCAGAATCCGCAGCTTTACATCGAGCGCGCTTGGATGCGCCGGATCTGTCAGCGTGCCTTTGGCCGTGATCGTGGTTTCGCCAATCTTCACTTCGGCCTCGACCGGATAAGGAACGTCCTTGGCCTGAAGCGACAACAACGCACCGGACTTGCCATTACCCGACAGCTTTTCATCGTTGAAATTGCCGCCCAGTTTCCAGGCCATGCTGCCGTCGTCGAGCGTATCGATGCGCAGGTTGATATCAGCCCGTTTGACGGGATCGACGTAGCGCACCGTGCCTTGCGCAATGGCGACGTCGCCAAGCTCGAACTGCCATGCCGATTTCTTTTCTTCCTTCTTCGGGAAAGTCCAGTTGTTGGCCCCCTTGCGGTCTTGCTCAAGGTTGAGCAGCGGTTCGCTCAGCACCAACGATTGAATATGAATGGTTTTCTTCAGAAGCAAAAGCAGGTTGACCGTAAAATCGACCTGCTGGATACGCGCCATGTCAGGCCCGGTCTTGGCCCAATCCGGATTGCCGAGCACGACATCCTTTGCCCGCAGATGCGGCCACGGCACAAAACGTCGCCACCCCTTTTCCTCGGCCGGCCGCTCCCAGCTCAGCGAAAGATCACCATTGATGGCAAAGGTCCGCTCGGTCGCGAGACTGACCTTCTCGCCGATCCAGGGCCTGGCCCGATTCAGATCCATCACGGATAACAGGGCGAGCGCGATCGCGACCAGGGCAATCAGGCCGACCACACTCCCCACAATAATTTTAAATG
>JAQGMO010000286.1 GCA_028292315.1 Herminiimonas sp. | reverse complement strand
AGCCAGTTTTCCTTTTCCGCCTTCGGCGGCCCCATGCGCACCAGAGCCCAGCGGCCTGCCAGCTTGTCGCCTTCCAGTTCAAACTTGAGGTGGCCTTTACGGTATCCCTCGGCCGGATCGCCGTCCGGCAACCAGGTTCCCCGGTCCCATACCAGCACCGTGCCGGCGCCATACTGATGTGCTGGAATTTCGCCTTCGAACAGGCCATATTCGAGCGGGTGATCCTCGACATGGACGGCAAGCCGCTTGTCGCCCGGATCAAGACTCGGGCCCTTGGGAATCGCCCAGCTTTTCAATGTTCCGTCGAGTTCCAGCCGGAAGTCGTAATGCAGGTTCCGCGCATCGTGCTTTTGAATAAAGAACGATAAATGCTTTCCCGGTTTGACCGCTTCGCCGCGCGGCTCAGGCGTTTTGCCGAAATCACGCTTGGTCCAGTATTTTTCCAGGCTCATGCGCGGGCCCTACGTGGCGCGGCCGATTTCTTTGCGCTCTTGGCACCCGGCGCCGCGCTTACGCTGCGCGATTTTGCCGCTGTGGTGGACGATCGCCGCGGTGCCGCTTTCCTGGCGGGTGTGTCCCTGGTGCCGCCGCGTTCGCCTTTCTGGCTGACGCTTTGCTTGAGCAGCGCCATCAAGTCGATGATTTGCGCACTGACCTGGTCTTTCGGCTCCGGTTCGGGCTCGGTAATGGTCTTGGTCTGGTTTGCCTTGATCTTCTTTTTCACCAGCGCAAGCACGTCTTCCTGGTAGGTGTCGTGATACTGCCTCGGGTCCCATTTCTCAGTCATGCCTTTGACCAGCGACAGCGCCATTTGCACTTCTTTCTCGGTGATGCCGGCCCGTTTGAGATTGGCCGCGGGTAAATCGAGTTCGTCCGGTTTCCGGAGTTCATCGGGATAGCGCAGGGTGTTTAGCAGGATCATGTCGTCCATGGGAATCAGAGCGACCAGGTGCTGTTTGGTTCGGATTACCACCTGTGCGATCGCAATCATGCCGGAGCGGTTCAGCGTTTCACGCAACAGCGCATAGACCTTGTCTCCACCTTTATCCGGCGTGAGATAGTAGGGTTGCTCATAGTAAATTAGAGGTACTTCTGCGGCGTTGACGAAAGCCATGATATCAATGGTCTGGGTCGCCTTGACATTGGCGCGTTTTAAATCTTCCGGGGATAGCACGACATACTGGTCCGGTTTATATTCATATGCCTTGACGATATTATCCCACTCGACTTCCTTGCCGGTGTCCTTGTTGATCCGTTTATAGCCGATCGGCGCGAAGTCGCGCTTGTCTACCATCGTCAGGTCAAGGTCCTTGTGGTCCTCGGCTGAAAACATTTGCACCGGGACATGAACCAGTCCAAAACTGATTGCCCCTTTCCATAGCGATCTTTGCATTTGCATCTCCGGTTGATAGCGCGACACCCGACAATACAGAGATTAACGGAAATGCAGCTTGATTTCGATAGGACAATGACTTAATGTCATGTAGGAATGATTGAACCTGCGAAGGGCTTTACTTCAAGGCAAAAATCCCTGCAGGAATCCGTGCAAAATTCTGCTTGCCAGCAAAGTTAAACCCCTGAACACTGGGCAAAATTTACACGAATTAAATTTACACGAATTACATAACAAAAGAAGACACCCTGGACCATGACGACTAATGACTTGGATCTGCCATTGCTGCGGCAATGGGTAGGAAAATCGGAGAATGCCGAAGACACGATCGCCGCCGGCGCGGCGCGGGCACTGGCCGCCACGCTCGATTGCGAACCCGACCTGGCGCCGGGCGCTGCACTACCGCTGCTTTGGCACTGGATTTATTTCTGGTCGGTCGCGCCGCAGTCCGGACTTGGCGTCGATGGACATCCGAAGCGCGGCGGGTTTCTTCCGCCGGTTCCGCTGCCGCGCCGTATGTGGGCCGGCGGGAGGCTGGTCTTTCATGCGCCGCTGCCGGTCGGCGTTGCAGCAACGCGCAGTTCGCGCATCCTGGACGTATCCGCCAAGAATGGCAGTTCAGGAAGCCTCGCGTTCGTCACCGTGCGTCATGAAATCGCGCATGGCGGCACGCTTTCCATCAGCGAGGAACAAGACATCGTTTATCGCGCCATGCCGCAGCCGGGAAGTATCGCGCCGGCCGGCAAGCCGGCGCCGGACAATGCGCTGTGGTCACGCACCATCACGCCCGACCCGGTGCTGCTGTTCCGCTATTCGGCGCTCACATTCAACGGCCACCGCATTCATTATGACCGTGAATATGTGACCAGGGAAGAACACTATCCCGGTCTGGTTGTGCATGGGCCGATGATTGCGACATTGTTACTTGATTTGCTTACGCGGAATCGGCCGGATGCGCGCATAGCAAGTTTCAATTTTCGTGCGGTAGGGCCCTTATTCGATACTGAACCGTTTGAGGTTTGCGGCCGGCCCGAGGCCGATCGCCAGACCATCACTTTATGGACCCGAAATCAGCGCGGCGAAGTAACCATGCAGGCGGAGGCGAGGCTCGCCTAGCCCTGGTTCCACTTTTAAGCGCGAACAATGAACAGCGCCCGCAGCAGGGCGGAAGGTAGAGCACGGTGATGTCCGTCAGCTTTAAGCAGTGAAATGTAAGTCAGCAGGATTTGACAAGGTTAGCTAATTCTTATCGCTGTACCATAATAATCAGGAGACAACCATGAAACTGAAATCCCTCCGGCTGGCGCTGTTCGCCGCCACCGCCATCGCGTCCGCCGCCGTGTTCGCGCAAGCCCCGATCGTCATCAAGTTCAGTCACGTCGTCACTACCGATACGCCGAAGGGCAAGGGGGCGGAGCGCTTCAAGGAACTCGCCGAGAAAGCGACGAAGGGAAGAGTGAAGGTCGAGCTTTATCCGAACAGCACGCTGTACAAGGACAAGGAAGAACTGGAAGCCCTGCAGCTCGGCGCCGTGCAAATGCTGGCGCCATCGCTGGCGAAATTCGGGCCGCTGGGCATCAAGGAATTCGAAGCCTTCGATTTGCCCTACATGTTTCCCGATAAATCGGTCCTGTACCGGGTAACCGAAGGTGCGGTCGGCAAGGACCTCTTCAAGAAGCTCGAATCGAAAGGGATTACCGGCCTGGCGTACTGGGATAACGGTTTCAAGGTCATGACCTCCAACAAGCCGCTCAGGATGCCGACCGATTTCAAGGGCCAGAAACTGCGCATACAATCGTCCAAGGTGCTCGACGCGCAAATGCGGGCGCTTGGCGCGAATCCGCAGGTCATGGCGTTTTCCGAGGTATACCAGGCTTTGCAGACCGGCGTGGTCGACGGCGGCGAAAATACGACATCCAATGTCTACACCCAGAAAATGCATGAAGTGCAAAGTCACCTGACGGTGTCAAACCACGGGTATATCGGTTATGCCGTGATCGTCAATAAAAAATTCTGGGACGGGCTCCCCGGCGATATTCGCGGCCAGCTCGAAACCGCGATGAAGGATGCCACCAAGTACACCAACGCCATCGCCCAGCAGGAAAATGACCAGGCGCTGGAAGCCATCAGGAAAGCCGGCAAGACAACGATTTATGTTTTGAACGACAAGGAAAAAGCCGAATGGCGTAAAGCGCTGTTACCGGTCCGTAAGGAAATGGAAAGCCGTATCGGCAAGGAAGTGATTGCCGCGGTGGAAAAGGAAACGGCGACGCTTGGCTACAAATAAGGTACACGTAAGCGCAGGCCCCATGCGGCCGGGTGCGCGGTTTTCCGGTTAAACTGTCGCCTAGAGCGGATTGCAATCCGCTCTAACCTTTTCCGGGAAGCCCCTTGAACCTGATCCGCATCTCCAGCTGGAATGAATTTGTGGCGCTGACGTCAACGCTGGACGGCTGGGCATTTCGCGGGCATCAGGATGCGCAATGGCAGTTGCTTGGTTCCCTGTCGCGCCATCTGAATGATTTTGTTCCGGGCCCGGCTTCATGGCGGGCGCGCGAAGAACGCGCGATCCGCATCTTCCGCCGCAAGGCGCATAACTATCTGTCCGATGCATCGGTGCTCGATGAAGACCTGCGCTGTCTGGCCCTGATGCAGCATCACGGCGCGCCGACCCGTTTGCTCGATTTCACCAAGTCGCCGTTCGTCGCAGCGTTTTTCGCGCTTGAAAAAACGGTGACCGATTCAGCCGTGTTTGCCCTCAACACGCCAGTGCTCTGGAACGCGACGCCGATCGGGCGGCCCGAGCTGACGCGTGATGAAATCGATCCACGGCTCAAGGGTAATTTCGAGCGCCACTTCATGAAGAACAACCGGGAAATCATCTGGATCGGCGAGCCGACCCAGATGGATAAAAGGCTGGTGGCTCAATCGGGGACCTTTGTCATGCCCGGCGTGATCGATAAGCCGCTTGATGAAATCCTCAGCCATTACGCATCCGATCGGGACTTGATCACGAAAATCATTTTGCCGCCATCGATCAGGCAGGAAGCAATGCGCGCGCTGTATCGGATGAACATCACCAATGCGACCTTGTTTCCCGACCTTGACGGGCTGGCGCGCTCGGTCGCGTTTGAACTGGAAATCATATGGCCGGGGCTGATTGACGACCCGGCCGGGGCTGGCTACTGACCGGCACACTATGTTACGGAAAGGAAGTGACTGATGAAAACCCGTGCAGCCGTTTTGTATCATACCGATTCGCAAGCGCCGTTTGCCGAGAGCCGGCCGTTAAAGATTGAAGAGCTCACGCTCGATCCACCCGGTCCGGGGGAAGTGCTGATCAGGATGCGGGCCGCCGGATTATGCCATTCCGACCTGTCGGTCATCACCGGCGCGCGGCCGCGGCCGGTGCCTATGGCGCTCGGACATGAAGCGTCGGCGGTCGTGGTGGAAACCGGCGAGGGCGTGCACGACCTGCGGCCCGGGGACCCGGTTGCGCTGGTGTTCGTGCCGAGTTGCGGTCATTGCCTGCCATGCATGGAAGGGCGCCCGGCATTGTGCGAGCCGGGCGCCGAAGCGAATGGCAAGGGAACGCTGCTATCCGGCGCGCGCCGCCTGCACCACGGAAAGGCGGCGATCAACCATCATCTCGGAGTCTCCGCGTTTGCCGAACATGCCGTCGTATCGCGCCGGTCATGCGTCAAGATCGAGGCCGATATCGATCCGGTCGAGGCCGCGCTGTTCGGCTGCGCCGTGCTGACCGGCGTCGGGGCCGTGATCAACACCGCGCGGGTGCAGGCGGGCACGACAGTCGCGGTGCTGGGGC
The DNA here is from genome assembly GCA_028292315.1 of Herminiimonas sp. GTDB lineage: Bacteria > Pseudomonadota > Gammaproteobacteria > Burkholderiales > Burkholderiaceae_D > JAQGMO01. Next base: position 14,587 of record JAQGMO010000286.1, on the reverse strand, counting down.
TGGGCGGAGTGGGCCTGTCCGCGCTGCTCGGCGCCATCGCTGCCGGCGCGCGCGAGATCATCGCAGTCGACCTGCATGACAGCAAGCTTGAGACGGCCAGTGCGCTGGGCGCCACGGCCACGATGAATGCGCGCGACCCGGATGCGATTGAAAAAGTCAAGGCGCTGACCCGCGGCGGGGTCGACTATGCATTTGAAATGGCGGGATCAGTACAGGCCATGGAAGCGGCTTACCGCATGACCCGGCGGGGCGGGACCACGGTGACGGCCGGCCTGCCGCATCCCGATCACAAATGGCCGTTGCAGCAGGTTAGCCTGGTCGCCGAAGAGCGCACCGTCAAGGGCAGTTATATCGGTTCCTGTGTGCCGGGCCGTGATATTCCGCGCTATATCGGGCTGTATCTCGGCGGTAAACTTCCCGTCAACAAGCTGATGGGGCAGCGCATGCCGCTGGCGGAGATCAATCGCGGCTTCGATCGCCTGGACTCGGGGGAAAGTTTGCGCGATCTCATCGTATTCTGACAGGACGCGGTGCGATGTGAAGCGCGCGATGTCAGATCAGCATCCGAGGTATTGGGAATAGTCATGGCACCAGCGCTCGCGTTCGTTGTCGCCCATGTTGCTCAGTCCGAAGACATTGACCCGTCGCTCCGGCCCGGAGCTTGCCTCATTGCCTGGTCCGCTACTGCCCATGACATCCTGTTTCGGCGTCGCGGCGCAACCGCAAAGGAGGCTCAGGCCCAGGCTCAGCCAGAAAACCAGGATGAAGCGCATTGCAAACCTCTTGAATTCGCGTTTCTTTATTCTAGAAACCGGGTGCGAGCATCGGTTGAGCGTAATCATGCGATGCGCACGCCGACCGTTGAAGTCTGCTGCCGTTTTTTCAGGCATGTAGAATTATTCCTTTTTAATCAATTACTTGATGAGAATGGCCTCCTTTACTCACAATGTTGTCCACAGAAGTTGTGCGTAACTCTACCCGGTTGCGGTGCATAACTTCGCATCTGGTGCACTGCATACCTTGCATTATGGCGCGACCGAGAACCGGTACGGATACGCGGCGAGCAGGGCGTTCCGCAGCGGCCGCCATGCCCATAGCCTGGAACGCATCGTTACCCGCAAGCCGGTGAGGATCTATGGCTGCGACGTTGCCATGGCTAATATCGAATGCATCCGGCCTGGCAGTGACCGCATCGGCGCCAGTCGCCAACCTGGACAAAATTTCCGGATGGCTGGAAAGTTGTCCAGGCATACGTCAGCCTGATGGGTTCGGCTTGAGCCCAATGCGTCACCGGGAGCGCTAAGTTTTGAATTAGCAATATTGCTCCATGATCTGAACCTTTTATCGCTCCCTGTTACCAAGCTTCCACCTCCGCTTTATCAATCTGGCAAAACGGAAGACCCGGGATCAGTCGGTCCCGGGACGGTATCCATGATGAATGAAAGGTTAGCAAACATGTTTCCTGAATATCGATCTTCCCGTGCCTCGCGGTCCAGCGACGCATCGGGAAATGCCAGCGATCTCTCTGACTCCGCCGACGGCACCCGAACACCGAAGACAGTTGATTCGCGGCGTAACGCCGCATCCCGCCCCGCCAGTCCCAAGGTCCGCGCCGTTAGCACCGCGTTGCGCGCCGGGACACCGGTAGCGCTGCGGCGGCTACATTCCGAAGGCAATTCGCCCGAACACAATACGCCCGAACGAAATTCACTGCGTTTGACGTCGGCTCCCGAGTTTTTCCCCGCATGGACGCCGGCGGTGCTTCCGGCATCGCCGCGGTCCACAAAGTCGAAACACAGCGCAACGAAGTCCTCTTCGCATGTGCGGCATAAAAGCGCCATTGAACCCTTCCATACTGGTTCCGGCACAGCGAGCCGCGTAGCGTCGCCTTCGCCGCATGCTGCCGCCGTGTCGAGCCCGCGGTCCGGCGTCGCGACGCGAGTCAGCTCGGGCGGCAAAGCATCAAAATGGAATTTGTTAAAAAAAAATCATGACTCGTCGCCGGCCGACCTGGCAAAAATGGTCGTTGGCTATAACCGGATGTCAGATGGCCGGTCCCCCGACAAAGCATCGATTCTTAATTTGGGCCGAGAATCCGGCGCGGACGGGAATACGCGCATATTCAGCGACCATGTTGTCCCGTTCCTGATAAAACATTTGAACGCGTGCCAAATAGGACGCGAAGCGCAAAAAATGGAGGCCGAGTTTAGAAAAAAATATCCCGTCGACAATGATGACCTGTACATCGACCGAGACGGGTACATACTTCCGAACGGGGAACTATTGCGTCCGTTTGTCAAGCCGCTAGCGGATGGCATCATGGGAACCGACCGTACATTGATCTCATCGGGTTTGCCGAAGGCACTATGCAATTTTATATTGGCGGCCGACCGCGAGCTGACTGAGTTGTGCCTGTCCTGCGATGGGCTGACTTATGCCGATATTGTGCAGGCGCGGGAAGCGTTGACGTACAACCTGATTTTTTTTCGCGGTATGACTCACATCCTTAACAATAAAGTTGACCGGACTATTCAGGATCCTTTTAAAGCGCTCACCCAGTTCGCCCTCAAGTTTTTCAAAGAGGAAAGTAGATTGTTTTTAGCCGACGTGATCGAACAGGCATCCGGGCAGCTGACTGATAAGACGAGGCAGTCGCTGCAATTTCTGCGTCACGGAGTGGGACTAACCACCGATATGCTGAGGCAGCAGGAGCGCCCGGAGCCGAAGGAAACCCGAAGCGGCAATGAAGACCTCAGTCCCCCGAAGACCCCGGTCGGCCCACCCATGTCGCTCGCTTCCCGGCAATCTCCGGTCAGCCCGACCAAGGCGCGCGCCCCTGCCTCGCGTGAACGGGTCGAAGCCCTTGTAAAGACGCCGGCGGTACAGGATGATGATCGGATTGACGACGTACGCAATTTGCAGTTTGCAATTGAAACAGCGTTGCGTCGCGCTTCGTTCGCGAAAATCATGAATGATTCGGAGGAATGCAAACGCATTAAGGCATTCGGCCCCAAGGCGGAAGCACAGTTTTATGAAGCGATTAACCGGCTGATCGACCGGGGCGGCGAAATCACGAACGAGACACTCGAATCGGTTTACCACCGTGCCCTGGAGAGGCATGCTATAGAAACCCAGGAAATTGCAGTGCGGCTGTTTAACGATCTCGATCTTGTAACCAAGGAGTTAAAGCGGGTTAACGAAGTCAGGGATCAGGCGCGGAATCGGCGCCACGGCAGTAACCGGAAACGGCGATCCGAAATATGATCCGGAAGCACGTTTTTGAATGGGTGCATGGAACGGACGCGGCGGCGTCCGCCTGCCTTGTGTCCGCCCGGCACCTGCCTCGCACCTGCCTCGCGCCTGCCTCATTTACAGGCACATAAAATTTTTCGTTTGAAATCAGTAGCTTGGTGACAATGCCATGGGTTGCGCACAGTGTTGTCCACAGAAGATGTGCGTAACTTCCAGGAAAATTGACCTGGATCACCCGTTTCCGGCAATTACTTTATTGACAGCGATAGCAATGCCTTGATCGGAAGCCTGCGGTCGTACGGTACTTTCCGTCGTAACTTTCAGTCAAACAACGTAGCTTGGCCCGGATCGGCGTACGGCGCCGTGGACTTCGTCGGCCGCGGATATCCCGCTTCGCGCATAGCCTTGACCAGCGCCTGCATGGCATCCCAGATTTCAATCGTTTGTTGTGGGGAGAGGGCTGCATTGTTGTGCAGACTGTCACAGGCGCCGCGCAGATTCGCCGCCAGCGAATTGACGTAATGCTGCCGGTTCAGGGCGACCGCGGTCAGTCGCCTTCTGTCGCATTCCACCTGCAACTCGTCGCGCTGCCCGGCGTTGAGCTTGTCGAGCAAACCGGCTGAAGGTTTGTAAGTGTATTTGTCGAAGGAGCCGACAATCTTTACGATTGGACGGCCCTTGACGTCGTCATACCCTGAATACAGCAGCACCTGAACCTTGCCGCCCTGATCCTTGAATTGCACGGCTGGATTCCTTCGGCAGTGAGTGGATGATTCGAACGCCCGAATGTGCGTAAATAGCCTGGGCGGACCCGTCAGGCGACCAGCGTGTAGCCTTGTTTCTGGTGTTTGGCCGCAATGCCCTGGAGCGCGGCCAGTCCCGCTTCGAGATTATCGAAAGGGCGCGTTTTTGCGCCGCCGCGTGTATCGTTTTTCCCACCCCATGCCTGGACGATGATCCATTGTTCGAACAGGTCCTGCATAAGCAAGACGGTATGAAGCCGCTCCGGCGAGGAAAACTGCATCCGGATCGGGGATGCGGTGGCAACGGGAAGAGGGCGCGTGAGGTCGTCAACAGGATCAATCATGGGCAGCATCATACCAGCACCGGGCATGACTTTTCAAACGGCGCCCGGATTTTCCATTGGCTCCGTCGGGCGCCCGATATCGCTACGTCTATTGCCCTTGCGATTGCACCAGCTGCCGCGCCAGCCGGTTATGCCGCTCGAGGGCCACGCCGAGATCGATCGTGTTCAGTACGCCGTTGCGTACCACTACGCGGCCATTGATGATGCTGAAATCGACGTTCGAGGGCGTGCAAAATACCAGTGCCGCGACCGGGTCGTGCAGGCCGCCGGCAAAGCCGGCCTGGTCCAGATTGAATGACACCAGGTCGGCCGACATGCCTGGCGCGAGCGCGCCGATATCATCGCGATTCAGCACGCGGGCGCCGCCCAGGGTGGCGATTTCAAGCGCTTGGCGCGCGCTCATCGCATCGGGGCCATAGCCCACGCGCTGGAGCAGCATGGCCTGGCGCACTTCGCCCAGCATGTGGCCGGAATCGTTCGACGCGCTGCCGTCGACGCCAAGGCCGACCGAGACGCCGCGGTCGATCATGCCGCGCACCGGCGCGATGCCGGAGGCCAGGCGCATGTTGGAACATGGACAGTGCGCGACGCCGGTGCCGGTCTCGGCGAACAGCGCGATACCGGCGTCGTCCAGCTTCACGCAATGCGCATGCCAGACATCGCGGCCGACCCAGCCACAGTCTTCCGCATACTCGGCCGGCGTCATGTTGAATTTTTCGCGGCTGTAGGCGACATCATTGCTGTTTTCCGCCAGGTGCGAATGCATCGAGACGCCGTAACTGCGCGCCATCGCCGCCGATTCGCGCATCAGGTCGCGCGATACCGAAAACGGCGAGCACGGTGCGACGATCACCCGTTGCATCGCATGGCGGCTGGCGTCATGATAGGTTTCGATCACCCGTTGCGTATCCTTCAGGATCGCGGCTTCGTTCTCCACCACGCTGTCGGGCGGCAAGCCGCCCTTGCTCTTTCCAACGCTCATCGAGCCGCGCGACGCATGGAATCGCATGCCGATTTCCTGCGCGGCCTCGATACTGTCGTCCAGCCTGCAATCGTTTGGAAAAATATACAGGTGATCGCTGGTGGTGGTGCACCCGGACAGCATCAGCTCGGCCATCGCGGTCTGGGTCGATGCCCTGACCATCGCGCCGGTCAGGTTTGCCCATATCGGATAAAGATTCGTCAGCCAGTCGAATAATTCGGCATTCTGCGCCGCCGGCACCGCGCGCGTCAGGCTCTGGTACATATGGTGGTGGGTGTTGATCAGGCCCGGCAGCACCACCTGTCCGCTTGCGTCAATCACTTCATCGGCGGTCTGCGGCAAGTCGGCGCTGGGCCCTACCTGCTCGATCACGTTGCCGCGAATGAAGACCGCGCCATCCGGAATTTCACGGCGCGCATCGTCCATGGTGACAAGCACGCGCGCATGCTTCACCAGCAAGGTGGATTCCATTATTTTACTCCTGGGTCAAAGAGACTTGACGTGGCTTGAAGTGGCGCAGAAAATCCAGCAGGACCTGCGCCGATATCTCGGCGTCGTCGGCTGTCATGGTTTCAAGCGGATTGTGGCTGATGCCGCCGTTGCCGCAACGGGTAAAGAGCATCGCGACATCGGTAATCCTGGCGAGCGTCATCGCATCATGGCCGGCCCCGGAGGGCAGCGTGAAGGCCGGCACGCCCTGACGTTCGGCGGCCGCGGACAGCTGATGCATCAGCCACGGGGCGCACGGCGCAGCCGGCGCCTGCATGACTTGCTCGACAGCGCATTCAATCCGGCGCCGCGCGCATAGTGCATCGATCGCCGCCAGGATATCGGCTACCGCCAGCTCGCGCGCGCCATCCTCGGGCGCGCGTATATCGAGCGACAGGCGGCACCGGCCCGGAATCACGTTCACCGATCCATTCGGCACTTCCAGCTGGCCGACGGTGCCCACGAGGCCCGGTGTTTGGCCGCAGCGCCGTTCGACGTACAATACGATCTCCGCGGCCGCCGCCGCGGCATCGCGCCGCATCGTCATCGGCGTGGTGCCGGCATGGCCGGCCGTGCCGGTCAGTTCGACCAGGTAGCGGCTGCTGCCGGCGATTGAAGTCACGATACCGACCGGCAGGTTTTGCAGCAGCAGCACCGGCCCCTGTTCGATATGCACTTCGACAAAGCCGAGCAGGTCCGCCGGTTTGCGCGCGATAGCCCCGATCGCACCGCGGTCATGGCCGGCAGCTTCCAGCGCGGCGCGCATGCTGACGCCATCGGCGTCGATGCGGTCGAGCAGCGCCTGGTCGAACTCGCCGATGACGGCGCTGCTGCCGAGGAAAGTGCTCTTGAAGCGAACGCCTTCTTCTTCGGCGAAACCAATGACTTCGAGATGAAAAGGCAATTTTTCGCCGCGTTCGTGCAAATGGCCGACGACGGCGATCGGGACCAGGATGCCTTCACGTCCATCGTATTTTCCGCCATTGCGCACAGTATCGTAATGCGATCCGGTTAGCAGTGTTTTGGCCGCCGGGTCGTCGGACGCGTAACGGCCGACGACATTGCCGACCGCGTCGATGTGGACTTGCATGCCGGCTTCGCGCATCCATTGCGCCAGCTGGCCGGCGGTTTTGCGATGCGCTTCCGTCATGTAGGCGCAGGTCAGGTTATCGGCATCGTCGCTCCAGGCGCCGATGATCTCCGACCATGACATGACCTGGTTGCCAAGCTGCGGCGCAATGCCCAGCAAATCATTCAGGCGCAACTCGGCGATTCGGTTGATCTGGCGCAGGCTCTCGGAACGTTCATGGTCGGGCGGATTCCCGAGCCGGCGCGCGAATGTTTCGATGATGGCATGCCGCGACAGGCCGCGGCCGTCCGGTCCCTTGACGGCCAGGATGAAGGGGAAGCCGAACTTGCGGTGGTAGTCCGCGTTCAATTCCTGCAGGCGGGCAAATTCCTCCTCGCTGCAATTGTTCAAGCCTGCGCGCGCTTGCTCGCTGGTCGATTCCGCGGTCAGCTTGCCGGCGATCGCTGCCTTGCCCGCCAGTTCGGGATGCGCGCGGATCAGGGCAAGCTGCTCGTCCAAGGTGGCCGCCGCCATGCTTGCCTGCAGGGCCAGCTTGAGCTGGACCGGATTGGCAAATGGCCGGCGCGACGCAATCCGTTCGGCGATCCATGGTGAATGTTCATAAATGCCTTGCAGCGCGCCGGCAAATGCGGACGCGCTGCAATTGTTCAGGTAGTCGAGGGTAATCGTCATCGGCAATCGGGTGGAATCAGGCGGAAAATGGATGGGTGGCGCGCCAGTGATTGGCAATATCGATGCGGCGCGTGATCCACACCTTGTCATGGGACTGCGCATAATCAAGGAAGCGCGCCAGAGACGCCGCGCGTGCCGGCCGGCCCGCCAGCCGGCAATGCAAGCCGATCGACAGCATCTTGGGCCGGTCCAGCCCGGCCGGATCGCCTTCGCGATACAGCACATCGAACGCATCTTTCAGATAGTCGAAAAACTGCGTGCCGGAATTGAATCCTTGCGGCGCGGCGAAACGCATGTCGTTGGTATCAAGCGTGTAGGGAACCACCAGGTGCGGTTCGGTCCCGCGCCCGGTCTCGACCCGGGTCCAGAATGGCAGATCGTCGCCGTAGTGATCGGCGTCATAGGCAAAGCCGCCATGCTCGACCACCAGTTTGCGCGTGTTGGGCGAGTCGCGCCCGGTGTACCATCCGGCCGGCGCGGCGCCGGTCAGGTCGCGAATGATCCGGACCGCTTCGGCCATGTGCGCCCGCTCGGTGGCTTCATCCATGTGCTGGTAACTGATCCAGCGCAAGCCATGACAGGCGATCTCGTGCCCGAGTTCGCGGAATGCGGCAAGCGCTTCGGGGTGGCGTTGCAATGCCATCGATACGGCGAAAATCGTCAGCGGCAGCCGGCGCTCCTCAAACAGCCGCAATATGCGCCACAGGCCGGCGCGCGAACCGTATTCGTACATCGATTCCATGCTCATGTGGCGCATATTGAATGCCTGCGCGCCAATGATCTCGGACAAAAAGGTTTCCGACGCCGGGTCGCCGTGCAGGATACTGTTTTCGGCGCCTTCTTCGTAATTCAGCACGAACTGCAACGCGATCCGGGCGCCATCCGGCCATCGCGCATGGGGCGGGACACGGCCGTAGCCGGCCATGTCGCGCGGATAATTTTTGGTTTCGTCGGTCATGGGTTACCTGAAAATTCCTTTGCATTCAGCGCAATGATATATCGCTCCGCTGTTCCCGATATAAGAATAGGCTGATAACCGTTCTGGCAACTCCCATATAGTGTTACCTGGTAACCAGATCCTTCGCCGCCGCCGTAATCAGTTCACGCAGCCACTTGTGTTCACTCGCGTGATGCACCCGGTCATGCCACAACTGGTAAAACCGCATGGGGGGAAATTTAATCGGAATGTTATAGGCTTTCAGCGGCAGGCTTTTTTCATAAAACCGGAGAAATTGGCGGCCGGTCGTCAGCACCAGGTCGGTCTGCGCGAGCATGTAGGGCATCTGCCCGAAGTAGGCCGACTCAACCACTACGTTGCGCCGCATGTTATGCCGCTCCAGAAATGCTTCGATCACGCCGTAATAGCCTGGCAGCATCTGCGACGGCGCCACGTGCGGCAGCGACAGGTAGTCTTCCACCGTCATTTCATCGGGCCCGGTGCGCAGGGCATACGCGCAGTCGGCCCGCATGATGCAGGCGATCGGGTCCTGGAACAGCTTCGACAGGTGCAAATGCACCGGCGGTTCGTCCCAATTGGCGACGACGAGATCGAGTTCGCCGTCGGATAACATGCGCGCATAATCGACGTCGCGCCCGATGCCGTGAACCACGATCCTGCTCTTGGGCGACTCGCGCCGCATGCGCGATACGATATTGGGAATGAACTGGCTATCCAGGTAATCCGGGGCGGCGATATGGAAGGTGCGCGCCTCTTCCTGCGCGGCGAACGGGATTTTGTGCACGAACAGGCGTTCGGTTTCATCAAGGATGCGCTTGGCCGGCCGCAGCAGGCTTTCTCCATGCTGGGTAGGCACCATGCCGCGTGAACCACGCACCAGCAGCGGGTCGCCGGTCAGCTCGCGCAGTTTGCGCAGCGAGGCCGAGATCGACGGCTGCGGCTGATTCAGCTTCATTGCGACGCGCGACACATTCTTTTCAGACAGCAGCAGGTACAGGATTCGAATCAGGTGCAGATCGAGATGGGCGGGCAGTTTGGACATGAACGATGAAACCACTATATTTGATCGCGTATGTGAAATATACTTGATTTCACATAATTTAAGTAATGATTCGGTTTATCGTGCTACGGTTGAAGCCACATTCGTTCGAAACGCGGTGGTACCCGGGAAAGAGAATAATGAGTGAAATTTTGTCGGCCTATGGCACGGAATGGTTGAATCTGCTTGTTCGCTGGCTGCATCTGGTCGCCGGCATCGCCTGGATCGGCGCCTCGTTTTATTTCGTCTGGCTTGATAACAATATCCGGCCGCCCAAACCGGGCTCCGATCTCGAAAAAGCAGGCGTGTCGGGAGAGCTGTGGGCAATTCACGGAGGCGGATTTTACAATCCCCAAAAATACCTGGTGGCTCCGAAACAGCTGCCGCAAGAGCTGCACTGGTTCAAATGGGAAGCCTATGCCACCTGGCTGTCGGGATTTGCGTTGCTGCTGATTGTTTATCATTTCAATCCGTCGGCCATGATGATCGACAGGTCGGTGGCCGATCTGGCGCCGTGGCAGGCCAGCGCCATCGGCCTCGGTTCGCTGGTGGTCGCCTGGGCCGTGTACGACTTGCTGTGCCGCTCGCCGATCGGCGGGCGCGACGCCTGGTTCGGCATCGTCATATTTATCTTCCTGGTGGCATCCGCCTATGTCCTCACCAAATTGCTGAGCGGGCGGGCGGCGTATATTCATGTCGGCGCAATGATCGGCACCATCATGGTCGCAAATGTGCTCATGGTCATCATTCCGGGACAGCGGAAAATGGTGGATGCGATGCGCGTTGGCCAGTCGCCCGATCCGGTCTATGGCAAGCGCGGCAAGCAGCGCAGCGTGCACAATAATTATTTCACGCTGCCGGTGGTGTTCATCATGATCAGCAACCACTATGCGATGACCTATAACCATGCCTTCAACTGGCTGGTGCTGGCGGCGATCATGGCGGCCGGCGTGCTGATCAGGCACTTTTTCAATCTCAGGCACCAGGGGCGCACCGTATGGGGCTATCCCGCGGCAGGCCTGTTAATATTGCTGGCGGTAGCAGTCGCGATCGCGCCGCGGCCGGCTGGCACCTCGGCCGGCGCCGCCGGCGGCGCGGCGCCCGATTTGGCAAAAGTGCAGGCGATCGTCAACCTGCGTTGTGTGGCGTGCCATTCAGACCGGCCGACGCAGCCCGGATTTGCCACTGCGCCGGCCGGCGTCATGCTGCATACGGAGGCGCTGATCCGCCAGCACGGCGCCAGGGTGTATCAGCAGACGGTGCAGTTGAAAGCCATGCCGATCGGGAACCTGACGGGAATGACCGACGATGAGCGCGCTGTTATCGGCGCCTGGTACGAGGCGGGCGCGCGCTGATGCACGGAGATCCGCCGCAACGCATGCATGTAACGCACGCATGTAACTGATGTACGTGACTCATGCATTACCTGGAAACTGGAATATGACTACGCTTTGTATAGATGGATTTACACTCACGGCCGGGCAGGTGGTCGCGCTTGCGCGCGATCCCGGCATCAAGGTCACGCTGGCCGACAGCGCCCGCGCGGCGCTTAAGGAAAGCCGCGATTTCATCGAAGCCAACTGGATGCATGATGAAGCGCCGATGATGTACAGCTTTAACACTGGCGTCGGCTTGCTGAAGGACACGCGGGTCACCGTCGCCAATATCGGCTTGTTTCAGACGCAGATGATCAGGGCGCACGCGGCTGGGCTCGGCGACCCGTTTTCCGAGGAAATCAGCCGCGCCACCATGCTGTTGCGCGCGAATGCCTTCGCCAGCAATTATTCGGCGCCGCGGGTGGAAGTGGTGGACAGGCTGCTGGCGTTCGTCAATGCCGGCATTCATCCGGTGATGCCGCAGAAGGGTTCGGTCGGCGCTTCGGGCGACCTGGCGCCGCTGGCGTACCTGGCGGCCGCAATCGCCGGCTTCGATGAAGCTGAAGTAATCTATCAGGGCCAGCGCATGTCGGCCCCGGCTGCGATCGCCCGGGCCGGCATCGGTGAGGTAACGTTCACATTGCAGGCCAAGGACGCTTCGGCCCTGATCAACGGCTGCACGGTGTCGCTGGCGGTGGCGGTGCTGGCCGCGCATGATGCGCGCAACATGTTATCCGATGCATGCCTGTCGCTTGGATTGACGCTGGAAGCGATGCGCGCGGAAATGTCCGCTTTTGACGAGCGGATTCACCGCGCCCGCCCGCATACCGGCCAGATCAAAACGGCGGCGATTGTGCGCAAGCTGCTGTCCGGCTCGACGCGCACCACGCATGCGGCGCGCGCGCGCCAGTTACCCGAGGAACTGCGCCGGACCGACATCGAGTACACCGCGCGGATTCAGGATGTATATTCCCTGCGTTGCGCGCCGCAAGTCTTTGGGCCGGTGTTTGACGCGCTCGACTATATCGACAACATCGTCGGCAAGGAAATCAATTCGGCCACTGACAATCCGCTTATCTTCGGCAAGGATGGCGGTGGATTTGAAATCATTTCGGGCGGTAATTTCCACGGGCAATACCTGGCGCAAGCGATGGACTTGCTGGCGATGGCGGTGGCAGACCTCGGCAGCATTTGCGAGCGTCGTATCGCGCGGCTGATCGACCCGACCTTGTCGTGGGGCTTGCCGCGCAATCTGATGTCGGGAATACGCGGCGTCAATACCGGCTACCCGGTAGTGCAGTGCTCGATGAGTTCGCTCGTGATGGAAAACCGGACCCTTTGCATGCCCGGCAGCGTGGACAGCATCCCGGCCAAGGGCAATAGCGAAGACCATGTATCGAATTCGACCTGGTGCGCGCGGAAAGCCGCGATTGTGGTCGCCAATACGCAATATATCGTCGGGGTTGAAATGCTGCTGGCGGCACAGGCGATCACGATGACGGAAGCGCAGATGGAAGGCTTCGTGCTCGGGCAGGGGACACAGGCGGCCTACCAGGAAATCCGGCGGCAGATTCCGGCTTGCCTTGATGGGGATCGCTGGTTCCACGACGACATTGCGGTGGCGCAGTCGTTTGTTGTCAGCGGCTCGGTGCGCGCTGCGGTAATTGGGGCAATCGGGGAATTCGTATAAGACGGAATCGCATGTTCCGCCGATCGTTTGGGAATCGGCGGAGCGGTGATGCAGTGAATCAGGCGGCAAGCCGCTCAGGCTTGCCGCAATCAAACCCGATCAGAACCGGTGACGAATACCGGCGGCGTAGCTGATTTCGCGATCGAAGCCGGTGACCTTGTCGCCCATGACGAAGGTGTACAGGTCGGTGCGCTTGGACAGGTTGTAATCGTAGCCGATCGAAAAGGTGTCGCGCGTGCGCTCGGCGAAGGCGACGCTGGAGCGCTTGGTGCGGGCGTATCCAGCCAGGATATTACCGGCGCCGACAGGTGCGCTGAGACCCAGCGAAGCGGTCTTGTCTTCGAGCGACACGTTGTGTTTGCTTTCGTCATACGTAGCGAACAGCTTGACGACCTTGAGGTCGTAGCCGCCGCCGACCAGCCAGAATTTCTGGCGCGTTGCGCTGATTCCGGTGCCCGGGATCGCGTTGACCACGCTTGGGCCTGGCAGGGCGTCGAACGGATTGTTGACCTCCACCCGGTGATAGGCGGCGGTCAGTGACAATGGGCCGTTGAAATACAGGACATTGCCGCCGAAATTGTTTTTGCCGGTATTTCCCGCTGCTTCGCCCAACTGGTAGCTCAGGTTGGCAGTCAGCCCGCCGAACGATGGGGTGGTATAGCGGATCTGGTTGCTCCATCCGGTGTCGCCGGCGAACGATGGTGTCCAGCTGCCGGTGGGGACAGCCATGTGCAATACCAGCGGCGAGAGGGTAAAGGAATCGCCCATCGGGTTGAACAGGAACACTGGCAGGGTGGTCGGGGAGATGCTGCGCCCGAGCGCGATGGAACCGAAGCTGCCTGACAAGCCGACATTGGCGTCACGGCCAAAATACGTATCGCCGGTGAACCGGCCCGATGCGCCGTCGTCCGCGCGGAGGAATGCGCCCAGCGTGAAATGCGCTTTCAAGCCTGCGCCGAGGTCTTCATTTCCCTTGAAGCCCAGGAACGAGGTGGACATGCCGCCGCTCCCCAGAGTCGCGGTACGCCCCGCATCACCGCTGTTCTTCATCGAGCCGACATAGAGGTCGGCGATGCCTTCAATCGTGATATTCGTTTGCGCCATGGCGGGCGCAGCGAAGGCAGTAGCGATAATGCTCGAAAGCAACAACCTCGAGAGCTTGGGGGTGGGGTACATAACTTCTCCGATTTGAACCAGTTAATAAATTCCTGGGACGGCTTTGTGGGCATGTCCTGTCTGATATGCAATTTTAATGCTCAAAGTTGTCAATTGGTATTGTTTGTTGTTAAGCCGATACGGTTTGGAAAGAATATTTTTGTTTGGCTTTGATGGGTGACAAAAATTGGTGGCGGTGGCAGGTTGTTTTGCGGCTTGGGTTTGTGCCTTTGTTTATAAATGCTTGCGCTGCCGTGGAAGCTTGATCGTTGATCGCATGGCTTGGGTTTTGCCTGGGTGTGGCTGAGTCGGTCTGTACTTCGAAAATGCGCTTTTGTTTACACTTTGTGGAGACTAGCCCGTGGCGAACGGGCGGCCGCTCACCTTCTTCCTGCGCCAGGAAAGGTGCGCAAAAGTAGGCGCTTACCCCATTTTGCCGCGCGTCGATGTACCTCCGGCAGCGAATTACTGTCGCGCCGGCGCGGGCAGATTCTTCCTCTGGCCGTTCAGTCCCGTAATGGTATAGGCCGGGCTATCGTTGGTGAGTATTGCGTGCACTAAACCCATCAAAACTGTTATGCCGAACCTGGCGTCGATTCCTGACTCGAACGAGAAACGACGCAGAAATGAAACCGGATGCGGAACTGGATCGCACCGGATAATTTCAATGTTGGAAGGACGCTTATGCAAGCGGGGTGACCACTGTGGCCAGGTGACTTAATAAAGGACAGTGATCATTTCTCTGGTAAAGACTTGCTCCCCCTTGCATTGGAGGTCGACTATGCCATTGTCGGTAA
>JAQGMO010000076.1 GCA_028292315.1 Herminiimonas sp. | reverse complement strand
CTGCACCGCGCCCGTATCTGCGCATGACGCCACAACCGAATAAGTAACCGCCTTCGGTCACCGGCAAACAAATGCAAACAAATGCAAACAAATGCCGGCAAAAAAAACGCCCGTTTTGAACGGGCGTTTTTTTGGGTGGTACCTGCGCGGGAAGAGGGGCCCCTGGTAAGCCGTGACTTGCCGTCATGCTCCAGTTCGCAAACCGAAAAAACGCAAAGTATCAGTCATCCAGGTAGCGTTTGCGCCGGAAGAAAAACAGCATCCCGACCACGATCACCGCCATGATGCCCACCGTGATCCAGAAGCCGGTTTTATCTTTCAGCAAAGGCATCACCTCGAAATTCATGCCGAATACACCGGTAATCAGGGTCAGCGGCATGAACAATGCGGTAATGACAGTCAGCGTCCGCATGATTTCGCTGGTGCGATGGGCCATCGCCGAGAAATGAATCTGTACCGCCGACTCGATCGATGACTCGAGTCGGCGCGCATGGTTCAGCACCCGCGTGATGTGTTCCATCACGTCGTTGAGCCGGACCAGCAGCAAGTCATTGGCGCGGTCCTGGCCGTCGTTACGGAAGCTGTCGACGAAATGATCGCGCAATTCTTGCAGCGCATCATGCTGTTCTTCACACATGAGGTCCAGCTTGTGCAGGCTGTTGCGGGCATCCAGCAGCGCAGTCCAGTCATTGAATTGACGGTTTGGGTTGAGCAGTAACCGTTGCCAGCGCTCGACCTGCAAGGTAAGCGGCAAGCGCAAATCCAGGTATTGATCGACCATTGCATTCAGCAGGCGCAGCATCAATTCCTGCGGCGAGAGGGGCGGGCGGTTATTATAGGAATTGCCATTTGGCCTTGCCTTGAAGTCAAGCAGGCGGGCGCGTGCGGCTTCAATCGTGCGGCTGCCCACGGCATGGACGGTCACCAGCGCGTGATCCATCACCAGAAAGCTGACCGGCCTGGTCGTCAGCTTGCTGAGCGCATTCGGAACCGGGCGTGCCGTGCCGCTTTCCGTCGCACCGGCATCCGTTGCAGGCATGCTCCCGGTTTCCGCCTCCGGCGCCAGCTTGCGAAACACGACCAGCTGATAATCCTGGGTCGAGTCAAAATAGGACGGATGTTTAAGGTTCACCACATCCAGCACATGCGGCTCATAGATAAGGACACCGGTCGTGCGCGCTACCGCGGCAAGCCATGCCTCGGGATCGGCGGCCACCTCGTCATGGGTCGAATCAAGCCAGATAAAGCCGCCGTCCGCCAAACCGGCCGGCAGTTCGGGGTTGGGTATAACCTGGCTGTCGCCGATTAAATACAGTTCCATGCGCGCCCGTCGCGTGTTACGCGTTATGCTTGAGCAAACGCGCCGCATCGCGCGCGAAATAAGTCAGTATCCCGTCCGCGCCGGCGCGTTTGAAGGCGATCAGCGCTTCCATCATTGCCTTGTCATGATCAAGCCAGCCATTCTGGGCCGCCGCCTTGATCATTGCGTACTCACCGCTGACCTGGTATGCAAAAGTAGGCACCTTGAACTCGTCCTTAACCCGCCGCACGATATCCAGATAGGGCATGCCGGGTTTGACCATGACCATGTCGGCCCCTTCAGCCAAATCCAGCGCCACTTCCCGCAGCGCTTCGTCGCTGTTGGCCGGGTCCATCTGGTAAGTGCTTTTGTTGCTCTTGCCAAGGTTGGCGGACGAGCCGACCGCATCCCGGAACGGACCATAAAACGCCGAGGCGTATTTGGCCGAGTAGGCCATGATGCGGGTATGAATGAAATGATGGGTCTCGAGCGCATCGCGGATCGCGCCGATACGGCCATCCATCATGTCCGACGGCGCCACAATATCCACGCCTGCTTCAGCCTGGGTCAGCGCCTGCCTGATCAGCAAGCCGCAGGTTTCGTCATTCAGGACATACCCGTCGGCGTTCAGCACGCCATCCTGGCCGTGGCTGGTGTAAGGATCAAGGGCAACGTCGGTGAGGATGCCGAGCTCGGGAAAACGCTGTTTCAGTTCACGCACTGCGCGCGGCACCAGGCCCTTGGGATTGGTCGCCTCGATGCCATCCGGGGTTTTCAATGCCGGATTAATTACTGGAAACAATGCCATGACCGGAATGCCCAATGCCACGCATTCTTCCGCCACGCCCATCAGACGATCTATCGATACACGTTCGACGCCAGGCATGGACGACACTTTTTCCGATTGATTTTTACCTTCCAGTATGAATACCGGATAAATCAGATCGGCTGTAGTCAACACGTTTTCGCGCATCATTGCACGGGAGAAGGCATCCTTGCGCATGCGGCGCATCCGGATGGCGGGAAACTGGGCAGTTTTCAGGCGGTTCGACATATTTATTAATACGGTAGAAAAGGTGAATAAAGGAATCCTGGCATCAATCGAAAAAATAATGAAACTTTTCGCAATACTATCCGTCTCAGTTACAGGTGAGTTGCTCACCTCCCGCTTCTCCTCCCTGAGCGGGGCCTAATCGTTTTGCAACGAACAGGCATTACTGCCCTGGAGATACTCCCCTTTCTCCAGGGCTTTTTTATTGCCTTTCTTCACCAGGTCCTTCAGCTTGCTTTTCGTCAGGGGCCTGACTTGCCAATCCCAGCAACTGAGTGATCCGGTTATCGGCTTCTTCCAGTCCGGTTCGCTTTAGCGCAGAAAATAACTGTGCGCTGAAGGGAAACGGCTTACCTTCTTCATCAACATAGCTGCTCAAAATCGTACGCGCAAGGCGCAGGGCGTTTGCTGATTCGGTTCGGTTCAGCTTGTCTGCCTTGGTCAAGATACAGTGTACCGGTTTGCCGGTCGGCGCAAACCATTCAAGCATCTGGATATCAAGCGCGGTAAATGGGCGGCGCGAATCAATAATCAGCACCAGGGCCGCCAGCTGCTCGCGCCGTTGCACATAGTCGCCAAGCAGTTCCTGCCAATGGTGCTTTGCCGACCCCGATACCTCGGCATAGCCATAGCCCGGCAAATCGACCAGGAGGGCGCGGATTTCATCGACCTTGGTTTCATCCTTGCGATGCTGACCGACTTGGGCGCCGCCGATGGAAAAATAATTAATATGCTGGGTACGGCCCGGTGTTTTGGATGCAAATGCGAGCTTTTTCTGATTGCACAGAATATTAATTGCCGTTGATTTACCAGCATTTGAACGACCGGCGAACGCAATTTCCGGGACTTGCGTATTTGGCAAATCGCGGAGATGGTTAACCGTGGTGAAGAAACGGGCTTGCCAAAGTTGGGACATAGGGCCTACAGAAAATACAGTGGAGGGGGCGAAACTGATAGAAAGCTATTGTACAATAAGGGGTTATGTACTGTCGCACCGCGAAAGCGAAGCTGCGCAGAAAAACAAATCGCCGCTTACAGGCCAGAATTTTAATATCAAGTCTCAGGGTGTTTGAATGAATCGTGTGTTGTTACCACTTGCAAAATCGGTTTTTGTCGCGTTGCTGGCCGTTTCCTCGATCGCCCATGCCGCCGAAGGAAATAAGGCAGTCAAAGCAGATCCTGCCAAAGGCGAAACTCTTTATACCAGTGGCGATGCCGCCCGCAATATCGCGGCCTGCGTTTCCTGCCATGGCGCAGCCGGCAATTCCACGATTGCGCTGAATCCCCGGCTCGCTGGGCAGCACGAGGCATATATCCATAAGCAGTTGGTCAACTTTAAGGGCCCGGAGCGCAACAATCCGATCATGACGCCGATCGCCAAGGCCCTGACCGAAGATGAAATGAAAAATATCGCGGCCTATCTCGACAAGCAGGCGTCCAAAGCGGGCGCGGCGAAGAACAAGGAGACGGTTGAACTTGGCAAGAAGATTTACCGTGCGGGTATCGCCGAGAAAGGCGTGCCGGCCTGTGCCGCTTGCCACAGCCCGAGCGGCGCCGGCATTCCAAACCAGTTTGCCCGCCTCGCCAGCCAGCACCAGGAATACACGGCGGCGCAGTTGATCAACTTCCGATCCGGCGCACGGAAAAATAGCGATCCAATGACCACGATTTCCCGGCGTCTGTCGGATGAGGAAATACAGGCAGTGGCAGACTATATCGCCGGTCTGAAATAAAAAAATAAAAAAAACAGATAATCGGAGGGGGTGGCTAAGGCCGCCCCTTTTGCTTTTTATGAATAGAAAGACATGACTACAAGTACTGCGGGAATTCAATTAAACACCAGGCGCCGCTGGCTGGCCGATACGGTCGAACTGCTGTCGTCAATGCGGTTTGCAATCAGCCTGCTTACCCTGATTTCGATTGCATCGGTGGTGGGAACCGTGCTCAAGCAAAATGAGCCGATGCCGAATTATGTCAACCAGTTCGGCCCATTCTGGTTCGAGCTGTTCGGCAAGCTTGGCCTGTATTCCGTCTATTCGACCTGGTGGTTCCTGATGATCATGGGATTCCTGGTGCTGTCGACTTCCCTATGCATCAGCCGCAACGCGCCGAAGATGCTGAAGGATATGCGAAGCTGGCGTGAAAATGTGCGCGAACAATCCTTGCGTAATTTTCATCACAAGGCCGAGTGGTCGGCTCCGCTGTCGCGCGAGGCCTTTACGCAAGAGATGGTCAACCGGGTTGCCGCAAACGGTTACAAGGTTAAAGTCGTTGCCAAGGAAAACGCGACGCTGATCGCTGCCAAGCAGGGCGCCGCCAACAAATGGGGCTATATTTTTGCGCATAGCGCGATCGTCGTCATTTGCGTCGGCGGCTTGCTCGATTCCGACCTGCCGATCCGTTTCCAGCAATGGTTTCAGGGCAAATCGCCATTTGCCGGCAACGGCGTCATCGCCCAGATTCCAGCCCAGCACCGGCTCGGTCTAAGCAACCCTACATTCCGCGGAAATACGCTGATTCCGGAGGGCGGCAGTAGTAATACTGCGATCATCCAGCAACAAAACGGGGTGCTGATCCAGGATTTGCCGATCACGATCAAATTAAATAAATTCATCATCGATTATTATTCGACCGGTATGCCCAAGCTGTTTGCCAGCGAAGTGACGGTGACCGATCATGAAACCGGCAAAACATTTCCGGCCACAATCAAGGTGAATGAACCGTTGCTTTATAAGGGCCTTGCGGTCTATCAGTCGAGCTTTGATGATGGCGGCAGCAAGCTGAAACTGACCGGGTTTCCCATGGTCGGGCCCGGCAGTCAGACCTTTCCGCTAAGCGGAGAGGTCGGCGCTTCAACTCCGCTGCATAACGACAAGGGCAACGAGTACACGGTCGAATGGTCGGGATTCCGTCCATTCAATGTGGAAAACATGGCCCAGGGCGGACAGGATCTGCGCGCCGTCAATACGAACAAGTCGTTCAACCAGAAGCTTACCGATGGAATCGATCAACGCTTCGGTTCGGCGGCGAAAAACAACAAGACCAAGGATTTGAAGAATGTCGGTCCGAGTGTCCAGTACAAATTGCGCGACAAGACCGGTCAGGCACGCGAGTACCATAATTATATGCAGCCCGTGCTGGCTGACGGGGCCTATGTGTTCCTGACCGGGATGCGCGATTCCCCAAGCGAGCCATTCCGCTACCTGCGAATTCCGGCCGACGACGACGATTCGGTCGCGGAATGGATGCGCCTGCGCGCCGCCATCCTTAATCCGGAACTGCGGGCGCTCGCCGCAAAAAGTTTTGCACAGCGCGCCATGCCAGGGGCGCCGGACGGCGACAAGCTGCGCGGCCAACTCGCCGACTCCGCCTTGAAGGGAATGGAAATCTTTGCCGGCGACGGCAAGGAATCGGGCTATGTCGCGATTTCCCGTTTTCTGGAAAAACTGCCGCCGGCCGAGCAAGAAAAAGCCGCGGATATTTTCATGAAAATCCTGAACGGAAGCATGTGGGACTTGTGGCAGGCGGCACGCGAAAAGGACAATCTAAAGCCGGTCGACGCGGATGAAAAGCATGCGCGCTTCCTGCAGCTCGCCACTAATGCGGTTGCCGATGCCTTCTTTTATGGCGCGCCGGTTTACCTGCAATTGCGCGAGTTTGAAGAAGTGAAAGCGTCGGTGTTCCAGGTAACGCGCGCGCCCGGCAAGAATGTGGTGTATCTCGGATGCTTCCTTCTGGTGCTTGGCGTGTTTTCGATGCTCTATATACGGGAGCGGCGCTTGTGGGTATGGATCAGGTCCGACGACCGCGGCGCCCATGCGCTGATGGCGATGAGTTCCCAGCGCAAGACCATCGACTTCGACCGGGAGTTTGAAACGCTTAAAGGCCGATTGACGCAAGCCGGGGCGCCACAGCATTAATCAACGCATTGCACTATACTCGGCCACTGAAAATCACAGATATCGTCATGCCGTCACGAACGGGATGACAGCGGAGAAACAAATGGAATTAACGCACACTCAAACCTACACGCAACCGCCCGGCTTCTTCAGGCGGCTGAGCATCATCGATTGGTTTTATGCAATTGGATTGGTCATGGCATCGTTGTACGCGCTGAACCGTTTCGGCGCATACATGGACGTGTATGAAGAAGTCATCCTGGTACTGGCGGCACCCACGTTTGCGTGGCTGGGCTGGCACTGGAAATCTGTCCGCTGGCTTATGGCGGTGCTGGCGGCGCTGGCGCTGTCGGCGGTGGCCCTGTATGGCGGATCGCTCGAGATGGCGAACCAGAAATTCCTTCTCAAGTATTTGCTTTCCAGCCAGTCCGCGATTTTATGGATGAGCACACTGTTCTTTTTGTCGACCGTGTTTTTCTGGGGCGGCTTTCTGGCGCGCTCTGAATTCGGGTCGGCGATCGGCAGCAAGTTATGCTGGGCGGCGGTGGTGCTTGGCTTCACCGGCATGCTGGTGCGCTGGTATGAGTCTTACCTGATCGGGACCGATGTCGGCCATATCCCGGTATCGAATCTGTACGAAGTGTTCATCTTGTTTTGCATGATCACGGCCTTGTTTTACCTATATTACGAACAGCAGTATGCCACGCGGCAGCTCGGGCCGTTCGTGCTGCTCATTATTTCGGCGGCAGTCGGATTTTTGCTGTGGTACACGGTCAGCCGGGATGCGGCGGAAATTCAGCCGCTGGTTCCGGCCCTGCAAAGCTGGTGGATGAAGATCCACGTTCCGGCCAACTTTATCGGCTATGGGACGTTTGCGCTTGCGGCAATGGTGGGGGTTGCTTACATCTTGAAAACCAAGGGCATCCTGGCCGACCGTTTGCCTGCGCTTGAGGTGCTTGACGACGTAATGTACAAGTCGATTGCGGTCGGGTTCACCTTCTTTACGATTGCGACCATACTCGGCGGCCTGTGGGCGGCGGAAGCATGGGGTGGTTACTGGTCCTGGGATCCGAAAGAAACCTGGGCGCTGATTGTGTGGCTTAATTATGCGGCCTGGTTGCATATGCGCCTGATGAAGGGCTTGCGTGGCCAGGTTGCCGCATGGTGGTCCGTGATCGGTTTGCTGGTGACGACCTTTGCATTCCTTGGGGTGAACATGTTCCTGTCGGGTCTGCATTCTTACGGCGAGCTGTAAGGTTCGCGATCGTTTTACCGGGCGGCCCGGCCGCCCGGCCGCCCGGCATATTGGGTTTCGGCCAACCCGTCTGCGCTTCGCCTGAATTTCGTGTAAGGTTCTTCTGGTTATAAAGACCAAGAACATCTACCCGATCCGGGAGCCGGAGCAGCTATGTTAATCAAGCGCAGTCCAAATGGCATCGATCTGCCATACCCTTCCGAAATCACGCCACGCGCGGTATTCGAATCGCGGCGCAGCTTCATCCGGCAAATTGCAGTGGGATCCATCGCCGGCGGGGCCATGCTCGAAATGGCTGGCCGCGAAGCCCTAGCCCAAGCCCCCGGGGCGCAAAAGCTGACGGCGAAACCGAATTCATCCTATGTTGTGATGGATAAGCCGACCGCCTACAAGGATGCCACCACCTATAATAACTTCTATGAATTCGGCACCGACAAGGAAGACCCGTCCAAATACGGTGCCACCCTCAAACCGCGTCCATGGACCGTGGCGATCGAAGGCGAGATCAAAAAGCCGATGACGGTCGACCTCGACGGGCTGCTGAAGCTGGCGCCGCTGGAAGAACGTCTATACCGGCTGCGCTGCGTCGAGGGATGGTCCATGGTCATTCCATGGGTCGGGTATTCGCTCGCTGAACTGATTAAAAAAGTCGAGCCGAACGGGAATGCGAAATATGTCGAGTTCGTCACATTGGCTGACAAAAAGCAGATGCCGGGGATCGGCAGCCGCGTCCTGCAGTGGCCCTATGTCGAAGGCTTGCGGCTGGACGAGGCGAATCATCCGCTGACGCTCCTGACCCTCGGAATGTATGGCGAGGTGCTTCCCAATCAGAACGGCGCGCCGGTGCGCCTCGTAGTGCCCTGGAAGTACGGTTTCAAGTCTGCCAAGTCGATCGTAAAAATCCGTTTTACCAGGGATCAGCCTAAAACCGCCTGGAATTTGTCGGCGCCGCAGGAGTATGGATTTTATTCAAACGTCAATCCCGAAGTTGATCATCCGAGATGGTCGCAGGCGAGCGAGCGCCGCATCGGTGAAGACGGCTTGTTTGCGAAGAAGCGCAAAACCCTGATGTTCAATGGTTATGGCGACGTGGCATCGCTATACCAGGGGTTGGATCTGAAAAAGTTTTTCTGATCCGCCCATGTTCAATCCGACACCGGGCCGGCTGAAGCTGATCAAGCTTGCAGTATTCGCCGTCGCGCTCGTGCCGTTCGCGCGGCTTGTGCTGTTCACCTGGTTGGAACGGCTGGGCGCCAATCCGATTGAGTTTATCACCAGGAATACCGGCGACTGGACCCTGTATTTTCTCTGTATTACGCTGGCTGTCACGCCGCTGCGGCAATTAAGCAAATGGAATTGGCTAGTAAGGTTTCGGCGCATGCTCGGGCTGTTCGCCTTTTTCTATGCGGCGCTGCATTTCACAACCTTCTTCTGGTTCGACCACTTTTTCGATGTGGAGGAAATGCTGAAGGACGTGGTCAAACGCCCTTTCATCACGGTCGGCTTCATTGCGTTCGTGCTGCTGATTCCGCTGGCCGCCACCAGCACCAATGGCATGGTGAAAAGGCTGGGCGGCAAGCGCTGGCAATGGCTGCATCGCACCATTTACCTGATTGCCGTGCTCGGCATTTTGCATTTCTGGTGGATGAAAGCCGGCAAAAATGATTTTGCCGAGCCGCTCCTGTTCGGAGCCATTGTCGCGATCCTGCTGCTGGCCCGGCTTTACCGGCGTTTCAATTTCAATCCGGTATCGATTCGAGCGCAAACAGGTCGGCCGCCTGTTCACGGCGGCGGACCAAATGCATACGATCGCCATCCACCATGATTTCCGCCGCCCGGCCGCGCGTATTGTAATTTGACGCCATCGTCATGCCATAAGCGCCGGCCGACATGATCGCCAGCAAATCATCGGCTTCAATCGCCAGCGAGCGTGAGCGCGCCAGCCAGTCGCCCGATTCGCAAACCGGACCGACCACATCATAGGTTTGCGCCGGCGATCCACGTTGCGCGACAGGCTGCACGCCATGCCATGCCTGATACATCGCCGGCCGCATCAAATCGTTCATCGCCGCATCGACCACTGCGAAATTCTTGCTGGCGCCATGTTTGAGGTATTGCACTTCAGTCAGCAAAATGCCCGCATTGCCGACGATCGAGCGGCCCGGTTCGAATAGCACCTTGATCGGCGCGCCCTGGTATTTTTCATTGCGCCATGCATTGATCCGGGCAAACAGCCGTCCGAGATAATCGCCGACCGCCACCGGCGTTTCATCGTCATAAGTGATGCCGATGCCGCCGCCGATATCGAGGTGATGCAAAGAGATTCCTTCCGAATCGAGCTGATCGACCAGCTCGATCACCTTGTCCAGCGCTTCGAGCAACGGCGCATCATCCAGCAATTGCGAACCGATATGGCAATCGATTCCAACCACGTCCAGGTGCGGCAGGTCGGCGGCGGTACGGTATGCCAGCAGCGCATCTTCATAGGCGACGCCGAATTTATTTTCTTTCAGGCCGGTGGAAATGTAGGGATGGGTTTTCGCATCGACATTCGGATTCACCCGCAGCGAGACAGCAGCCCGTTTCCCTAGCGCGCCGGCGACGTCGTTCAGCCGGTGCAGCTCGGGAATCGATTCGACATTAAAACAGAGAATATCGTGCTGCAGCGCCAGGCGCATCTCGTCACGGCTTTTACCCACGCCGGAAAAAATCACCTTGCGCGGATCACCGCCCGCCGCGATCACACGCAACAACTCGCCGCCCGAAACAATATCGAATCCGGACCCGGCGCGCGCCAGCAAATTCAAGACCGCCAGATTGGAATTCGACTTGACCGAATAACAGACGAGCGATGAATTTTCATTGCTGGAATGCCGCTTGCAGGCGTCGTTGTAAGCGGAAAAATTTTCCAGCAGCGCCGCTTTCGAATAGACATAAGTCGGCGTGCCGAATTGCCTCGCGATATCGGACAAAGGAGTTTTTTCGGCGAATAGATCGCCATCGTGATAAGAAAAATGCGACATGGCAGGACCGGATTATTTGGAAGCAGGGGTGTCGGCGGAAGCCGGCGCCGGTGTTTTTTGCGGGGTAGCGACTGGCGCCGGCTTGGCCGGCAAATACAGGGGGCCAGTCTGACCGCAGGCCGCGACTGTCCCTGTCAAGGCTATCGACAAGGCCAAAATGAGCGAACGCGGCAAATCAAAAAAAGATTTCACGATTAGAATGATGATTAAAATCCCGGTTCGGGAAACTTCCTGGAGTGTAGCATGACAGAATCAGAATTCCTCGCCCTGGCCGAGACAACGCTTGATGCAATCGAGGGTGCGATCGACCAGCTCGCCGATGACGGCGACCTCGATATCGAATGCAGCCGCAGCGGCAATGTGCTGGAAATCGAGTTTGCCGAAAAAGGTTCCAAAATCATTATCAACAGTCAGGCGCCAATGAAGGAAATGTGGGTTGCCGCGAAATCCGGCGGCTTCCATTTCAAGCGGGAAGGGGAGCGCTGGGTGAATACGCGGGACGGGTCGGAATTGTTCGAGGCACTGTCGCAGATGATCAGCAGCCAGGCCGGCGTTGCGATTAGCCTCGGCGCCTGACTGCTCCGGGCTCAGAATCGCCGCCGCCTCAATCATTAAAACAATTCGTTCTTGACCTCGTCCCTGGTCTTGTCCGCTTCCGGGGTTCCCTCAGGCTGCGGACGCTCCGCCAGCCCAAGCGAGCGGACCCCCGCATGGGGCGGATACTCGGCATAATAATATTCGGTGCCGGCCTGTATCATTCCATCGGGTATAGGCTGTTCCTCGACTGGTATGTTTTTCAGTGCCTTTTGCATATACCCGATCCAGATCGGCAATGCCAGGCCGCCGCCGGTTTCCCGGTTGCCGAGGTTGCGCGGCTGATCGAAGCCGATCCAGGCAATGCCGACCAGCTTGGCCTGGTATCCAGCGAACCATGCGTCAATCGAATCATTGGTGGTGCCGGTTTTGCCGGCAATATCGGGACGTTTCAGGACCAGCGCCTTGGTCGCCGTGCCGAATTTCACCACGTCCTTCAACATGCTGTCCATCAGGTAGGCATTGCGCGCATCGATCACGCGGTTAGCTTCATCGCCGGCTTTGTCCGGCTTTACTTCCGACAGCACCTTGCCCGACGCATCGGTGATCTTTGAAATGAGGTAGGGGTTCACTTTATAACCGCCATTGGCAAACACGGCATAGGCCCCGGCCATCTGCAGCGGCGTGACGGCGCCGGCGCCGAGCGCCAGGGTAAGATAGGCAGGATTCTTGTCGGCGTCGAAGCCGAACCGGGTTGCATATTCCTGCCCGTATTTCGCGCCGATCTTGTTCAGGATACGGATCGACACCATGTTCTTCGATTTCGTCAGCCCCTTGCGCATCGTCATCGGACCATCATATTTGCCATCATAATTTTTGGGTTCCCATGCCTGGCCGCCGGTCTGGCCGGCATCGAAAACAATCGGCGAATCGTTGATGACCGTGGCCGGCGACAAGCCTTTTTCGAGCGATGCCGAATAAATGAAGGGCTTGAAGGAAGAGCCCGGCTGGCGCCACGCCTGCGTCACATGATTGAACTTGTTGCGGCTGTAGTCGAAGCCGCCGATCAGTGAGCGGATCGCGCCGTCTTCGGGACTGATCGAGATGAAGGCCGATTCCACCTCGGGCATTTGAGTGACACTCCAGTTGGTGCCCTCCTGGACCACGCGGATCACCGCGCCGCGTTTCACGCGGCGATTGGGCGGCGCTTTCTCGCTCAATAAATTCGTTGCAAAGCTCAGGCCCGCGCCGGTAATCGTGATCTCTTCGCCGGATGCCAGGACTGCGACAATTTTTTTCGGATTTGCCTCGAGCACGATTGCCGCAACCAGGTCATCGCTGTCCGGATGATCCGCCAATTCGGTTTCGATCACATCGTCGGCTTCCTCCTTGGCGGAGGGAATGTCGATATAGCCTTCCGGACCGCGATAGCCGTGGCGCCGTTCATAATCCATCACACCGCGGCGCAATGCGATATAAGCGGCATCCTGGTCGGCCTTGGTAATCGTCGTGAAGACATTCAATCCGCGCGTATACGTCTCCTCCTTGTACTGCTCGTACACCAGCAGGCGTGCCGTTTCCGCCACATATTCGGCGTGAATGCCGAACTCGGAGTTATCCGTTTTCAGTCGCAGTTCTTCATTTTTCGATGTTTCAAATTCCGAGTCCGTGATGTAGTCCAGCAAATGCATGCGTTCCAGGATGTATTGCTGGCG
>JAQGMO010000256.1 GCA_028292315.1 Herminiimonas sp. | reverse complement strand
TATCCGGCGGCCGGCATCACGCTTGGGCCGGCGCTGACCTTCGGTTATGTCGCGGCCAGGTATCTGTCCGCGCAGTAAAAGCTGTACGTTCCTTTGCATGGGATGTATCCCGTCAGGACAGCAGGCCGAGCGCCGGACATCGATGCGGCGATTTACTCGTGGTGATTGATTCGTTGCTGTTTCGCAAGTTCGGCACGTTGCGCTACGGCGTCGACCATAATTGCCCTTTGTAACATTCGCACGAAGGTTGCAACTGGACAGCAAATGGTTGCGTCATGCTGCAAGTATGCTTCCTTACCATCACCTGTTCACGTCGTCCGTATGTCGCCATCCTCGGCATGATGCTGACAACTTCCGTAGCAGGTCCCGGATTTCACCACAGGAAGCCTGAGTAGTGTCATTGAGGCCGCCCGTCATTCCTAATTGTCATTCCAGACAATAACATTGCAATGCAGAAATATAACCGTAATAAAAATCCCGTTTTTTGACATTTGTGCTCCCACAGTATCGCTTGTGGAAACTTTTATATTTTGACCATGTCTGTGAAAGTACATGCCAGATCATGAAGTCGAACAAGGCGATATTCTGTAAAGCAGATAGCGGTGATTACAAACAAGATACAGCTGCCCGTCAAATTACTTCCGCAGCCCGACGAGACCACCTGCGGCCCCACCTGCCTGCATGCCGTCTATCGGTACTGGGGAGAAGATGAACCTCTTGACGCAATTATTGCGCGCACCGGCAAGCTGGAACAGGGCGGAACCTTTGCGGTATTTCTTGCGTGCGATGCTTTGCGCAAGGGTTATGAAGCGACGATTTATACCTATAACCTCAATGTGTTCGATCCAAGCTGGTTTAGCCGTCCCGCAGTGGACATTGGGGAGCGTTTGCGGCGCCAGCAGGAAATCAAGACGGATTTCCGCCTGCAGCATGCGACTGCCGGCTATCTCGAATTCCTGGAGCTCGGCGGCCGGCTGCGGCTGCGGGACCTGTCCCGCGACGTCATTCAGGGATACCTGCGCCGCGGCGTCCCTATCCTTACCGGCCTGAGTTCGACTTATCTATATCGGGTGCCGCGCGAATATGGGCCCGACGACGTGCCGGACGATATCCGTGGACTACCGTCCGGTCATTTCGTCGTCATTGCCGGTTACGAACGCGAACGCCGCAAGCTGCTGGTGGTCGATCCTTACCAGAAAAATCCGTTCGCGAGTACCCGCGAGTACTGGCTCAACAGCGCCCGCGTGCTCAACTCGGTTTTGCTCGGCGTCGTCACCCACGATGCGAATTTGCTTGTTATTTATCCGAGGCGCAAGGCACGTCAGGAATCTAGATGAACATATTATTCGTAGTAAGTCAGCAAAAAGACTGGCCATTTGATATTCCCGGCATCACCACCATATCGGCGCATACTTATCTGATGGACCCCGCATTCGGGGACTGCAGCGCCACCAAGGTATTCAATCTCTGCAGAACCTACCGATACCAGAATTATGGCTACTACGTTTCCCTGCTCGCCGAAGCCCGTGGCCACCAGCCGCTGCCTGACGTGGAAGCAATCAAGGATTTGCAATCGTCAGACCTGGTCAGGAATGTGGGAGACAAGCTTGGCAACCTGATCCAATGTTCTCTTGCCGATGTCAGCGAGGAAAACGCCAACCTGAATATTTATTTCGGCCGCGGCGCCGATGGCCTGCATGCGCATTTATGCGGCCAACTGTTCATGATGCTGCGTACGCCGGTCTTGCATGTTCGTTTCGAGCGGGCCGGCGGGCGCTGGCATCTGTGCAGCATATACGCCAGCAGTATCAACGATATCCCGCACGACCATCACCCTCTTTTCATCCAGGCGGCAACCGATTATCTCAAGGAAGAAAGGATACGCACAACCCGGCCGCCGGAAGAGAAGCCGGCGCTCGCGATTTTGCATGATCCGGATCGCGCGGAGTCACCGTCCAATCCCGAAGCATTGCAAAAATTCCGCGAAGCGGCGGAATTGCTAGGCATGAGCACCCGACTGATCACGGCGCACGACGTGTCCTGCCTGCCGGAATTCGATGCGCTTTTCATCCGAGACACCACCAATGTCAATCATCATACTTACCAGTTTTCGCGGCGGGCGACTGCCGAAGGCATGGTGGTGATCGACGATCCCGATTCGATACTTCGATGTACCAACAAAATCTACCTGGCGGAGCTGCTGACGCGTCACCATATCCCGATTCCAAAGACGCTTGTGGTTCACAAGGATAACGCCGACCAGATTGTCCCCGCGCTGGGACTGCCCTGCATCCTGAAACAACCCGACGGCGCATTTTCGCTCGGTGTGGTAAAAGTCCATTCGGAACAGGAACTGATAATGAAAGTGAATGAGCTGCTGAAGGAATCGGAGCTGATCCTGGCGCAGGAATATCTGCCTACCGAGTTCGACTGGCGCATTGCGGTGCTCGACCGGCGGCCGCTATTCGTCTGCAAGTACTTCATGGCGCCGGGCCACTGGCAAGTCATCAAGCACGAACATCACAGCACGTGCGAAGGGAAGATCGAAGCGCTGTCCGTCGGCGAAGTGCCGGATGATGTAGTGAAGATCGCGGTGCAGGCAGCCAACCTGATCGGCGATGGATTCTACGGCGTCGACCTGAAACAGATTGGCAGCCAGTACTATGTCATCGAAATCAATGATAATCCGAATGTCGACGCCGGCAATGAAGACGGCGTGCTCGGCGACGCGCTATACCGCGAAGTGATGGGCGTGTTTCGCAAGCGCATCGACGCGCTCAAGGGGAGCGTGGCGCCATGAGCCGCGGGCGCCCGAAATTGCGCGCCATGGAAGGCTATGGCATAGAGCTGGAATACATGATAGTGGATCAGGAACACCTGTCCGTCCTGCCGGTCGCCGACCGGCTCCTGCGCGCGGCGGCGGCCGGCGGCGACTATGAAGTCGAACGCGGCTTGCTCGGATGGTCGAATGAATTGGTGATGCATGTCATCGAAGTCAAGAACCCGCGCCCGGTGCCGGCACTCAGCATGCTGCCGGCGGCGTTTCAGGATGAAATCAACACCATCAATGACATGCTGCGAACAATGGGCGCGCGACTGATGCCGACCGCGATGCATCCCTGGATGAAC
Organism: Herminiimonas sp.; assembly: GCA_028292315.1. GTDB lineage: Bacteria > Pseudomonadota > Gammaproteobacteria > Burkholderiales > Burkholderiaceae_D > JAQGMO01. Next base: position 17,515 of record JAQGMO010000256.1, on the reverse strand, counting down.
CCGCGCACCGAAACCCGGCTCTGGCCGCATCAGAACGACGCGATTTATCAGGCCTACGATCGTATCTTCGACAGCAATAGTCACGGGTGGGCAAACCTGCAAAGCATGCATGTCAACCTGCCCTTCGGCGACGACCATGAATTTGCGCGCCTGCATGCGGCGATCCGGCTGGTTTTGCCGGTCTTGCCGGCGCTTGCGGCCAGTTCGCCGATCGCCGGGGAACGCAATACCGGCTGGGCGGATTACCGGATGCATGTCTATTGGGGCAACGCGGATGTCGTGCCATCGATCGCCGGCCAGGTGATTCCTCAAACCGTGTCAAGCCGCGCCGAATACGAGGCAAAGATACTTGGGGTTATGTACCGTGACATTGCGCCGTTCGATCCGGAAGGCGTACTGCAGCACGAGTGGCTGAATTCGCATGGCGCGATTGCGCGCTTCGACCGCAATGCGATCGAGATACGGGTGCTGGACACCCAGGAATGCCCGCGCGCCGACCTGGCGATCGCAGCCGCCGCGAGCAGTGTGGTGGGGCGGCTATATCGCGCCGGGGAAACCGCCGCGCAGCAGGCGATATCCACCGAGCCACTGGCGGCAATTCTGCGTGCCTGTATTCGCGACGCCGAGCGGACGATGATCGACAATGCGCAATACCTGTCGCTGCTGGGCTATCCGGGCAATCGATGCCAGGCATCCGATTTGTGGCGCCATCTGATCGAACCGATGCTGGCCGATGAAACGGACGACGCGGCGCCCTGGAAAGAACCATTGCAGACTATATTGCGGCATGGGCCGCTGGCACGCCGGATCCTGGGCGCGGTCGGCCCGGATACTTCACGCAGGCGCCTGGAATCCGTGTACCGGCAGTTATGCGATTGCCTGCAGGAGGGGCGCATGTTCATGGAAGCGGATTAGCGGGCATGCATGCGGGCGTGGCGCTTTGCCCGGCACCGCAATACGATACCTGTTATGCAGCCTTCTACTGACTTCTTTCTCATCACCTGCGAACATGGCGGTAACCGCATTCCTTCAGCTTACCGTTATTTTTTCCAGGACGGTGCGGCGCTCCTCCATTCCCATCGCGGTTATGACGCCGGCGCGCTGCGCGTCGCCCGCGAACTCGCGCGCACCCTGGACGGGCCGCTGTTTGCTTGCTCCGTCAGCCGGCTGCTGATCGAGTTGAACCGGTCGCCGAAGCATCCGCGGCTCTATTCGGAAATGACGCGCGCCGCACCGGCCGGGGTGCGCCAGGAACTGTTCGAACGCTATTACCTGCCATATAGAACGGCAGTGGAAGAGCGGATCGCGCGCGCCAACGCCGATGGTTCGCGCGTCATACATATTTCGTCCCAAAGTTTCACGCACGAGTTGAATGGCGAGTTGCGCAATGCCGATGTCGGTCTGCTATACGATCCGGCCCGCGCAGCGGAGGCAAGCCTGTGCCGGCAGTGGCGCAGCGCCCTGAAGGAAACCGCGCCGGCTTTGAAGACGCGCATGAATTATCCGTATGCGGGAACCACCGACGGCTTTACCGTCCATCTTCGCCGCCGGTTCGCCGGCGCGAACTACCTGGGTATTGAACTCGAACTGAATCAAAAGCACGTGCTGGAATCGGCAGCGCATTGGCGCGCGGTGCGAACCGCCGTTATTGAAGCACTGCGGGATGCGGTTCAGCGTGCCTGACCGGCCCGGTTTAATAACCGCCAGAAGCAGTGTTCGGCCTACTCTGTGTTCGAAAATCAAGGCTGTCGAGTGCGAATCCATGCTGCCGACTGCGCTCTCAAGCCGGTGCTCTGAAGCCTCAACGTTTCTGTCGAGAAAATTTACAGAACCTGCCCATGGCGAGGCGACGCGTAGTCAACTAATTGATTTTATGGGTAATTATTCCCTGGCGCATATATTGCTTATAGTTAAATGTATAGGCCGGTATTTAAACATGCCGGCCGGCAAGGAAATCATGCAACAGCATCACCAAATAACAAACGCATCAGCATCATAAATGCGTCTTTAAGCCCACTCCCGAGTGGGTTTTTTTTTATTCAGCGGAGCAAAAATTCTGTGGGTTTATAGAATGGTTATTTCTTAACCGCTACAGGTACTTGGTCTGAAGCACGAATGGCCATCTTCTATTGCTTTTTGGCTTAGTGCGTCCATATATACGGAATTGGGCTTTTAATTTAACAGCATTTATGGCCACTTGGCAAAAGAAGGAGAGCGTATGGATTGTCCAGTATGTAAGAACGTGAAACTTGTCATGTCCGATCGACAAGGTATTGAAATTGATTACTGTCCGAATTGCCGTGGCGTATGGCTCGATCGCGGAGAGTTGGATAAAATCATCGACCGATCGGTCGGCGTTGCCCCAGAACCGGTTCCACAGCAAGTTCGACATGATCCATATCAAGGACAGGCACAACCTCCCCAGGGGTTTGGTCACTCGCATCAGTCTCAGGGATACCCGCAGCAAGGTTCCTATAAGAAAAAGAAGCGTGAAGGTTTTCTTGGCGAACTGTTTGACTTTGACTGAAATCCGCAGTCGGTAGTATTAAACTCACGCCCCCTGTGTGAACTGGCCCCCAAAAGTTGGATAACAACTTTTGGGGGCTTTTTCATGCGGGTGTCGTCGCGCGCATTTGCAGCCGAGCGAGACCACGCCCGGCTGACGGTTATGCGACTTCTAAAAAACGATAACACCGCCTCAGGAAGACGAATCTTTCATCCTCGATTGCTGTATCAGTTCCATGACGCCGGCCAGAATACCCCGGATCACTTCCCGGTTTTGCGCAGCTTCATCCGGGGGAGGATGCCGCGGCAGTAAACCGGCTTCCACGGATTTCTTTAACGCGACATGCACCATTTCATCGGTAATTTGCATATGTCTTCCCTCATGCTTGAGCCTGTATGCTTACCTGAAAGGACGTTCATTCCTATCAAGTGCGGCCACGACGCATACCAATCACCTTACTTGCAAGTCAGATAATAATTTGGGTTGTTATCTTTAAGTAGCTCTCGTAACTCCTGCATAGTCATGCGTGACGCCTCCAGGATCCAGATCAACATCGAGGGGCTTACCGAGATTCGTCCTTCGCGCATCATCAATATGGTCCGCGGCGCCAACTTTAACCGGCATGCAAGCGCGCGGTCATCTTCGAGGTGCATGTTTTCGATCAGGGTATCCAGCATTCGGTTAGGGTTAGCAGGTTGGATGCTTACCGGACTATGGTTTCTCATTTTCTCGCTTTAATTTACAGTTTCAGTCATTTGAAACAAGTGTTGCTCCCCTGAATAACATTGTTTTAATTCAGTGAAATACAGCCAGCATGGAGGCGATTCTTATAGAAAATTTATTGCTTGATGCGTGGATAAAATTCGACTTCGCTTATTTAAGGATCCTTCTTTCTTCATCCGTCCCGTTTCGCTAAACAAAGAAAAACGTCCTGATTCACTTGCAAAGAAAAAATGTTAATTCAGTAAAATTCACTGCAGTATTTAATGAACACTTTTATTAATTACTGATTTTGGAACTAACAAAGTGTCCCCTCATTAACCTTGTCAGTCTGTCTGAAATATTACATATGCCGAAAATAATTTATCGTATTTTCCAGAGGGAAAACGACAGGACATTTCACAGAGGGAATGGATCTGCGTGGACAACCGTACTGTCAAACGTTTGACATCACGCAGTTCAGTTTCAGGTGGTCGGGTAAGTAGCAGAAAGTCGCCGCGCGCAATTTGCATTTATCCCAGAGCTAACAGTTAATCAGTGCCATCGTTTCCGGGTGGTATTTTTCAAAAAGCTTGTCGGTTTGATTTGTTCTGTATAGCGCGTAATACTGCTTCCTGTAATACATAGGCAGAGTGGGTACTGCGCCTTCATCATGCCGGTTTGCGGGCCCGATACTCTGAAAACATCCCTAACTCAAGATGCCGGTTAACGTTCTCGAATCCGGCATTCGTCAGTGTGCTCATCACACTGGCAGGAAGGGCACACGCTTCGATCGAATCCCAGTAATAGCGCCACAAAACAGAGGTGTCGGCATTGCGTGTCACGATTCGCGCAAGCAGCGGCACGATGCGGCGCAAATAGGTTTTCAATACCATCTTTTGAATCGTCTTTTCGGGACAGGTAATCTCCATGATGCAGAGTTGCCCGCCCGGCCTGAGCACCCGATGGAATTCGGAGAAGGCAACAGAAAGATCGCTGATGTGGCGCATGGCATATCCCATGCTCAGAAAATCAAAGCTATTGTCGGGGAAGGGAATCGACTCGGCTCGCCCTTCGACGATCCTGACGCCGGCCGGAAGCTGTGCATTCTTCAGCATGCCCGGGCTCGGATCAACGCCGGTTACTTTGCCGGGGTCTCCGACGATCGTGGCTGCCTGCCGGGCAACCAGTCCCGTGCCCATGCCGACATCCACTATCTGCATGTCCGGCATCAACCCCGCTCTGAGCAGCGCCTGGCCGCGATACCATGGTCCGCTTCCAAAGCCAAGAATCGTCTCGATGCGATCATAGTCGGCGGCGCTGCTGTCAAACATTCTGCCGACCCAGCCACGCCGGCTATCCTCGTTGGCATAATAATCCGTGAGTGGCGTATGCGGCGCATGGACGATAGAGTCTTCAGGAAATTCAGATTTTGGCATGGTCATTTTCTATTACAGGTACGTCGATCAAATAAAGTGGTGAAATACGGGCTAGAGTGCCGGATGCGGCGATGCCCGGCTTGCGGCACTGTCGCTTGCCATTACAAAATCCGAATACGCTTCCGGTCGCGAAATAATACACAGGCTTGGGCAATCTCGCATTGCCCCAATGTTCAATACGATTCGGACTCCGCATTATCGGACATAAGCTGACCGGCACTCCGCGTCAATTTTCAAAACGGGACGGCCGCGCCTGCATGTTAAAAGTTGTTTGACATAAGGGTGTTATCAAGGTAACGTTTATCTAACAAAATCTTCCCGCAAACATTCGTGTTACGGCTTTCAAGGCCGCCGCAAATAAATGTCTGCGGATGAAATGCTGTGATTGGTATAAACCGACACATCGCAAATAAATGCGAGGAGACGAAGGACGATGGCCGGCTTCAAACGCAAGGCTCAGCTCGGGCATGACGCGCTGAGAAGTATTCGTAGGTCTGTATATTCCGGCGGGGGCCGGGCGCAGATGGCAGCGCCTACCCGACGTGCAGCGTGCCAATGCGCCTGCTTGCGCGCACCGCCGCGTGTCGCTGCAGAGCCCCATTATCTGATTCCCCAAATGCGCGCCGTCATGCCCCAGCGGCGTCGTGGCGCTGTTACGCGCATTGCATATCCATTTGATCCTGATCGCTTCGGCCGGGCCACGTCCAGGCCGGCGTCTCCGCATGCTTGCACGGCACAGGATGTAGCACGTATTACGCTTTCTTCTGTAGTCACGCCGCAGTAATCGACGACCCGGCAATCGCTTGCACCGCTGGTGCCGTACCCTCGGGATGCGCGGGCGGAATTTTTGCATCGCTGCGCTCTGTATGCCGAATATCACTACGCTTTAGGATCAAGGCTTTGTCATGAATCTTGCGCGACGTCCCCACCACCCCGATGCGACCACTTCCGCAGCGGCCCCCGCCGATAACCATCCCGTTATTGAAGTAAGCGGATTGCGCAAATGGTACCCGGTCCGGCAGGGAATGCTGCGTTCGCTGTTTGGCCAGCCGGCGGCCCATTTGAAGGCCGTCGATGGCGTAACCTTTGCGCTGCGCGCCGGCGAAGTGCTCGGCATTGCCGGTGAATCCGGTTGCGGCAAATCGACCACGGGGATGACTGTGCTCCACCTGCATAAGCCTACCGGCGGCGAGGTGCGGTTCGAGGGGCAGATCCTGGACGCGCACGCCAACCGCGCGACCCTCAAGGCATTCAGGCGACGGGCGCAGATCGTGTTTCAAAACCCGTATGAGTCGCTCAACCCGCGCCTCACGGTCGCGGATAGCATCCGCGAGCCGATCGAGATCCATTTTCCGGATAAGCCGGAACGTCATCACGAGATGCTGGTGCGCGCCATGGAGCGCGCAGGGCTGGTGCCGGTTGAAAGCTATATGGACCGCTTTCCGCACCAGTTATCCGGCGGCCAGTTGCAGCGGGTCGCGATTGCCCGGGCGATTTCCATCGAGCCGCATTTCCTGGTGGCCGACGAGCCGGTATCGATGCTGGACGTATCGATTCGCGCCGGCATCCTGAACCTGTTCCGGTACTTCGCTACCGAGCTCAGGATGGCGATCCTGTATATCTCGCATGACCTGTCGACCATGCGCCATGTGTGCACGCATGTTGGCATCATGTACCTCGGCAAGCTGGTCGAAATCGGCCGGGCCGAGGAGGTGCTTGACTCCCCGCAGCACCCGTATGCCCGCGCGCTGATGGCGGCTGCTCCTGCGATGGGCGGGCGCACCCGCGAGCGCATTGAACTGAGCGGCGCGCTGCCGAATGCCGCCGAGATGCCATCAGGCTGCTGCTTCCACCCGCGCTGCCCGATGGCGATGGATGTATGCCGCAGCACCGAACCCGTACTGGCGCCACTGAGCGCAACCCGCACTGTCGCCTGTCACCTGCACCACCCGCCGGCTCATGGGGCACCGGTCCAATCCGGCACAACAGGCGCAAGCTTACCGTTCACACCCTTACCTGAAGGAGCCTGACATGCATTTAAGAGACAAGGTCATACACGACAAACCTAGCACGGCCTTTCGCAAGATGCTGCTGAACGGGCCGTTGCCGGTGGTCGGGATCTGGGGCGCAACGCCGCACCATGCCCAGCTGGCCGAGGCAACCGGATTCAAGTCGTTCGGGCTGTCGGGAGCCAATCTGTCCACGCATCTGCTCGGGCTGCCCGATGCGGGCTTGTTGACGCTGACCGAGTTGACCGAAGCGGCCCGCCGCATATGTTCTTCCGTATCGATCCCGGTGACCGTGGACTGCGATACCGGTTTCGGCAACGCGATCAATGTGATCCGCACGGTGACCAGCATCATCGACGCCGGCGCCGCGGCGCTCTTTATCGAAGACCAGGTTTCGCCCAAGCGCTGCGGGTTCGTCAAGGGCAAGGAAATCATCGCTGTGGAGGAAGCGGTCGGAAAGTACCGCGCTGCTTGCGACGTGCGCGACAGCCTCGACCCGGATTTCGTGATCATGGCCAGGACCGACGCGCGCGGCGCTGTCGGGGGCAGCATGGATGAAGTGATGCGGCGATGCGAGGCATACCTGAAGGCTGGCGTCGATGTGCTGTATGTGGAGGCGCTGCAAACCCGCGAGGAAATTCGCATGGTGCGCGAGGCCTTTCCGCACGCTCTGCTCAAGTGCACCACGTACGCGATCGACCCGCCGCTTACCACCGCGGAAGTGAAGGCGTTCCGGCTCTGCACCGAAGGCTTGCATATCACCCGGATCGGCGCCATTGCAATGTACGACTTCCTGAAGCGTTATCGTGAAGAAGGCCCTGATGTGGTCAATGAACACGCCGCCGCCAATAGAGGACACCCGCTGGCGAATTTCGGGATTTTCGACCTGACCGGCTTTCCCAAGGTGCGCGAGCTGGAAGAGAAATATCTGCCGGCGGCTACGCAGGACCGCTATGACCAATCGCTTGGCGTGTACGACCCGCGTACCGCAAAGCAGTCATCAACCAAAGCTGGCTAGCAACGGGACGCTACCTTGAACAACGCGCGGTACACAAGCCTTGCGCGCCGGACTGAAATGACGATATGGAGGAGCACGGATGGACAACAACACCAGCGGCGGTAACAGTGACGGAAACAGCGGTATCGGCAAACCTATCGATCGTCGCGCCCTGCTGAAACTGATGGGCGTCATGGGCGTGCAGACAGCAGCCGGGGTCTGGGCACTGCCTGCATATGGGCAGGGGCAGCCGGCGCCGAAGTTCGAGCTCGAGAATAAGAAGTACCTGTCGATGTATGAAAAATACAAAGGCTACTACTTCCAGGACCCTGAGTGGATCAAATTCACTTCGCAGCGACTGCAGTGGCCCAAGGATGGGGAGAAGGTGCCGGAGCTTACGGTGGTGATTCCGTCGAACCAGCCGGACTGGCTGGATGGATGGCGCAAATGGGCGAAGGATGCCGAACAGATCGGGTTGAAATACAACCTGGTGCAGACGTCACCGGCGCGCTGGCTGGAGGAAATCAACGGCCATCGTCATGGCGATATCGAGGTCCATCCCTCCGTGCTGCGTCCCGAGCGGGTCGATCCCGGCGAGTGGCTGGTCTCCCGTGCCTACGGGTCCGATCGCCGCAATTACGGGGAATGGGTCAACGAGCAGTATGACGCGCTGATCGACAAGCAAACTGTCGAAGCCAATCCGAAGAAGCGCCTGGACTATGTCAAGGAAGCGCAGAAGGTGCTGGCGGAAGATCTCTATACGAATCTTTTTGGCTGGGGGCCGACCATTATCGAGGCGTATAACGGCGCCAACTGGGATGGAATGGTCAAGACGACCGGCTTCGGCATGACCAACTTCAATGCGATGCACAGCTACCTGCGCGCGAAATCGAAAACCGGCTCGAAAACCATGAAGGTGGGCATGACGGCGCTGCTGGAAACGACCAACATCCTCGGCGCGTCGAATAATATGCGCTCGATTGGCCGCATGATTTACGACCGCTTCGCCTATTTCGATGAAAACCTGAATGTCATCCCGTGGGCGATTGAATCCTGGAAGGCGGTGGACGATCGCACCTGGGACATGAAACTGCGCAGCGGGATGGAGTTCCACGACGGAAAACCGGTGACTGCCGAAGACGTGAAGTTCACGATGGACTTCATGACGAAATACGAGCGCGGCATTTTCTGGACTGCCAACCAGTTCCTGGAGAGCATTGAGATAACCGATGCGGCTAACGGCGTACTGCGTACGCGCTTCAAGGCGCCGTATGGCCAGTTCGAGAGTTACTTCCTGCAGCTTAATGTGATCCTGCCCAAGCATATCTGGCAAAACATCATGACCGAGCAGAATGCCGGAGAGAATCCGCGCCAGCTGCGTATCGATAAACCGGTCGGCAGCGGCCCATACCGGTTTGGCCGATATCGCAAGGACACTGAATTGCAGCTGATCGCCAGCAAAAAGCACTTCTCCAAGCCGGTGACCGACGAAATCTGGGTGGTGGTCACGCCTAGCCTGGACGGACTGATGGGGCGCCTGGAAAGCGGCGAGATCGATGTGATCGAATCGAGCAGCATCAGCCTGTCGCCCAGCCAGGCAACCCAGCTCGGCAAGCAAAAGCATATCAGGGTCGAGCGGACAAAGGACGTCAACTGGTACCACGGCGTGGTGCGCGTATCCACGCTGCCGTGGCGCGACTACCAGTTCCGGCTCGCATGGCAGCACTCGATCGACCGCGCATTCCTGGTCAACGTACCGTGGGAAGGCGCGGGCAGGGTGCCGACGTCAAACACCTTCCTCATCGAAGGCAACCCATGGCATAACCCGAACCTGCCGAAGCCGCCGCAGTTCGACATCGCGCGGGCGCGGCAGATACTGAAGGATGCCGGCTATAGCTGGGCTTCCGACGGGCGCCTGGTGTATCCGTCGTCGAAGGATGCGAACTTCCGCAAGCGCATCACCCAGGTGAGCAAGGATGGCTATACATGGGGCGGGCTGAAAATGCTTCCCGATACGCCGTGACAGACACGGGCGCAGGACGTTAAGGAGAACGAGGATGGGATTCAGGCAGTATTTCTTGCGGCGGTTGGTGCTGCTCCTGTTCGTGCTGTGGTGCATTCTCACGATCATGTTTGCGCTGTTCCAGCTGCTGCCCGGCGACCCCACTTCGATGTTTGTCGACAGTAATTTCTCGCAGGAGATGATTGACCGGCAAAAGGCGTTGTGGGGCTTGAATGACCCGGTGTGGCTGCAATACCTCAGGTACATGCGCAACATGCTGACGTTCGAGTTCGGTAACTCGTTTTTCCAGATTGAGCCGGTGCGCAACATTATCCTCGAGAAGGTGGTCAACACCTGCCTGATGGTGATTCCCGGACTGATCATCTCGGTCATACTCGGCACGCTCATCGGCGCGGTGGCAGGATGGAAGCGCGGCAGCTGGTTTGAAAAGGTCGCGATCAATTCATCGCTGTTCCTGCATTCCGCGCCGTCGTTTTTCGTCGGCATTCTGCTGCTGATGGTGTTGTCGTACCAGTTGCGCTGGCTGCCGCCGGGCGGGATGGTGTCAGTCGGCGGACCGGAGGGAGTCTGGAACATGGTGACGTCGGCAGACTACTGGCTGCACCTGACACTGCCGTGCCTGGTACTGGTCACCCGTGAAATCACCGGCCCGATCCTGCTGTTGCGCACCTCGATGCTGGAGGTCAAAGGAAGCGACTTCATCGACATCCTGCGCGCCAAAGGTTTGCCAGAACGAGCAATTGTCATGCATGCGACGCGTAATGCGCTGCTGCCGCTGGTCACCTATATCGCCGTGATGACCGGCCTGCTGTTCCAGGGCCAGGTGGTGCTGGAGATTATCTTCGCGTGGCCCGGCATCGGCCGTGAACTGGTGCAGGCGCTGAATGACGTGGACTATCCGGTGGCCCAGGCGGCGCTGTACATGATGGCGCTGGTGACGTTGCTGTTGAACCTGATTGCCGACTTGCTGTACGGCGTGATCGACCCGAGGGTGACCTATGAGTAGCGGCACCGATACCCTGAATTCGCCGCCCGCCGGGGCGGCGCCGCCGCGCCGTCGCGGCGCGCTCGGCAACCTGTTTGCGCAGACCGGCAGCACCATCAGGACGCTGACCCGCGACCCGTCGTCCGCGGCCGGGCTCGCCATCCTGGCCGTCTTCGTGCTGGTCGCCGTGCTGGCGCCGTGGATTGCGCCATACGGACCGTTCGAGGTGGCGTACCTGGCTGACCAGCAGGTCGCCAGGCTGTCGCCGCCTACCCAGGCCAACTGGTTCGGCACGACCAACCAGGGCATGGACGTGTTCAGCCAGATGGTCTGGGGCACCCGCGTGATCCTGCTCGCCGGTTTCCTCTCGGCGGTGGGCAGCGTGATCATCGGCACCCTGATCGGGCTTTTCTCGGGCTATTTCGGAGGACGGGTCGACGAAGTGCTCATGCGTATCACCGACGTCGCATTCGGCATCCCGTTCCTGCCGTTCGCGATGGTGGTCATATCGATCGCCCGGCCGAGTTTGTCGCTCATGGTCGTGCTGATCATCTTTTTCCTATGGCGTACCACTGCGCGCGTGATCCGTTCCCAGGTACTCTCGCTGAAAACCCGGCCGTTCGTCTGGGCGGCACGGGCGGCCGGCGCGTCCGACCTGAAAATCCTGTTCAAGCACATTGCGCCGAACGCGTTGCCGCTGTCGTTCCTTTACATGGCGATCGGTGTGCAGTCGGCCGTCATGCTGGAGGCGGCGCTGTCGTTCCTCGGTTTCGGCGATCCGCAGCTGCAAAGCTGGGGCACGATGCTCAACGCGGCCTTCCAGGCCGGCGCTATTCGCAGCGCATGGTGGTGGGTGCTGCCCCCGGGCCTGGGCCTGTCGTTCTTCGTGATGGGGATTTTCATGATCACCCGCGCATATGAAGAAATCCTTAATCCCCGTTTGCGGAGCGTCTGAACCATGGAACCGATTCTTCAAGTGCGCAACCTGCGGATTGATTACAAGACAGCCGCAGGGGATGCGCGCGCGGTCGACGATGTGTCGTTCAATCTGCATGCGGGGGAATACCTGGGACTGGTGGGGGAGTCCGGCTGCGGAAAATCGACCATCGCCAAGGCCGTGCTCGGCATCCTGCCCGGAAATGCCCGCGTCGGCGGCTCCATGAAATACGGCGAAACCGAATTGGTCGGCATCGGTGGCGAACGCATGCGCAAGTTGCGCTGGGCGGAGATCTCGATGGTGCCGCAAAGCGCAATGAACGGATTCGACCCGGTCTACACAGTGGAACAGCAGCTGGATGAAGCAATTTCCGCGCATGCCCGCATGCCGGCGGCGCAACGCCGCGCGCGGCTGCATGAACTGTTCCAGATGGTCGGCATCGAGCCGCGCCGGCTGAAGGATTATCCGCACCAGTTTTCCGGCGGCATGCGCCAGCGCGCAATGATCGCGATGGCAATGGTGCTGGACCCGAAACTCATCGTCGCCGATGAACCCACCACGGGGCTGGACGTGATCGTGCAGGACCAGATCCTGCAGCGCATCCGCAAGATCCATCTGGAGCACAACAAGACCATGCTGCTGATCACGCACGACATGGCGGTGGTCGCCGAAAACTGCGACCGGATCGTGGTGATGTATGCCGGGAAGGTCATGGAATCCGGCCGTGAGCAGGTATTCAGGCAGCCTTTCCATCCTTATACGCTGGGTTTGTGCAATGCGTTTCCGGACCTCGACGACCGCGACCGTGAACTGATCTCGATACCGGGCGCTCCGCCCAGCCTGCTCGACCCGCCAGGCGGTTGCCGCTTCGCGCCGCGCTGTCCGTTTGCGACGGAACTGTGCAGCAGACAGGCGCCGCCGCTGGTCGAAGTCGGCCCCGACCATGTCGCCGCCTGCCATTACGTGGATCGCGCCGCTGCGTTCCGGGAACTGGCGAAGGATCCCGCTACCTGGCGCGGCACGGCGGTGCCGGCGTAACAGCGGTACGGTAATCATTTGAAAAGAAATGGGGCATATGATGAACCAGCCGGGCAAGACGCTGTTCGACAAGATATGGGACGCCCATGTGGTGGCCGACCTGGGAAGCGGCACGTCGCTGCTGCATATCGACCGCCACCTGATGCATGACCTGGGCGGCCCGGTGGGGCTGGAGGAAATTCAGCGCAGGGGTTTGAAGGTGCGCAATCCCGAGCTGACCTTTGCCACGCCCGACCACGCGGTATCGACGGCTCCCGGGCGCACCGGCGACACGAATCCGCAGGGCGGCAAGCTGCTGCAGGTGCTGCGGAACCATACCGCGCAAGCCGGAGTAAGGCTGTTTGACCTGGGCGAGCGCGAGCAGGGTATCGTGCACGTGATGGGGCCCGAGCAGGGAATCAGCCTGCCGGGCCTGACGATCGTTTGCGGCGACAGCCACACCTGCACGCATGGCGGCCTCGGCGCGCTGTCATTCGGGATCGGATCGACCGAGCTGCTGCATGTGCTGGCCACCCAGACGCTGGTCCAGAAAAAGCCGAAACGCATGCGGGTCAGCTTTGCCGGGCAGCTTCCGCCCGGCGTCGGGCCGAAGGACCTGGTGCTGGCAATGATCGGCCAACATGGCGCGGCAGCCGGCACCGGGTACGCCGTGGAATACGCCGGTGAAGCAGTTCGCGCGATGGCCGTGGAAGGCCGTATGACGATCTGCAATCTGTCGATCGAGTTCGGCGCCAAAATCGGCATGATCGCGCCCGACGAAACGACTTTCTCCTATGTCTCCGGCCGGCCTTACGCGCCGGCAGGGGACGGGTGGGATCAGGCGCTGCGTTACTGGAGGAGCTTGCACAGCGACGGCGCCACATTCGATCGCGAACTCACCGTGGATGTCACGACGCTCGCGCCGCAGGTCACGTGGGGGACCAGCCCGGAGCATACGGTTGGCGTCGATGGCCGGGTGCCCGACCCGGCGCAGGAAGCGGATCCCGACCGTCGCAAGGCTATCGAACAGGCGCTGGCCTACATGGGCCTGCAACCGGGCCAGGCGATCGCCGGCACCCCGGTGGACTGGGTGTTCATCGGTTCGTGCGCCAACAGCAGGCTGTCGGACCTGCAACTGGCTGCGGCTACCATCCGCGGCCGCAAGGTTGCGCCCGGCGTGCGCGCATGGGTCGTGCCGGGGTCCGGACAGGTGAAGGCCGACGCCGAAGCGCTGGGGCTGCACCGTTTGTTCGTGGAAGCCGGCTTCGAGTGGCGCGAGCCGGGTTGCTCGATGTGCGTGGCAGCCAATGGAGAAACCGTCCCGCCCGGACAGCGTTCGGTGTCCACCTCGAACCGAAATTTCGTCGGGCGGCAGGGCCCAGGCGCGCGTACCCATCTGGCCAGCCCGGCCAGTGCGGTGGCTGCGGCACTGGCCGGCAAAATTGTCGACGTGCGCACTTCATGAGGCGGGAATCGATGGAAAAATTTACCGAACTTGCGGCGATTGCGGCGCCGCTGCTGCGCCAGAATGTCGACACCGACATAATTATCCGGATCGAGCGTTTGATCGGCAGTAAACGCGAGCAACTGGGGCGTTACTGTTTTGAGGCGTGGCGCTTCGGCTCCGATGGCGCGGAGCGGCCGGATTTCATCCTCAATACCGAGCCTTACCGCGCCGCCAGGATCCTGCTTGCCGGCGACAATTTCGGATGCGGATCCAGTCGGGAAGGGGCGGTATGGGCGCTCATGGGTCTCGGGTTGCGCTGCGTGATCGCCCCCAGCTTCGGCGACATCTTCCACAACAACTGTTACCAGAATGGGATGCTGCCGGTGGCACTCCCCATGCCCGTCATCCAGTCGATCGCCGACCAGGTGATGCGTGACCCGCTAAAAAAACTGGTAACGGTGGACCTTGCAAGCTGCACGGTGCAGGCGCCCGATGGCGAGCGCCACCAGTTTGTCATCGACCCGCTGCGCCGGAAGTCATTGCTGGAAGGGTTGGACGAGATTGGCCTGTCACTGTTGCGTGAAGCGGAGATTGCCGCGTTCCAGGCGCGCGACAGGCGGGACCGGCCCTGGGTGTACCTCGCGCGGTAAGGGGCTCAGATGACTGATCCGATACATCGCATCCGGGTCCCGGCTGCGGCGGACATTAAAAGCAAGCCACTTTAATGGAACAAGCATTGGAGGAGAACAAGATGAACGCACCACGCAGTTTCTTTGAAAAAGTATGGACCGACCATGTGATTGCCGAGCTCGGCGACGATACCGCGCTGCTGCAGATGGACCGCCTGTTCCTGCACGAGATGAGCGGCAGCACCGTGATGAAGGGGCTGAGTAAATCCGGTCGCAATCCTGCCAACAGCAAGCAGGTGTACGCGGTGATCGACCATACGCTGTCGACCCGCCCGGGACGTGGAATGAACGAAACCATGAACGGCGAGGGCGGGGAGATGATCCAGACGACGCGTGATCTGTCGAAGCGCTACAACTTCACTTTTTTCGACGTCGACGACCCGCGGCAGGGGATCGTCCATGTCGTTTCGCCGGAGCTCGGGATCGCCTTGCCCGGGATGACGCTGGTGTGCGGCGACAGCCATACCTGCACGGTGGGCGGAATCGGCGCGCTGGCGTGGGGCATCGGCACCACGGAAGGCGAGCATGTGCTGGCCACGCAGACGCTGGCGCAGGTCAAGCCGAAAACAATGCGGGTGAATTTCGAAGGGCACTTGCCGGAAGGCGTATTTCCAAAGGATATGGTGCTGGAGTTGATTGGCCGCCATGGCGCCAACGGCGGGCTTGGCTACGCCGTGGAATTTGCCGGTCCGGTGATCCGCGGCATGCCGGTTGAAGGACGTCTGACCATCTGCAACATGGCGATCGAATTTTCTGCGCGCTACGGTTTCGTGCCACCTGACGAGACCACCATCGAGTACTTGCGCGGTCGGGAATTCGCTCCCAAAGGAGAGGCGTGGGACAATGCGGTCCGCTACTGGCGCTCGCTGGCGTCAGACAACGGAGCGCATTACGATGCCGAAATCACAATCGACTGCGGCGCGTTGCGCCCGCAGATCACCTGGGGCACCAGTCCCCAGCAAGTAGCGCCGGTCGACGGCCGGGTGCCTGATCCTTCCGCGGTCGAAGAACCGGGAGCACGGCAGCTGCTGGAACGCGCCTTGCAATACACCCGGCTTGCGCCTGGAACCAGGATGGATGTGATTCCCATCGACGCCGCCTACATTGGCTCATGCACCAATGCGCGTCTGTCTGACTTGCGCATTGCGGCGGCCGTACTCAAAGGGCGCAAGGTGGCGCGCGGCGTGCTGGCCATCTGCGTACCGGGCTCATCGCAGGTGAAGGCCGCCGCGGAGGCGGAAGGGCTGGACCGGATATTCATGGATGCCGGGTTCGAATGGCATGAATCGGGCTGCGCAATGTGCGGCAGCGGCGGGCGCGGCCATCTTTCCGACAAACGGGTCATCAGCACCACGAACCGAAACTTTGAGGGACGCCAGGGAGCGCAGACCCGCACCCATCTGGCAAGCCCGGCCACTGTCGCCGCGTCGGCCATTGCCGGGCATTTTGCCGATGCGCGCGAGTATTTCCGCTGACGGCGTCGCGCGGTGAAAACTATTTTAGCGTGTGGAGGAATCATGGAAAATTTTGTGAAAGTCAGCGGTATCGGTGTGCCGATGATGCGAATTAATATCGACACCGACCAGATTACGCCGGGCCGGGAACTGATTCGCATGCATAGGGACGGCGAGGGCTATGCGGCGAGCCTGTTTTCCAACCTGCGGTATATCGGCGACCGTACCCCCAATCCGGATTTCATCCTGAACCAGGAGCCGTGGAACAAGGGCGTATTTCTGCTCGCCGATCGCAATTTCGGCTGCGGCTCATCGCGTGAAACGGCGCCCAAGGCATTGCGCGAATTCGGTTTCAGGGCGGTCATCGCGCCTTCATTCGCGGGGATTTTCTTTTCCAACAGTTTTCGCAATGGCTTGCTTCCGGTGGAACTGCCGATCGAACAGGTGAGTGAACTTGCGCGGCAGATGGAGGACGCGGGCGGACATGCGGCGATCACGGTGGACCTGCGCGAAGAAACGGTGACGGCACCCGATGGCAAGGTCTTTTCATTCCGGGCGCCGCGCGTGTTGCGCGAGATGCTGCTCGAAGGAACCGACGAAATTGGTGTGACCTTATCGCGTGGCGCCGAGATCGAAGCATTCCGTGCACGCGACCGGATCAAGCGCCCGTGGGCGTACTGAAGCGAATTGAACCAGCCAGATCCCCGACCGATTCACTCACGATGGAGTTTGCTCATGAAAGCAGCATCACAGTTACGACACCTTCTGGCGCAACCCAACATGGTCGTCGCGCCCGGCTCTTATGACGGCATCACCGCGCGCCTGGTCGAACAAGCCGGCTTCTCCGCGGTGTACATGACTGGCGCCGGCACCTCGGCCGCCCGGGGCTACCCCGACTTCGGGTTGCTGACGATGACTGAAATGGTGGAAAACGCCGGCGTCATCGCGCGGTCGGTATCGATCCCGCTGATTGCCGATGCCGACACCGGTTATGGCAACGAGCTCAATGTTACCCGCACAGTGCGGGAATACGAGTCACGCAATGTGGCGGGCATTCATATCGAAGACCAGGTGTCGCCGAAGCGCTGCGGCCATCTGGATGGCAAGGAGGTGATCACTCGCGGCGAGTATGTGTCGAAGATCCGCGCGGCGGTGGCTGCCCGGCAAAGCAAGGACTTTGTCATTATTGCCCGCACGGACTCGCGTGCAGTGCTCGGCTTGGACGAGGCAATCGACCGTGCCAACGCGGCACTGGATGCTGGCGCTGACATCGCATTTGTGGAAGCCGTGCAGACGCTGGATGAGATCGAGGC
>JAQGMO010000252.1 GCA_028292315.1 Herminiimonas sp. | reverse complement strand
TCGCACGCGTCCTGCCGGTTTGGATTATTCTTTCCTTCTCGAAAATTCAAACGGAAGTCATACATGTCCATCCTGACCTCAAGCGCGGTAAGCGCGCTTGCTCCGCACCTGCTTGACCTGGTGAAGGGCGTCATTCCCTTGATTACATCGCGCAACAAGGCTGTGGCCAAGACCGATACGCGCGAGCAGGCGGCCGACGCGCTCGCCGTCCAGGTCGCCGAACTCCAGGAAGCGGCGATTAAACAGGCCGCCGCAATCAAGGAATTGGCCGAAGCAAGCGATGGCGCCATGCGTGAACTGGAACAGCAACTGAAACAGCAAAAATTGCTGTCGCTGATTGCGCTCGCGGTCGCCGCGGTGTCGCTGGCGCTTGCCGTATGGGGCGTGGCCGGCGGACGGTAAAAACAGCGGCATCCCGACTGAGATTGACGGACCGGCGGCGCAGTGTTAGGGTCTCAGCAGTACGTGATGTACCAAGCGGACCGCGGTCGGGGCTTTGACTGGCGGCGCAGTAATGTCACGGCTGACTCGAACTGATAATAAAAATACCAGGAGACAGCATGCTGAAAAGATTGATTTCACACGTGTTACAAGTGTCGCAAGTGGCCCTTGCCGTAGTCGCCGCCTCAACCGCCGCCACCGTCAGTGCCCAGTCGAACGCGCCCGGTTACCCGAACAAGCCGATCCACATCATCGTTACCTTCACCAGCGGGGGCGCGCCGGATATTCTCGGCCGATTGATCGGCGAGCGCCTGAGCACTGCCTGGGGACAGCCGGTCGTGGTCGAGAACAAGCCCGGCGCCGGCGGCAACATCGGCGCCGATTATGTCGCCAAGGCAGCGCCGGATGGTTATAACATCGTGGTCGGCACGGTCGGCACGCATTCGATCAACGGCGCGCTCTATTCGAAAATGCCATATGACATGGTCAAGGACTTCGCGCCGGTCACACTGCTGGCATCGACGCCGAACATGCTGGTGGTGAATAACAGCGTGCCGGCGAAAACACTGGGAGAGTTCATTGCGCTGGGCAAGAAGGAAGGCAAGATGATGTTCGCCTCGTCGGGTTCGGGCACCTCGATCCACGTGTCCGGCGAACTTTTCAAAACCATGACCGGCATCGACATGACCCATGTTCCTTACAAGGGCCGCGCGACCGCCCTTCCCGACCTGCTCGGCGGGCGGGTCACCATGATGTTCGACAATATGCCTTCGAGCCTGCCGATGGTCCGGGAAGGCAAGCTGCGCGCGCTGGGCGTCACCAGCCTCAAGCGCTCCGCCGCCGCGCCCGACATTCCGACCATCGCCGAATCGGGCTTGCCCGGCTTTGAAGCGGTGTCATGGTTCGCCTTGTTCGCGCCGGCGGGAACGCCCAAGCCGATCGTTGACAAGCTGCAAGCCGAAGTAAGCAGGATTATCAAGTCGCCCGACATATCGAAGCGCCTGAATGACATCGGACTCGAGCCGATCGGCTCGACCGCGGAGGAACTCGCGGCCTATCAGCGCTCTGAAATCGTGAAGTGGGCCAAGGTGGTCAGGGAGTCGGGCGCAAAAGCGGATTAGTCCCGGAATGAACCCGGACTGAACCCCGACTGAATCCTTTGCCGCGGACAGGCGCTCACGTGCGTTCGTGTCATTGCATGCACCGGGTTCAGCTGCGTGCCGCTTCCTGTTCCTGCAACAGGCGCCATTGCACTTTGCCGCTGCCCGATTTCGGCAGCGTGTCGCAAAAGACCACGCTGCGTGGACTCTTGTAGGCGGCCATATTGTCATGCGCCCAGTCGACGATATCCTGCTCGCTAAGCCGGCCACGGAAGCTTTCCTTTAATACCACCAGGGCCTTCGCCGACTCGCCGCGCTTCGGATCGCGGGTGCCGATCACACACACTTCATGGATTGCCGGATGCCGATACATCAGCGCTTCCACCTCGGCCGGCCAGATCTTGAAGCCGGACGCATTGATCATGCGCTTGAGCCGGTCGACCATGAAAAAATAACCGTCTTCATCGACCATCGCCAGATCGCCGGTACGCAGAAAGCGCTTCCCGTCGATCTCGACGAAACTTTCTTGCGTCGCCTGCGGATTGTTCCAATACCCGAGCATTACCTGCGGACCATGCACCAGGATTTCACCGACTTCGCCGGGCGCCAGTTCATGCAGGTCCACCGGATCGACTACCCGCGCGTCGACGTCGTAGATCGGCACGCCGAGGCATTGCTGCTTTGGCCGCAGCGGCGGATTAATGTGGGTCGGCGCAATCGTTTCCGACATGCCGTAGCCTTCGAGATAAGAGACGCCGAGCACGTCGCCGAGCTTTTGCGCAATCGCCTGCGGCATTGCCGCTCCGCCGCCGCTGATGCGCTGTATGCTGCCCAGGTCGTAGCGCTCGAGTTCGGGGTTGGCCAGGAAATCGATCACCATCGACGTAATCATATGCAAGGCCGTGACCCGGTGTTTCTGCACCGCCAGCGCCGCCGCGGTGCGATCCCAGCGCGGCTGCAGCACGATGGTGCCGCCGGCATAGAGCGGTCCGTTCATGCTGCCCTCCATGCCGGTCACATGGAAGAACGGCAGCACCGCCAGCAATACCGAATCGGGCCGGGAGCCGAACCATTCCACCGTGGCCACGGTGTTATACATCGTGCTGCGATGGGTATGCATGCATCCCTTGGGGTGGCCGGTCGTTCCCGACGTATACGGCATCACGCATAAATCATCGGGCCCAGCTGTCAGCGGCCCCGGCCGTAAATTGCGCGCCAGCATGTCGTTCCACAGCGCCACGCCGTGCGCGTCGATTGCCTGCCGGCGCGCGGCGACGAAGTCCGGCACGGCCGGCCCGGCCTCGCTGCCAAGATAGTCGGAATAAGCGGCGACCACCAGATGGTTGAGTTCCGTCCCGAGCAATGGCTGCATGGTCGGATAAAGGTCTTGCGCGAGAATGGCCGTAGTGGCGCCGGTATCGCTTGCGTAATGCCGCAACTCGTCGGTCAGGTTCATCGGGTTGACGGGCACCACTACGGCATTGGCGCGCAATATTCCGTAGTAGGCGAGCACGAATTGGGGGCTGTTCTGCATGTATAGCAACACGCGGTCGCCGGGGCCGACGCCGCATTCGTGCTGCAGGTAGCCGGCTATGCGTTCTGTCTCGTCCCTGAAGCGTGCATAGGTGAGCGGCGTGTCATAAAATACGATGAAGGGCTTGTCTGGAAAACGTGTGGCCGATACCTCAACGTTGTAATACAGATTGGTTTGCGGCACGGTCAGATGCCGCGGTTGAGACTTAGGCCAAAATGCAAAGTGACGGTCCGACATGACGCTGTGATTCCTTATCTTATTCCGGTCAGGCGACAGGCTTTTTGTGAGTGCCAGATCAACATGTGCTGCATTGCAGAATTGAGTTCCGCAATATTTTAAGATGGAATAATATCAGGAGTCGTAAGCTGCTGTCTGCACGTTGCTATCCGTCGGTGCAGCTTTGTATTCTTCGATGGAATATGCCGAGCGGTGCGGAATTACTTTAAAAACAAAACGGGAATCGCGAGAAACAGCATGCTGATGATGAATGCTACCGTGCATAGGGCAACTATTTCCAGTTTTGCTTTCATTTTCTTTCGTCTGGCACGCAACCAGGGTACCGCATGAGGATTTTCAAAGACCATGATGATCCGATCAGTTGCCGGTTAGCGCAAGTACAATAAAATTGCACGGGAGACTGTAATGACAATACTGATGAACTTACTGATGAACTTGAAATTGCTCGAACAATAGTAATTCTTGCTTACTTTTTAAGACAACATTTATTAGCTAGCCTAAATAATCATTGATTAAATGAAAATAATATTAGCGTTTTTCAGTTTGCTGCGTGTTGACAATAGCGGCCGGTTGCTCGGTTCCAGTCCAATGTATGCCTAATTGCAGAAGACTGCCCGCCTGTGCCCGAGCCTGCCCCTGCTCTCACCCCGCTTGTCAATAAGCTTGTGGTTATTACATCATTATGTGGTTGATATGGAAATCCATATAGGGTCTATAATAAATTTCACGTATTAGTACATACACGCTTTCCCAAGTAAAAACCCGCGCTCACAGGGCGCGGGTTTTGTCTGACAGCCGGCTCACCGGCTTGATCAGTAATAGTTTTCGCGGCGGTCGCCCATCAGGTCGCGTAACTCCTTGATGCTCATGTCCGTCACTTCATGCATGCGGATCAGCAGGGATGCCCCGACCGGCAGCCGGCGGTGACGAATCTTGCTGATCACTGGAGGTGCCACCGCGAGCGCACGAGATAACGCCGCGTCATTTTTCAGCTTCATTTTTTCAATTAAAACGTCCAGCAAGTTGTTCGGGTTATAACTTTTCAGAGATGACAGACTTTGTTGTTCCATATAATCCTCGTGATTTAAAACGCGTGGTAATCGCATACGCATTTACCAAGACATCTTTATAACCAATAAGTTCCCGTACGGCAACTTCTTATTGGAAATATCACACGAATTTCGTGTTTTTTTTAGAATTTAAGGTGCGATTCAAAAATGACGTTGATTTTGATGACTCTTGAGGCTTGCGGAGCCTGGGTGGTTCAGCTTCCGCATAGTCCATGATTGCTGGCGCGCGCAGACTCAGAACTATGCGGGTGGCCATGCGTCTATCTATTAGTATTAGATTAGTATTACGATGCGGAGAATCTCTTTAAAGGAGAAATCATGTCAGTTTATGCAATTGATGCGGTACGTATGAATGCAAAAAGCGGCTTGGTCGAACAGGTTCGCTGGGGCAAGGTCGATCACACTTACAAGCATTGGGAAGTGGAACCGGTTATCAGCGATGTGACCGACGTCGTCGAAAAAATCCTGTCCGGCGAAGAAGTGCGAGCGGCGTTCCCCGTAGGACACTTTACCGTGCTCGGTCCCAAGGTCGGCATTACCATCTCCAGCCAGGGAAAAGACATCGAGGTAATCGATCCGGACGATCATCCCGGCCGCACCGTCGCAGAGTTACCGACCTTTTAAGCCGGGCGCATCGAGGGCGGCACTGCACGGCGGTTCGCCTGCAGTGCGGTCATCCCCGCTGCGCTCCCGGGCCGGCCTTTCATTCAGCCGCGTTGCTGTGTCCGGATTCGCGCCTTCACCTTCCCCACCTTTGCTATTTGTGCAAAAAATTGCGCGAAAACCGTATGCCGCACCTGCGGAGCAATGATCGCGAGGGTATGATTCGGCTCATGAGAAAAAAATGGATTCCATCGGTGCGCGAGGGTGGCGGGCCAAAGTATATCGCGCTGGTCGAAGCCCTCGAAGCCGGAGTCGCAAGCGGTGAATTACAGGCCGGCGAACGGCTGCCCTCGCAACGCGAACTGGGCAATATGTTCGGCGTCACGATCGCCACCGTGACCAAGGCCATCAGCGAGGCCGCGCGGCGCGGCATCATCGAAGCCCGGGTCGGAAGCGGCACCTTCATACGCAATGGCCGGATGCACTCTGCCCAGCCGGAGACGATAGACCTCAGCATCAATACCCTGCCGGCTGCGCCCGTGGCGGACATTCTCGATCGGGCCGTGACCGGGCTTCCGCCGGAACGTCTGTCTCACGACCTGTTCAGCTATGCGTCCTATGCCGGTCCGCTTCGGCATCGCAGTCTCGGCGCCGCATGGATTGCGCAATTCGGCACCAGGGTCGAGCCCGATAATATACTCCTCACCAACGGCGTCCACCAGGGGCTGCTGGCCGCCTTCGGCACCGTGCTGGCAGCCGGAGAAACAGCGATCTGCGAACCGCTCACCTATACCGGCGTGCGACGTATCGCCGACTTCCGCGGCGTGCGCCTGGCCGGCGCCGAATCCGATGAGCACGGACTGATTCCGGATAGCGTTGAGCGCGAGCTGCGGCGCACCGGCGCCAAGGTGCTGGTCGTCACCACCGTGATGCAGAATCCGACGACCGCCACGCTTAGCGCAGAGCGGCGCCAGGCGCTCGCCGAAATTTGCCGCCGCAATGATGCCTGGATCATCGAAGACGGCGTCAATATCCCGCTTGCCAACGATGGCATCGCCTCGATCGCCAGCATGGCGCCGGACCGCACCATTCACCTGACCGGACTATCGAAATGCGTCGCTTCCGGCTTCAGGCTCGGCTATGCCGCCGTCCCGGATCGCCTGCTCGGCGCGTTTCATGATGCGCTGGTCAGTACGCAGTGGATCGCCCCGGGCTTTTATGCCGAGCTGGCGGCGGCCATGTTCACAAATGGGATGATTGAGCAATGCCTGGCACGCCATCGGGCCGAGGCCAGGGCACGCGTCGAACTAACCCGGCGGATGCTGGATGGCGTCCGGGAAACCCGGTTTGCATCCTATCATGCGTGGGTAAGCGCCCCCGCCGGATGGTCCGGGGAAGATTTTTGCACCCATGCGCTGCGGGCCGGCGTGCGGGTCTCGCCGGCATCGCATTTTGCGATTTCCAGGACCGGCCTGCCGGCGGCCTATCGCATCAGCCTCGGGGCATGCCCGGATCGGGGCGTGCTGGAAGACGCATTGCGCCGGCTGGCCGGCGTAACCGGCGGCCGGACCGCGATCCACGACACCGTAATCTGACGGACGCATGGCATCGCCCACGGGCCGAGGCCATGCGTTTGCAACGCCTGCAACGCCGGTGACAGTAAAGCGGCGCGGCTGTACCGTTACCCGGGCTGTACCGTTACCCGGGCTGTAGCCTTGCCCGGGCGGTACCGCTACCGGCTTACTGCGGCAGCGAGCACGTGTTTTCACTGAGCGGCTGGAACGCCTGCTCGCCGGGAATCACGCGCTTGATCTTGATCATGTCCCATTCTTCCTTCGACTCCGACGGTTTCTTCGCTTCGGCCAGGTACATGTCATGAATCATCCGGCCATTGTTCCGGATCTTGCCGCCCTTGGCGAAAAAGTCGTTGATCGGCGTCTCTTTCATTTTTTTCATTACGACATCCGCATTGTCGGAACCGGTCGCCTGGATCGACTTCAGATAATGCATGGTCGCCGAATAGACGCCGGCCTGGATCATGGTCGGCATCGCATTATGCAAGGGGAAAAACCGCCGCGACCAGGCCCGGGTTTCATCGTTCAGATCCCAGTAAAAGCCGGTGGTGAACAGCAATCCCTGCGCGACCGGCAATCCGAGTCCCTTGATATCCGTGTCGAATATCAGAAGGGTCGCCAGCTTCTGGCCGCTCTTGGTCAGGCCGAATTCATTCGCCTGCAATACGGCGGTCTGGGTATCCTTGCCGGAGTTCGCCAGCGCCACGATTTTTGCTTTCGACGCCTGGGCCTGCAGCAGGAATGACGAGAAATCCGAGGCGCTGAGCGGATGCTTGATCGTGCCGACCACCTTGCCCTTCATTTCCTGCACCACCTTGGTGGTGTCTTTTTCAAGCGAATGGCCAAATGCGTAATCCGCGGTGAGGAAGTACCAGGTGTCGCCGCCCTCCTGCATGATCGCCCGGCCGGTGCCGGTGGCCAGCGCATAGGTGTCGTAGACATAATGAATGCCGTAGGGCGAGCACTCCTTGTTGGTCAGGGCCGTGCTGGCGGAGCCGGCAAATATCATGATCCGTTTTTTATCCGCGCCCAGCTTTTGCATGGCGATTGCGGCCGCCGAATCGGTCGACTCGATGATCATGTCGACCTGGTCCCTGTCGATCCACTCACGCGCCTTGGAGAGCGCGATATCGACCTTGTTCTGGTAATCCGCATTGACGACTTCGATCGGTTTGCCGTTGACCTTGCCGCCAAAGTCCTTGACCGCCATTTCAACCGCCTTGACCGCGCCCGGCCCGCCGTTGCCGGCGTAGACGCCGGTCTTGTCTACGATGACGCCGATCTTCACGACGTCGTTTGAAATCTGTGCATGGGTGGAAGCCGAGATACCGCATGCAGCCGCGATTGCTGCCGCAATGAATTTCCGTTTCATGTTCGTCTCCGTTGTTATTGAATGGTACTGCTTTGAATCATCGTTCAAATTTCATGTTTCATCAACTGCCTTGCACGAGTAGTTCGTCGCGGTCGCCGGTCAGCTTATCTATGCCGCCCGCGCCGCCAACTTCAACCTTTCTTCCCTGAAACGGTGGATCGCCTCTACCACGGCGCTGTTGCTGGTAACGACCGGCACACCGAACGCTTCCTGCAGGGCCGCGCGCGCTTCATAGGCGCGGAAATTCGTACAGGACACGAATAGACCGTCGAACGTCTTTCCCGCCAACTTTTCGCGGGCAAAGGCGACGATGTCGGCCGGCGTCGGATCGGCCAGCGCCACGTTGTCGGTGATTCCCATTCCCCATGCGCCGATAATTTCGCGCCCCGCTGCCACCGCCGAAGCGACTGAATTGGTCAAGTCCTCGTTGTAGGGCGTGATGACTGCGAGACGACGCGCATCCTGGCGGTCGAGCGCCTGCGCCACCGCGGAGATCACGCCGATCGTCGCGCAGCCGGCCCGCTCCCCCAGTTCGCGGCATACCCTGGCATCGTAATCGAGACCGAACAGGGAACCGGCGGAGGTGCAGCCGAATACCAGCACATCCGGTTCGAGCGTGCCAAGATCGCTGGCGGCGCCCGGCGCATGCTGCTCTATCATCCGCACTTCCTGCTCGCGCGTAGTCTCGGTCAGGTACATGCGATCGGTATGCACCGTAAACAGGTTTTTCGGCAGCGCGGCATGCAAGTCATTTTCCATCACGGTGTTGGATGACGGCACCAGCAGCGCCACCCGCAACACGGACCCCGAATTGATTTCAGTACGCATATGTCCAGCCTCCGTTAGATTGATTTTTCCGGTTTGCCCCAGCCGCCGCCGCCGGCCGTCATCATCTCGAGACGGTCGCCCTTGCTCAGAAAGTGGGGACCGCTCTTCGAATCGAGTTCCTTGTCCCCGGCCGCGCCAATCAGGCGGAAGCGCGCCAGCCCGCCATCGCTGCCGCCCGATACGCCGCGCGCCGGTGACCTGGTGCGTTCGCCCAGGACCGAGGCTTCGATGCCGTCGACCAGGGTTTCAACAGTCTTGCGCACGCCTGAACCGCCCTGGTGCAAACCCTTGCCCGCGCTGCCGGGCACAATTTCGTAATTAAGGAATCGCACCGGCAGCGCCGCCTCCACGCCCTCGATCGGCAGGTTCATCGTATTTCCCATGTGGACCCGCAGCCCGCTGGCGCCGCCTCCCGAGGCAGTCGCTCCCATCCCGCCGCCTATTGTTTCATAATGCACGAACGGCCGGTTGCGGATCGGGTCGAAGCCGCCTAGCGTATAGACACAGGCCGAGCCGTAACTGCCGGCTGATACGATTTCAGGATAGGCCTTGGCCAATGCTCCCATCAGGATATCGACCATGCGATTGGCGGTCTCGGTGTTGGAGGCGACCACCGGCGCCGGGTAGGTCGCATGCACGATGGTGCCGGCCGGGGCGATGATCTCGATGCCGGCATAGACACCCGAATTGGGCGCGATATCGCCGCCGACAAAGCTGAGCAGCGTGTAGTAGACCGCGGCCGAGGTGATCGGGAGCGAGGCGTTGATTGGACCGCGCACGCAGGGCGACGACCCGGTAAAGTCGAACGACATGGTGGTCCCGGACTTGCGTATGCGCACCTTCACCACCGGCGCCGCCTGCGGATCGATCCCATCCCCGTCCATCGTTTCTTCATTCGAAACGTCGGCGTCCGGCAATTCCCGCAAGCGCGCTTCCACCAGGCGGCGGCTATAGCGCAACGTATCGCGCATGACGCCGGTGATCACGTCGACCCCGTAACGGGCGCACAATTCGCGCATCCGTTCGGTCGCGCGCGCATGGCCCGCCAGAGCGGCCTGAAAGTCGCCTTTGCGATCGGACGGCACCCGCACATTGGCCAGGATCAGCCGCAGCACATCTTCGCGCACCACGCCGGCCTCGATAATCCGCACCGGCGGAATCCGCAGGCCTTCCTTGATAATTTCATCGCATACGCTCGAACTGCCCGCGGCGATGCCGCCGATGTCGGGCCAGTGGATCCGGCTCAGCGCAAAACCGATCAACTGGCCGTCGGCGAAAACCGGCGTCAGCAAAGACATGTCCGGCAAATGCGTGCCGCCCTCATACGGGTCGTTCAGCAACACGCCGTCGCCGTCGCGCCAGCCGTCGCGCGGGAAAGCCCTGATCGCGGCCAGCGCGGTGAAACGCGCCGCACCGAGGTGGACCGGGATGTCGACGCCCTGCGCAATCGCATTGCAGTCGCGGTCGAGGATGACGCATGACAGGTCGGCGGAAAGACTGAGCAACGGCGAGAACGAGGTGCGCATGATCACGCTCTTCATCTCGTCGCAGATGGCATAAAGGGCGCTCTTCACTACTTCGAACGTGACCGGATCGTCTTCCAGGATCGATCCGCCCTGCCCGCGATTGACTGCTGTATCCATTAACGATCTCCCCGAATCTGAAAGGCGACGCCGCCGTCGGTTCCTATCCTGGCGCGCTGGCCGTCGCGCACCCAGACGGTCGAGCCGGCGTGCTCGATCAGGAGCGGACCCACCAGTTCGGCGCCTATGCATTCGGCCGTGCGGTAAACCGGCAGCGGTTGTTCGGCGCCGTCGGCGCGCAGATAGGGCTGGATCCGGTACGGCGCGGCGCCCTTGCCGCTCCCGGCGTCATTTGAAAACAGGCGGGCGGTCGAACCGCCCATCGGCAATACCGCGACCAGGTGCAAATTGACTAGCTGCACCGTCGACTCGGCCAGGTCAAAGCCGAACTCACCGGTATAGATGGCGCGGAAGCGCTGCTCGATCTCGGTCGGCGACGGTATCGGCTCATCCAGCAAGCCAAGCGGCACGCGCAATTCAAACAACTGGCCGGCGAACCGCAGGTCGGCAAAGCGGGTAAAGATCGGCTGACCGACGCCCTTCGGTTCTTTCGCCATCAGCGCGCCGGCTTTGTCATGCAGGCGCCCGAAAGCGGCGGCGAGCGCAGCAGGGTCGAGTTCGCGCACCGGTCGCAGCAGCGTTTGGGAAAGATCATGCCGGATTTCGCCCAGGATGGCGCCGAGCGCGGAAAACATGCCGGGCAGCGGCGGCACCACCACCTCTTTGGCGCCGGATTCGATGCCGACCGAGGCTGCATGCAACGGCCCGGCGCCGCCCGAAGCGAGGATGGAAAAATCGCGCGGATCGAGGCCCCGCCGCACGGTTGCCAGCCGGACCATTTCGGTCATGCTGGCAACCGCGATTTCAATGATCGAGTGGGCCGCCCTGGCAACCGACCAGCCCATTGGTCTTGCGATATGGGTTTCGATCGCCTTGACCGCGAGTTCGCGCGAAAAGGCGACGCCGCTGCCTTCGAATGTCTCCTGGCTTAGCGTGCCGATCACTGCGTGCGCATCGGTCACGGTCGGGTGCTGGCCGCCGCGCGAATAGCATGCCGGCCCGGGATTGGCGCCGGCGCTTTCCGGTCCAACCTTCGGCACCCCGCCGGCATCGATCCATGCAATGCTGCCGCCGCCGGACCCGATTTCAATAATATCGAGCACCGCGCTGCGAATCGGATAGCCGCCGACGTCGCGACCGTTGACCAGTTGATCGGCATGGAATTCATCGGTGACCTTGGGCTTGAAATTCTGCACCACACCGGCCTTGGCCGTGGTGCCGCCCATGTCGAAAGCGATCACGTTCTTTCTACCGGTCGCGCGCGCGTAGGCGGCCGTTGCGATCATGCCGGCGGCCGGCCCCGATTCGATCAGGTGAACCGGATAGCGCGCCGCATTTTCGGGAGAAGTCAGGCCGCCATTGGATTTCACGATCATCAGATCCTGCACGCCCATCGCTTCCGCTTCGTGGGCGATGCGACGGATGTAATGCTCGACGGCCGGCCCGATATACGCATTGACGACGGTCGTGCTGGTGCGCTCGAATTCGCGGAACTCGGGGCACACATCGCTCGATATTGTCACAAAGACTCCCGGCAGCGCTGCCTGCAACAGGCGCCGCACCTCCTGCTCGTGCGCGGGATTCGCATAGGAATGCAGGAAGGCAACCGCCACCGACTCGACGCCGGCCGAGCGCAGCCGGCCGATCGCTTCCTGCGCGCCATCCAGCGCGCTGACGACTTGCCCATCGGCGCCCATGCGTTCACTGACGCCGAAGCGCAGCGCGCGCGCCACCAGCGGCTCGGATACCTTCACCGAGAGATCGTACAGAGTCGGCCGATTTTGTCGCCGCAGTTCAATCACGTCGGTAAATCCGGCGGTCGCCAGCAGTCCCACCGTCGCGCCCTTGCGTTCGATCAGGGTATTGGTGCCGACCGTGGTGCCGTGACACACCAGCGCCCCGGCAACGTCGGCCTGCTGCGCGATCCGCTGCAAGGCGGTGATGACCGCGGTGCCTGGATCGGACGGTGTCGAAGGCAGCTTGAAGGCCATGAGGACATCGCCGCTTTCGGCGTCCAGCGCAACCGCGTCGGTGAAGGTTCCACCGACATCAATCCCAATAAGCATTCTGTTTGCAGTCATGACGTCCTTTTCAGTGCTTATCGCGACGCGATGTCGTCCAGCGCCGCCAGGAACCGGTCCATATGTTTCTTCAGGTTCAGGTCCACCCGCAGGTAGCGCGCGCCGAGCCCGGGTATGTCGGTGCCGTCCTTGACGATCACGCCGCGCTCCAGCAAGCCATTGAATACCTTGGTCGAATCGAGCGCGGGATCGCGTATCTCGGTCAGGAAAAAATTGGCTTTCGAGCCGGGCACCATCCGGAACGCCGACATGGAAGCCATCCGGTCCGCCACATAGTTCCGCATTTCGACCACCGTCTTCACGGCGCGGTTCACGTGTTCGTCATCGTTGATGGCAGCGATTCCGCCGGCGATTTGCAACTGTCCCATATTCCAGGTCGGCTTGATGTTGCGCAGCGGGCGGATCAGTTCCGGGTTGGCGGAAATGCCGAAGCCTACACGCAGGCCGGCCAGACCGAACGCCTTTGAAAACGTGCGCAGCAGGATCACGTTCTTCGGGTACTCCTTCAGCAAATGCATGCAGCCCTCGGACTCCGAATAATGAATATATGCTTCATCCAGCACCACCAGTGTTTCATCGCTGGCGGCCTCGCAAATACGGCGCACATCGGCTTCGCTCACCGGCATTCCGCTCGGATTATGCGGATTCGTAATGAACGCGATTTTCGGGTTTTGTTTCAAGGCTTCGATATATTGGTCGATCAGCGGATCGAAATCCTTGCCCATCGGCGTGAAAACCGGCCGCCTCCCCTCGCAATTGGAATATATACGATACAAGGGAAAACAGGGATTGTGCATTAGTACAGGCTCATCCGGCCGCGCAAACGCACGGATGACCATGGAAATCACTTCAGTCTCGCCTGAGCCACATACTACATTATCCGCTTCAAAACCATACTTCCTTGCAATCGCTTCCCGCAAGCGGCGCGCGGTCCATTCCGGGTAGATATCGAGCCGCTGGCAGGCTTCCGCCATGGCCGCCATCGCCTTGGGCGAAGCGCCGTGCGGGTTTTCCGCGGAACCGAGCTTGGCGATGTCGCCAAGCGGAATGCCATACTTCTCAGAAACATAATCACTTGGAAGCCCAGGGACATAGACTTCCCCTTCCGTTAGTGCCGCAAAACTTGCCTTTACCATTCCGTCTCTCCTTGCTGGGGTGGGTGGTTCAAGATAGGATTCTTTATTGTACTAGTATGATATTTCGCATTTCATGGAAATGCAATATTACAATAACTTCAAGGAAAGAATCAAAGGCTGTCAACCACTTACTTTCTAGTAACGTTTTTGGATCGACTAATCACGGTCGCCCACTTTAAGAGGTTCCACATGAAAAAACTGATAGCTGCTTTGGTTGCAGGGTTATTTTCGCTGTCGGCATTTGCCGCGGCGCACAGCGCAGTGCCGGCAGCCAAAACGGAGGCGAAAGAGGCGAAGGCGGAAGTGAAGGCCGGCGCGAAAAAAGCGAAGAAAAAAACCAGGGCGAAAGCGAAGGAAGTGAAAGCCGACGCAAAAGCCGCGGTCAAGTAACTATCCGGCCCGCCGGTCAGGCTGCGCTTTCACGGCGGCCGACCGGCGGCTTTACATGCCGGTAAAAATTGGGAATCCCAAGCCCGGCTCGGCTCGGCTCGGCTCGGCTCGGCTCGGCTCGGCTCGGCTCGGCTCGGCTCGGCTCGGCTCGGCAGAATAGCCTGATGAAGGGTGTTTCCCTGAGTAATGTGCAGGCAGACGTTCTTCTACTCGCCGCCGGTTCCACAACTACCCCTTTAAAACCGCTGCTGCACCGCCTTGCATTGCATCCGGCGATGGCCGCCAAAATTTCATATTAATTTCAGAATGGCACT
>JAQGMO010000196.1 GCA_028292315.1 Herminiimonas sp. | reverse complement strand
GCCGTGGAATGTCGCTGCAGTGATCGCCAAAACCGCTCCCGCCGCAGCCTGAACATCTACACAGAAAAGCCTTCCGAGATCAAGACGGTGCTGGCGCGCCGCTTACTGACCTTCGCCAGTTCGCAGCGCATTTGCTCGAACTCTTGGCTAGACGCCTACCGTTTTGGCCCCATGGGCGCCGATATTCCTGCTTCGACTTTCGACTATGGAGTGAGCAAATTCACGCCAATATCCCGATCTCTGGCGATCCCTGTCTTGCTGGCACCTGGTTGGCGCGTCAGCTTAACTGCCTCGCACTTAAACTCTTCTGTAAAACTGCGGCGTTGCTGGATTTATGGGACATGTGACACCTACAATAGTGAAATCATACCTATCAAAAGTGTCAGTGATATTGGGGGTAGCCCATGGGACAGCCGTGGGCGATACAGGAATTGGCTGGAGTAACCTTGGCGATACAATAAACTTTCCGAAGCATGTTCCTCATTTACTCGAAGGCGGAATTCCATACTCTCTTTGGATACTCGCGCATACGCCTGCCAGGACACTTACCGTCAGGGCATAGAAGGCAGAGCCGATATGGTGAGAAAAGAGTACCTGGGTCTGTCCGAAATAAATGAAAGATAAGACCACCAGCAGGCCGGCAATGGCGTAGGGTTGGCCTTGGTCATTCCGGCGTATGCCGCGCAGGAAAAACAACAGCGGCGCCACATACAGTAACAGCAGCGCGCTGCCGCCGATCATGCCTTGCGTTGCCAATGCGTGCAGCATCTCGTTATGCGCATGACGATAAATTCCGACGCTTGGATCGATTTCACCTCGTGCAATCAGTGCGTTGAGTCCCTGATGGAAATTTTTTCGGCCGACTCCGGTTATCGGATTTTCGACAAACAAGTTCCAGGCGCCTTTCCACATTTCTAATCGCGACCCGATTGATGAATTCGCATTTCCACGCATGTACTGGTCGATTTCAGTTGAAACCGCCGCCACGCGTTCGCTTACTCCCACTTTGGGAATGAAAAACGCGCCAGTCAATAAGGCTGCCCCCATCAGCGCGGCCAGCAGGGATTTACGGTCGAGTGCAGCGGGCCTGTAAAAATATAAGGGAATGAGGCAAAACAGTATCGCCGGCCAGCCGCCCCGGGTTCCGGACAGGAGAGACGCAAGGACGCCTGACAGGAATGCGATGTAGGGTAGTGCCGCCCACTTTGTTTTTGAATAATGCCGGACCGACGCCAATGCCATCAAACCCATCGCCATGGCGATATCACCGAACATGATCGCCATGTAGGCGCCTTCGGCCCGCACCATGTGCAGTCCGAAGCGCTGGTACATGGCTATGCACGCTGCGCCGATCGTCCCGATCATTAATCCGTGCCAAAACCATTCCGCCTTTGGCCTGGTGAATATAATTATGCCGATCGCAGCAGTCGCAAGAAGCTGGCGAAGCGGATTGTCAATCCCGGATACAACAAACTTGTCACTCAACAATGAAGCCGTAGCGGCCGCCAGGTTGAAAGAAAAGGCGAGAACGATGAATTTCGTTGACCCGAAAAATTCCTTGCGCTGTTTCCAAAGCGGCACCGCGTAATAAATCGTCGCCAGTAGAATTAGGATCTCGATGATGCCAACCCCGGGACGCGTGGTTATGGCAAGCGCCGGCAGTAAGAAAATTACCCATGAAAAAAATTGCGGCCGGAATTCCTGTTTTATGATGCTGTTACTCATAATGATCCTGAAAATTACGGCTTGGGATGATTGCATCCCTCCGGCATTGTCCCGCCGACAGGCTTAAAGTAAATTGCTGGGAGCCGTAATGGAGTCGCCTGCACATCCTGAGAACACAGGATATTTGGCAAGGCAATTCTGAATCCACTTAAATTTCGATCCGGCACCTGATTGCTTAACCAGTTCCCGGTAGTGAACTCAGTATTACAACGGCATTGTACTGCATGGGGACAGCGCTCTTCCGCACGCCGTCCGCACGAAATGTCGTTTTTCTGTCAAGCAGGCGCCATGGCTCCGGGCAATGGCGCTGTCATGCGCAGGCTCCTAGCGATCCTGGCACAGTTTTAACGCGCTGTCCCACGTGGGTAATTCGCAGAATGTCTTCATCAAGCGCTTACCTGACATGACCGAGTTGGCAGGCCGTCTCGCCGGTACAGGGTATTCGCTGGATTCAATCGGGATCACTGCCGACGTAGACGTCACGGAGGGATGTTCCAGCACGGCTTTGGCAAATCCGTACCATGTGGTCCGGCCCTGCGCGGTCAGGTGGTAAAGACCCGAGTGCAGCCGCCACCAGGCTTCGGTATCCTCTGCACTCACGGTTTGAGTGACGATCGCCGCCGTCGCATCGGCGATCGTGCGGCACCATGTCGGCGCGCCATGCTGATCGCTCACGATGCGCAATTCATCACGCTCCTGGGCCAAGCGCATAATCGTAAGCAGAAAGTTCTTGCCGCGCAGTCCATAGACCCAACTGGTACGCAGGATCAGGTGCGGTATGTCCGCTGCCCGGATTGCCTGCTCGCCCGCCAGTTTGCTGCTGCCGTAAACATTGATCGGGCAGGTCGGGTCGTCTTCCGTGTACGGCGTGGCCTTGCTGCCGTCGAAGACGTAATCGGTCGAGTAATGAATCATTGCAGCGCCGATTTTTCTGGCTTCCTCAGCCATCACGCCGGGCGCTTCGCCATTGATGCGCATGGCGAGGTCGGGTTCGGTCTCTGCCTTGTCGACCGCGGTATAGGCGGCCGGATTGATGATCAGGTCCGGTTTCACGCTCCGGATCACATCTCGCACCCGGGCCAGGTCGGCCAGGTCCATGCCTTTGCGGTCAAGCGCGATGACTTCGCCGCAAGGCTGCAGGCTGCGCTCCAGTTCGTAGCCGACCTGGCCCGACTTGCCGGTCAGGAGAATACGCATTTTTTTCATGCGAAAACCTCTGCGTCGGCCAGTTTCACGGCATCGCGATCCTTGCCGGACAGGAGCGGCTGCTCCGTCACAGGCCACTCGATCCCGATCGCCGGATCATTCCAGAGAATGCTGCGCTCATGTTCCGGCGCCCAGTAATCGGTCGTCTTGTATAGAAATTCCGCCGATTCACTGGTGACGACAAAGCCGTGCGCGAAGCCTTCCGGTAT
>JAQGMO010000185.1 GCA_028292315.1 Herminiimonas sp. | reverse complement strand
GGCCGATCGTCGGCGCAGTGGTGATCATTGCGCTGGAAAACAAGCTGGGCGACTGGGGCAACTGGCTGGCGGCGCTGACCAACATTGAATGGTTCAAGTCGATCGGGGAAGCGGTGACGATGGTGACCGGGCTGATCTTCATCATTTGCGTGCTCGCGTTCCGGCGCGGGATCGTGGGCGAGATCATGGCCTTGTTCAAGCGCAGCCCGGTGCATTGATGGCAGGGAAAGCAAGTAGGGCGGCAAGCACCCCGCTTGCAAAGTATGTAAGCGTGGGCAGATGCACGCTAAGCCAAGCGCACACCTTTGCGTGCGCGCGCAGCAAGCTAACCCGGACCCGGTTCATTTAACTCGCCTCTCGTTCCGTGCAGGAAAACGCCTACATCCTTGCCCACCGTGACAGTGCCGTCGTCACTGATAAGGAATTCGAACTCTGCGCGGAACCGGGAATCCTCCTTTTGTATTCCAGTAAAGCCGGTTTCAGGAAGAACAAATCCGAAGTGCTCGGCTGTTAACATAGTGAACACGCGTATCCGGCCATCTTTAGCACGCGAAATCATATGTGAGGTAGACGTGTTATTTATGGCTCCGATGCCGACTTCGCCATCGCCAAGGAATTCCTTGTTTGCCGTCAGCCCGGTTTTGCCAAGTTTTAAGACATGCTGCTCCTGATCGATGATCGGGAACGAGCCAGCTCCATATTGCGATGCGATAACACTGATCGCCATGATTTGCTTATGGTTATTGTTGGTGTACTGGGAGAGCTTGTGAAATATTTCCAAATGCTTTTCATCCGGCGTGGCATCCATGTTAGTCACTAATGGCTCTGATTCCAGCCACTGCAGCTCTCGAATATGGTCTCGACGAAATTGTTCGCACAGCGGCAATTCTATGCCATCGACCGAGATCTTTTGTTTTAGGGTAGCCTCCTGCTTTATCGAATTGGCGATGACTTTCGAGAGCGCGGATTTGAACCGATGGGACATTTGACTGGTTTTGACCAGTTCGACATCGAGCAATCCGGTTTTGAGATTGAAGACATCGGCAACGGCTTGTGCCAGTTCACCCCTCGTAGCAGTATGGGAAACGGTGTCGCCGATCCTGCCAGACAAACGAAGGCTATCGGGTTTTTCCTGAAGCCGCTCCATTTCCTTTCTTTCGAGGGTGGCTACCAGGGTGACGGCAAACTCGAAAGTATTGCGCAGGGCGGGCAGGGCTTCATGTACGGCGGGCAGGATCTGTATATAGTCGTGCAATACATCGCGCAAGGCGGCTAGGCGGTCAAGGCCGTGCAGCGTTGCCATCGCGTTCCACTGCGCTTCCGGCATAGCCCCGATAACCGTGGCCAGGGCGGCTTCGTAGCGGGTTCCCACAGGTTTTTTCTCAGTGGCGCCGGCTTCTTCCGGGGAGGTAGCGGATGGCGCGACAAGCGTGGCGAATCTCATAACCCCGCCCAAGACAACAGAGGCGTCCGAATTAGCGGTGTTTAGCGATTTTAGGCTAGTCAGCATTATCGAGAGCCCGGTTTTGCAGGTTTCGGGCCGAAGCATGTCTTCGATACATTCTTTAAATACTTCACACATCATTGTTATCTTCGGATCCTGCTGGTCCAGTTTTGAAATGGCTCCCAGGATTGAAATGGTTCTATGCATGCTGTTCAGCTGAGCGGTCGACAGAGGCAATGCGCCATCTTTCATGGTACGCATGACGAAGTCTTTGAGTAAAGGCGGGTCGGCGTCAACAGCTTGCTGATTTGCCCAGTCGCTGACAGCGTCCGTATAAGAGTCGAATACTGCTGAAAGCTGCGCTTCGGCGTTGCCGGGTTGAAAAGGCGTGCCTAAATCTTGCGACAGGCTGGAAAATGCGCTCTGGGGTTGCCGTCGAATGTTCTGCGGTTGGCCGCCGGGCTCGGAACTTGGGCCACTTTGCCTTAGGGCCGGAGGTGCATGAATCGTCGGGGGATCATTGGAAATAGGGAGCTGGGACGGTGCGCGGTTACGTAAGCCTTGAAAAGAAGCGTTCGTTCCCGGCGTCGGCCTATGCGTGGCGCGCTGCTTGCCCGTTTCAGTGGGAAATGTCGAGCGGGTCATGGAAGATGGCTTGCTCTCCGCAAGATTTTGAGCAACAGTCGGGATCTTGACGCTGGGAGGGCCGACTTTCATTTTTACCTCGTCGTTGAGTATTGATTTATAGATTGAGTAACCGATTAACGTCGAGTTGTTCCAGATAACATGATTTCTGCGATAAAAGTTCATTCGTTCGCGGGATTCAGTAGCTTGTTAGCAAATGAGGAAAAGGCGGCAGCCCTACATGATTTCCCACATGAAACATTTTGCGTCTTAAATCGTTAATTTCGCTCAAGATAAAAATTATTTGAGTCATAGCGAAAGTTCAATTACAGGTTCGCTCTCTGCTTTAAATATCAGGCAGAACACTTCCGAGATAATTTTTCGTGCCGCCGACCTAAGCTGCCAAAGGTAAAATGCCTATTCTTAACAATAATGTTAGGCGTCGGATGTGTAAATTATTGGACATTTCCAACGATTGTTCCACGTGAAACAAGGTTATTTGTGTCGGAAGAAATTATCGTATTACTAGGGATTGCTGCATTCCTTGCCGGAATGATCGACGCAGTGGTAGGTGGGGGCGGATTAATTCAAATTCCCGCCCTTTTTGCAACATTGCCCTCCACGAATCCCGCTACTTTATTGGGCACAAGCAAACTAGCCGGCATTTGGGGAACTGGAGCCGCCGCAATCAGTTTCGCGCGGCGTGTAAAAATCGAATGGAGCACAGCAGCACCAGCGGCAATAGCGGCTTTTATATTGGCATTTTTTGGCGCTTATACTGTTACTAAAATTCCGCCGGATTTCCTTCGTAAGTTGTTGCCGTTCATCCTGATCGCCGTCGCGATTTACACGTTGAAGAAAAAAGACTTGGGGGCCATTCATGCCCCTATGCATGGGGGTACCAAGGAAAGACTGATTGCAATACTAGTTGGCGGGGGGATCGGCTTTTATGACGGTTTTTTCGGGCCAGGCACCGGCAGCTTCCTGGTTTTTCTATTTGTTCGTTTTTTTGGATTTAACTTTCTTAGCGCGTCTGCCGTCGCTAAGGTCGTCAATGTTGCCTGCAATTTTTCTGCCTTGTTATGGTTCGGATATAGTGGTCACTTGTTGATTCAAGTTGGACTTCTCATGGCAGTATGCAACGTCTGCGGATCGTTGATTGGCGCCCATCTTGCGATTCGCCATGGCAGTGGATTTGTCCGCAAAATTTTCCTTCTTGTCGTGGGCGCCCTAATTTTAAAGACAAGCTATGACGCGTTTTTTAAAATCTGAATAGTTTCACGTGAAACGTAGTGGCCCCACCACAGGCAGTAAAACTGTGGTTTCACGTGAAACAATTTAACTGTAATTTCGAAGGCGGGAGTCGGTACGCCGAAAAGACTTTATAATTCCGCCTCTGCTCAACGTCTCCATGAGGCGCACCATGTTATTTCCTACAGAATTTGATGTAATTGTCGTTGGCGGCGGCCATGCCGGAACTGAAGCGGCCCTCGTAGCTGCTCGTATGGGACAAAAAACGCTTTTGCTTTCTCATAATATCGAGACCCTAGGCCAAATGTCGTGCAATCCATCAATTGGCGGGATTGGGAAAGGCCATCTGGTTAAGGAGGTCGATGCGATGGGAGGTGCGATGGCGCTCGCAACCGACGAAGCCGGTATCCAATTTCGAATCCTTAATTCATCTAAAGGGCCGGCCGTACGCGCCACTCGGGCACAGGCAGACCGCATTCTATACAAACAAGCTATCCGCTCGCGCCTTGAAAATCAGCCGAATCTCTGGTTATTTCAGCAGGCAGTAGACGACCTGATGGTTGAAGGCGATCGCGTTGTCGGCGCAGTAACCCAGGTCGGAATCCGTTTTCGTAGCCGCACAGTGGTACTGACCGCCGGTACATTCCTGGACGGCAAAATTCACGTAGGCTTGAATAATTTCTCCGCCGGCAGGGCAGGGGATCCGCCTGCGATATCGCTGTCCGCGCGCTTGAAAGAGCTAAAGCTAC
Organism: Herminiimonas sp.; assembly: GCA_028292315.1. Taxonomy (GTDB): domain Bacteria; phylum Pseudomonadota; class Gammaproteobacteria; order Burkholderiales; family Burkholderiaceae_D; genus JAQGMO01. The sequence continues at coordinate 10,703 of JAQGMO010000185.1, read as the reverse complement.
CGCAAGGCCGGCTAAAAACCGGCACGCCGCCGCGCATCGATGGAAGGACAATCGACTTTTCGGTAATGGAAGAACAACCGGGCGACTTCGATCCGATCCCGGTATTCTCGGTGTTGGGCTCTGTTGCAATGCACCCGAAGCAGATGCCGTGCTGGATTACCCATACCAATGAGCGTACCCACGATATCATCCGCGGCGGGCTCGATCGCAGCCCGATGTATACCGGCGTGATTGAAGGCATCGGCCCACGTTATTGCCCGTCGATAGAAGACAAGATCCATCGCTTTGCCGATAAATCATCGCATCAGATTTTCCTTGAGCCGGAAGGTCTGACCACAAACGAGTTCTATCCAAATGGCATTTCGACCAGCCTGCCATTTGATGTCCAGTTGAATCTCGTAAGATCAATGCGAGGTATGGAGCAAGCGCATATTTTGCGTCCCGGCTATGCAATTGAATATGATTACTTTGATCCACGCGGACTGAAAGCATCATTAGAAACCCGAGCCATACAAGGACTATTCTTTGCTGGACAGATCAATGGGACCACCGGCTATGAAGAAGCCGCCGCCCAGGGGATGCTAGCCGGAATAAATGCGGCATTGCAAACGCAGGGATGCGAAACATGGACACCGCGCCGCGATGAAGCGTACCTCGGCGTACTGGTGGATGACTTGATTACCCAAGGCGTGTTGGAACCATACCGGATGTTCACCAGCCGCGCTGAATATCGACTCAGTCTAAGAGAAGATAATGCCGATATGCGCTTGACAGAAATTGGTCGTCGACTCGGGTGCGTCGGCGACGTGCAATGGGAAATGTTTGAAAAGAAACGCGAAGCCGTCGCACTCGAACTTGAACGCCTGAAATCAACCTGGGTCAGCCCACGCATCGTCGCCAACGAAGAAGCCGAACGTGTACTAGGCAAACCGATGGAGCGAGAGTATGCGCTAGCTGACCTGCTGCGCCGGCCAAATGTCGGATATGACAAGCTCATGAGTTTGCAAGGCGTTGATGGTCGACAATTTAAACCGGACGCGGTTCTTGATGAAACAGTCAAAGAGCAAATCGAAATCCAGCTTAAGTACGCCGGCTATATCGACCGTCAGGCCAAAGAGGTCGAGCGTCATGAGCATTTTGAAAACCTGAAATTGCCTGCGACCCTCGACTACCTTGCCGTAAGCGCGTTGTCGATGGAAGTCCGGCAAAAGCTCAATAAGCATCGTCCTGAAACACTGGGACAGGCGTCACGCATAGCAGGAGTTACCCCGGCCGCGATTTCTTTGTTGCTGGTGCATTTGAAGAAAGGCGGCTTCAAGGAGTTTGCCACCGTCGCCGGCACCGCTAATTCCCAAGCCGCGGCATAGGAACGGCATGAGGATGAGCAGCTTCGATCGTACCGGCCTGAGGCGCATGCTGGCGGACGGCGCAGCCAGCATGGCGCTGCGTCTGAACGATACACAGCTGGACCTGCTGATTGATTACCTGGCGCTGCTGGCCAAGTGGAACGCAGTCTATAACCTTACGGCAGTGCGCGATCCGGCACAGATGGTGACTCAGCACTTGCTGGATTCCCTTGCTATCTTGCCCGCTTTTACCAAGGCAAAAAATGTCCTTGACGTCGGCTCGGGCGGTGGCTTGCCGGGTATCGTGCTCGCAATATGGGCTCTCGGTGACCGGCCCGGCATGCGGGTCTCGATGATTGACACGGTCCATAAGAAAACCGCATTCCTGACCCAGGTAAAGGCAGAGCTGAACCTAAGCAATGTGACAGTGTATTCCGGACGGGTCGAACAGTTACGGGTCGAACCGCTGTTCGATGTGATTACGTCACGCGCGTTTGCAGACTTGTCGGATTTTGTGACTTGGTCCGGCCATTTAATGGCGGATCAAGGGCGATTCATTGCCATGAAAGGGGTTGATTCGCCCGTCGAGGAAGCGGGCCTGCCGCCCGGCTGGAAGATAATCGAAAAAGTCCCGCTTGCCGTGCCCGGCCTGAACGCCGAGCGGCATCTGGTCATTATTCAGCGCAGCCAGGCAGGCGAGTAATGAATGACATGTTTCTTCTTCTCGGCATCACTGATGTTTGGCAATTGATCGCCGCGACCATGGTTTTCCTGATTTTGCCGGGTCCCGGCACTTTTTGCGTATTGACCTGCACCGCACAGCACGGTGTGCGTGGCGGCTTTACCGCGGTTGCCGGACTGATGCTCGGCGACACAATGCTGATGTTACTCGCCGCACTGGGCGTAGCGGCATTGTTGCAGGCGAATCCGCTGTTATTCAAGGGTGTGCAATACCTGGGCGCCGCCTATCTGGCTTATCTCGGGCTGCGCTTGCTGCTGGCAAAAGGTGAGGGCGGGGCGGCTATCGTACCGTTCTCGAACGCAGCGGATTTCCGGCGCGGATTCCTGGTGACGATAATTAATCCAAAAGCCATTGTTTTTTACATGGCATTCTTTCCTCTCTTTATCAACCCTGCAATGCATCCGGGAAGTATTACCTTTTTTACAATGGCGGCCGTTATTTGCTGTTGTACCTTGTTCTATTGCAGTTTGCTCGTACTGGTCGGCAATGCCGCAGCCATGCGGCTGAAAAAAAACCGGCGCATTGCCCATTTCATATCGAAAGCGGCTGGCGTTTTCCTGATCGGCTTCGGAATTAAATTGACCACCAACTAAAGAACCATGGCAAAAATATTTTGTGTGGCAAACCAGAAAGGTGGGGTCGGCAAAACCACTACCGCGGTCAATCTCTCCGCCGGACTGGCACAACTGAAACAGCGCGTGCTATTGGTCGACCTTGACCCGCAGGGTAATGCGACGATGGGCGCGGGGATCAATAAGGCCGAACTCACTGCATCGATCTATGAAGTCTTGCTCGGTATGTCCGATGTACGGGAAGCGCTCAAAACGTCCGAGACCGGCAAGTTCGATGTACTCCCCGCCAACCGGGAACTGGCCGGGGCCGAAGTGGAAATGGTTGAACTCGAGAATCGGGAAAAGCGGCTTAAGGATGCTCTTGCCGCAGTCAGCGACGACTATGATTTCATCCTGATCGATTGTCCCCCGGCCCTGTCGATGCTGACGCTTAACGGCCTATGCGCGGCGCACGGTGTAATCATCCCGATGCAATGCGAATACTATGCGCTGGAAGGTTTGTCGGATCTGGTCAATACGATCAAGAAGGTACATGCCAAGCTGAATACCGAGTTGAAAATCATAGGCTTGCTGCGCGTGATGTTCGATCCGCGCATGACGTTATCGCAGCAAGTCTCGGCGCAACTTGAACAGCATTTCGGCGAAAAGGTTTTCAAGACGATCATCCCGCGTAACGTGCGTCTGGCGGAAGCGCCGTCATATGGCATGCCCGGAGTAAGCTTTGATCCTTCATCCAAAGGCGCACAAGCCTATATTGCATTCGGGGCGGAAATGGTCGCCCGCATCAAGACCTGGTAAGTAAATACTTTTCACCTTATGAAATGAGTTGAACAACATGGTTACCAAGAAACAAAAAGGCCTGGGACGCGGCCTCGATGCATTGCTCGGCACCCCCGATCTAAACGATCCTTCACTCGCTGTGCCGGGCGCGCCATCGATATTGGGCATTGACGTATTACAGGCAGGCAAATATCAGCCGCGCACACGCATGGATGAAGGCGCATTGAATGAACTTGCCGCATCGATCAAGGCGCAGGGCCTGTTACAGGCCATCCTGGTACGTCCCCTGGCAACCGAAAATGGGATCGAACGTTATGAAATCATTGCCGGAGAGCGGCGCTTCCGGGCGGCCCAGATCGCCGGCCTGACTGAAGTGCCGGTACTGGTGAAGGCGGTCGACGACCAGGCTGCCGCAGCCATGGCCCTGATTGAAAACATCCAGCGCGAAGACCTCAACCCGCTTGAAGAGGCACAAGGCATTCATCGCCTGATCGCCGATTTTGATTTCACCCATGAACAGGCGGCGGGGGCAGTCGGACGCTCACGCAGTGCCGTCTCAAATCTGTTGCGCCTGCTGAACCTGGCGAAACCGGTACAAACCATGTTGATGGCCAGCGACATCGACATGGGTCATGCACGCGCATTGCTGGCGGTCGATGCAGCCACCCAGATTACCCTGGCGAACCAGATTGTCGCGAAGCGGCTTTCGGTCCGCGAAGCTGAAAAGCTGGTAACGCGCACTACCGCAGAACAGGCCGCCGGCGAAAAATTGCGTCCGGGAGCAAAAGAGAAATCCCGCGACATCACCCGGCTTGAAGAACAACTTGCCGATGTGCTTGCCGCACATGTCAGCATAAAGATGGGTGCAAAGAACAAGGGCCAGCTGGTGATCGATTTTGCGAACCTGGATGCATTGGACGGCATTATTGCCAAGCTGCGCGGACATGAGGCCGCGGCACATTAAATAATGGCCGCGAGACTTGTCATGAAGCGCAAAAGTCGGCTTCCACGTTAAGCAAAGTCAATTTCCGACCTAGCAATCGTTTGACGAATCTGGAAGAAAACCCTTATAATCCCGTGGCTTTGGTTCGCACACCATCTCATCGCACCACCTGGATTTCACCACGGCCCGTAGCAAAGACGCAAAAGCGTCGGCACGGGTTGCACGATTTTGGACAAGTATGCTTCACCTCGTCCTCTTGCAACTTGCGACTACGGTCATCGCCAGCGCGATCGCCGGTCTGATAGGTGGAATGCCTGCGCTGTTCTCGGCGCTGCTGGGCGGGTTATGTTGTGTCGTACCGAATGGCTTGTTCGCACTGCGCCTGTTCGCCAACGCGCAAAAGGGCAATGCCAACCCGATGTCGTTTTTTATCGGTGAGTTTATCAAGATTGCATTGACGCTGGCGCTCCTGGGCGCCATCGCATGGCTGTACCGCGATTTGAACTGGCTGGCGTTGATCGCCGGGTTCGTCGTGGCGCTGAAAAGTTACATAATCTTATTGTTTAGGCACTGACATGGCAACTGACCAAGCTGCGGCGCACGCACCGACTGCCTCAGAGTATATCGTTCATCACCTCGGGCACTTGTCCACCAAGCACCAGGACAAGATCATCGATTTTTCCGTGATTAATCTTGACACGGTTTTCTGGTCGGTCGCCCTGGGTATCATCGGCTGTACCCTGATGTGGATGGCTGCGCGTCGCGCCACTTCCGGCGTGCCGGGCCGCTTCCAGGCCATGGTTGAAATCCTGGTCGAGATGGTTGAAAACCAGTCCAAGGCGATCATCCACGGCAATCGCAGCTTCATCGCACCGCTCGCGCTTACCGTCTTTGTCTGGGTCCTGCTGCTCAATTCCATGGACTTCCTGCCGGTCGACATGTTCTCCTCCCTGTTCCGCGCACTCGGTTTAGGCGATCCGCACCACCGTCCGGTCCCGACAGCCGATCTTAACGGCACACTCGGCATGGCGCTAGGCGTATTGGCACTGATGCTTTACTACAACGTCAAAATCAAGGGTCTCGGCGGCTTTATCCATGAGCTGTTTTGCGCGCCATTTGGGTCCCATCCTGCGCTGTGGATCTTTAATCTCGGTCTCAATATCATTGAATTCGTCGCGAAAACCGTATCGCTCGGCATGCGACTGTTTGGCAACATGTATGCCGGCGAACTGATCTTCCTGCTGATTGCGCTGCTCGGATCCACCGCTACCTGGTGGGGTTTCGGCATGCACGTGGTCGCCGGTTCGATATGGGCTATCTTCCATATCCTGATCGTCGTGTTGCAGGCGTTTATTTTCATGATGCTGACGCTGGTCTATATTGGCCAGGCACATGAAGGCCACTAGAGCGATTCGCGAACGCAAGTAAGGGCCGCCCGGCGCCTGTGATGCCCGCCATGCAAACCTGCATGGCTGCGCTTCCCCGCCCGGTTCCGGCCACCGAACCACCGTCCGCAAACCAATCTGATCCGGTTTAGTAGCAAGTGCAGTTTTCGCAGTATCTTTGGTTTTAATTTTTTGACTTTGACTATTTTTGACTATCTAAGGAGTTTTCATGACTAACGTCGCATTCGTTGCACTGGCTTGTGGTTTGATTATCGGTCTCGGCGCTATCGGCGCATGTATCGGTATCGGTATCATGGGCGGTAAATTCATCGAGGCATCGGCACGTCAGCCTGAACTGATGAATACCCTGCAAACCAAGATGTTCCTGTTGGCAGGTCTGATCGACGCGGCGTTCCTGATCGGTGTCGGTATCGCGATGATGTTCGCGTTCGCCAATCCGTTTGCAGGCTAATCGGGGCTTATCGCCTGTTCTCACTTTGCCGGGCCTGAAGGTCCGGCACACGTTATTCTGAGAAGGAAATTACCGTGAACTTAAATGCAACATTGTTTGCGCAGTTCGTGGTCTTCTTCATCCTGGCCGGCTTCACGATGAAATTCATGTGGCCGCCGCTGATGAAAGCACTCGACGAGCGCGCCCAGAAGATCACTGAAGGCTTGGCTGCCGCCGATCGTGGCAAGGCCGAGATGGCTGCCGCTGAAAAACGCGTGCAGGCAGAGCTGGCAAGCGCCCGCGACGAAGGCCAGAAGCGTATCGGCGAGGCGGAAAAGCGCGCGCTGATCATTATTGACGAAGCAAAAAAGACGGCATCTGAAGAAGCGGCGCGCATTATTGCGAACGCACAGGCCGATGCGGAACAACAGGTCACCAAGGCGCGTGAAGTGCTGCGTGCCCAGGTTGCGACGCTTGCAGTCAAAGGCGCGGAGCAGATCCTCAAGCGCGAAGTCAATCCGGCGGTGCATGCCGATTTGCTGAACCAACTGCAGACAGAGCTGTAATCATGGCGGAACTCGCAACCATCGCCCGCCCTTACGCAGAAGCGCTGTTCCGCGTGGCCAAGTCAGGCAATTTGTCGGCTTGGTCCGATCTCGTTTCCGAGATGGCCCAAGTTGCATCCCACCCTGACGTCCACGCGCTCGCGCAAAATCCGAAGCTGAGCGATCAGCAGATCGGCGAAACTTTCATGGCGCTGTTGAAGTCTCCACTGAATGATCAAGTGAGAAATTTCATCATGATGCTGGTCGAGAATGGCCGCATGTCGCTGTTGCCGGAAATTGCTGTGCAATTCCATGCATTGAAAAATGCGGAAGAAGGTGCGGCCGATGCGGAAATCTTCAGTGCGTTCGACTTGTCCTCCGACCAGGTAAAGCAACTGGTTTCAGTGCTGGAAAAGAAATTCGGCCGCAAGGTGAATCCAAGCGTGACGGTAGACCCCAGCCTGATCGGCGGCGTGCGCGTGGTGATCGGCGATGAAGTGTACGACACCTCGGTACGTGCCAGACTGCAACAGATGCATGTTGCGATGGCAGCGTAATTTCGCGACCTGATCCCTTAGCGTAAGCAGAGAAATAATTTTAGGAGTTAACATGCAACTCAACCCATCCGAAATCAGCGAACTGATCAAGAGCCGTATCCAGGGACTCGGCGACACCGCTGAGATTCGCAATCAGGGTACGGTCATTTCCGTGTCCGACGGCATTTGCCGCATTCACGGTCTGTCCGACGTGATGCAAGGCGAGATGCTGGAATTCCCGGGTAATACCTTCGGTCTGGCGCTGAACCTCGAGCGTGACTCGGTCGGCTCCGTTATCCTGGGCGATTACGAACACATTTCCGAAGGCGACACGGTTAAAACCACCGGCCGCATTCTTGAAGTGCCGATCGGTCCGGAACTGCTCGGCCGCGTTGTCAACGCACTCGGCCAGCCGATCGACGGCAAGGGTCCGATCAACACCAAGCTGACTGCTCCGATCGAAAAGATTGCACCGGGCGTTATTGCCCGTCAATCCGTTTCGCAGCCTATGCAAACCGGTTTGAAATCGATCGACGCAATGGTGCCGATCGGCCGCGGCCAGCGTGAATTGATCATCGGCGATCGCCAGACCGGTAAGTCCGCGGTCGCGATCGATGCGATCATCAATCAAAAAGGCCAGGGCATGGCTTGTATCTATGTCGCTATCGGCCAGAAAGCGTCGACGATCAAGAACATCGTGCGCGCGCTTGAGCAGCACGGCGCGATGGAATACACGATCGTGGTCGCCGCTTCCGCTTCCGAATCGGCCGCAATGCAGTATGTGTCCGCTTACTCCGGTTGCGCGATGGGCGAATATTTCCGCGACCGCGGCGAAGATGCGCTGATCGTGTACGATGACTTGTCCAAGCAAGCTGTTGCATATCGTCAGGTTTCGCTGCTGCTGCGCCGTCCGCCGGGCCGTGAAGCATATCCAGGAGACGTGTTCTACCTGCACAGCCGTTTGCTCGAGCGCGCTGCACGCGTCAATCCCGACTACGTCGAAAAGTTTACCAATGGCGAAGTCAAGGGCAAGACCGGTTCACTGACCGCATTGCCGATCATCGAAACCCAAGCCGGTGACGTTTCCGCATTCGTGCCGACCAACGTGATTTCGATTACCGACGGCCAGATCTTCCTGGAAACCTCGCTGTTCAACGCCGGTATCCGTCCCGCGATTAACGCCGGTATTTCGGTGTCGCGGGTTGGTGGCGCCGCTCAAACCAAGGTCATCAAAAACCTGTCCGGCGGTATTCGTACCGACCTGGCGCAGTATCGTGAATTGGCGGCGTTTGCGCAGTTCGCATCGGACCTCGATGAATCGACCCGCAAGCAACTCGAGCGCGGCGCCCGCGTGACCGAATTACTGAAGCAGGCGCAGTATTCGCCATTGCCGATTTCCCTGATGGCGGTATCGCTGTTCGCGGTCAACAAGGGTTACCTCGACGATGTTCCAGTTAAGAAAGTATTAGCGTTCGAAGCCGGCTTGCATGGCTATATGAAGGCCGGCCAGGCAGGACTGCTGCAGAAGATTGAAGACAGCAAGCAGCTCGACAAGGATGGCGAAGCAGCGATGGCGGCCGCGATTGCTGATTTCAAGAAATCCGCAGCGTACTGATCTGAACGCGGTTAGAAGGAGTAAGGACTCATGGCTGTAGGCAAAGAGATACGTGGCAAGATCAAGAGCGTAGAAAATACGAAGAAGATCACCAAGGCGATGGAAATGGTCGCCGCTTCCAAAATGCGCAAGGCGCAGGACCGGATGCGGGCGGCTCGTCCCTACAGTGACAAAATTCGCAATATCGCCTCTAATCTGGCGCAGGCCAATCCGGAGTACACCCATCCGTTCCTGGTCAGGCAAGACAAAGCGAAAACCGTCGGCATCATCGTCGTCACGACCGACAAGGGCTTGTGCGGGGGGCTGAACACCAACGCATTGCGCCTGGTGACGAGCAAGCTGCGCGAAATCGAAGGCCAGGGCAACAAGGTTGAAGCGGTCGCCATCGGCAACAAGGGTCTCGGTTTCCTGAACCGTATCGGCGCGCGCGTGGTATCGCAGGCGACGCAGATCGGCGATACGCCGCACCTGGACAAATTGATCGGACCGGTAAAGGTCTTGCTCGACGCGTACCAGGAAGGCAAGCTTGATGCGGTGTACCTGGTATATACCAAGTTCATCAATACCATGAAGCAGGAACCGATGCTGGAGCAATTGCTTCCGCTGACCTCGGACCGGCTGGTGGCGGACAAGGGCCATCACTCGTGGGACTATATTTACGAGCCGGATGCGCCGACCGTCATCGACGAACTGTTGGTGCGCTACGTCGAAGCGCTGATTTATCAGGCAGTGGCTGAAAATCTTGCGTCAGAGCAATCGGCCCGGATGGTGGCGATGAAGTCCGCTTCCGACAACGCGGGTAACGTAATCGGCGAATTGAAGCTGATCTATAACAAGACGCGTCAGGCCGCGATTACCAAAGAACTGTCCGAGATCGTCGCCGGTGCGGCTGCGGTTTAATTTCAAAAGAATTTAAATTTTAATATTGAAGGAACGAAAATGGCTGATGGCAAAATCGTTCAGTGTATCGGCGCTGTGGTAGACGTTGAGTTTCCTCGCAACGCGATGCCCAGGGTATACGATGCCCTGAAGATGGCAGGCTCCGAACTGACCCTTGAAGTGCAGCAGCAGCTAGGCGATGGCGTGGTCCGTACCATTGCGCTGGGCAGCTCCGACGGTCTGCGTCGCGGCATGCTGATCCAGAACACCGGCAAGCCGATCATGGTGCCGGTTGGTAAGGCAACCCTCGGCCGGATCATGGACGTTCTGGGTAACCCGATCGATGAATGCGGTCCCGTCAGCACGGCACAAACCGCATCGATCCACCGCAAGGCGCCTGCCTATGACGATCTGTCGCCTTCGCAGGATTTGCTGGAAACCGGCATCAAGGTGATTGACCTGGTATGCCCGTTCGCCAAGGGTGGTAAGGTCGGCCTGTTCGGCGGCGCCGGCGTCGGCAAGACCGTTAACATGATGGAACTGATCAACAACATCGCCAAGGCGCATAGCGGACTGTCCGTGTTCGCCGGTGTGGGTGAGCGTACTCGTGAGGGTAACGACTTCTACCACGAAATGGCTGAAGCGAAAGTGGTTGACCTCGAGAACCCGGAAAACTCCAAGGTTGCGATGGTTTACGGCCAGATGAACGAACCGCCGGGCAACCGTCTGCGCGTGGCACTGACCGGCCTGACGATTGCTGAAGGATTCCGCGACGAAGGCCGTGACGTGCTGTTCTTCGTCGATAACATTTATCGTTTCACGCTGGCCGGTACCGAAGTCTCGGCGCTGCTCGGCCGTATGCCTTCCGCGGTGGGCTACCAGCCGACGCTGGCTGAAGAAATGGGCCGT
>JAQGMO010000145.1 GCA_028292315.1 Herminiimonas sp. | reverse complement strand
CTACAAGATACCAACGGTGTCGGACTGCCCCGAGGATTTCCGGGTAAGCCTGTTCAATAATCGCAATATCACCGACAGCATCCATCGCTCCAAGGCGACTGGTGAACCGCCGCTGCTGCTGCCGTTCTCGGTATTTTTCGCGATTCGCGATGCGATCGCCGCTGTCGGCGGCTACCGCTTCAATCCGCCACTGAATGCGCCCGCCACCAGCGAGGAAATCCTCAACGCGGTGGAAGCGGTGGCGGTGCGCGCAGCCGCCGCGGCGGGCTGAGGAGAATCGTCATGCCGCTCTGGCTATCCGCCCTGCTCGCCCAGAGCGCGCCGGCGATCCTTGTGACCGTCGCGCGCACCGAGGGCTCGGTCCCGCGCGAAGCGGGTGCAAAAATGCTGGTCGCTGCGGACCGTGAGCACGACACGATCGGCGGCGGCCATCTCGAGCTATGCGCCGGCAATTTCGCGCGCGACATGCTGGCCCAGCCGGAAACCGGGCTGGCGGGCCAGCGCCGCATCGAGCGCTTCCCGCTCGGACCGACGCTCGGTCAATGCTGCGGCGGCGTGGTTTACCTGGCGTTCGAGCGGATTGCGCCGGCCGCCCATGACTATTTCCAAGTCCTGCAACGGCGCCTGCAAGCCGGACAGGAAAGCTGGCGCCTGGTGCCGCTGGATACCGATACCGCGCCGACTATGCTCGACCGCGCCGGCGCCCGCATTGCCGGCGCGGTGGAAGGCCTGCCGGCGCCCTTCGAGCCGGAATCGGTTTGCCGCCTGGCGCATGCATCGGGAGAGCACTGGCTGATCGACCCATGCCTGCCGTTCCATTCGCACCTGTTCCTGTTCGGCGCCGGCCATGTCGGGACTGCGATCGTGCATGCACTGTCCGGCGTGCCATGCCACATCACCTGGGTTGACGAGCGCGAAGACATGTTTCCGATCCGGATACCGGACAATGTGACGATCGAGGCGACCGACATGCCTGAAGCATTGATTGCCTCCGCGCCGACTGGTGCGAGTTTCCTGGTGATGACGCATAGCCACGCGCTGGACCAGCGGCTGGCGGAGCAGATTTTGCGGCGCGCTGACACGGGCTGGTTCGGCCTGATCGGTTCAAGGACCAAGCGCATCCAGTTCGAACGCCGCCTCGGTCAGCGCGGCATTTCAGCCGGGCGGCTGGCGCAGATGGCCTGTCCGATCGGCGTGCCGGGCATTACCGGCAAGGCTCCGGCCGTGCTTGCGATTGCCGTCGTGGCCCAGCTGTTGCAGGTTTGGGAGCGGCAGGAGGCCGTTGCGGGCGAATCGGGGGCCATGCCGGTTCCCGCGAGGCGCTGATGAATGCGATGAACAAGGGTTTGCACGCCTACCGTGCCGGCGTGTTGCATTTTACCGGCGACCCGGCATTCGCGGACCAGGCTTATTCCTGGCACGAAGATGGTTTGCTGGTGGTCGACGGTGCGCATGTGGCGGCGGCTGGCGACTATGCGAAACTATCTTCCACGCTGCCGCCCGGCACGCCGATCGAGGACTGGCGCGGCAAGATCATCATGCCAGGCTTTGTCGACACGCATATCCATTATCCGCAGACCGACATCATCGGATCCCCGGCGGCGGGCCTGCTGCCATGGCTGGAGACTTATACTTTTCCGGCCGAGCGCAAGTTTTCGAACCCGCTGCACGGCGCCGAAGTGGCGCGCTTTTTTCTCGACGAGCTCACGCGCAACGGCACGACGACCGCGATGGTGTATTGCACCGTGCATCCCGAATCGGTGGAGGCATTTTTCACCGAAAGTGAAGCGCGCAACCTGCGCATGGTGGCCGGCAAGGTCTTAATGGACCGCAATTGCCCGGAAACGCTGTGCGATACCGCCGAGGGCGGCGCCCGCGATAGCGAGGCGCTGCTTAAAAAATGGCATGGGCGCGGACGTCAGATGTATGCGATAACGCCGCGGTTCGCACCGACCTCGACCGAGGCGCAATTGCAATTGGCGGGCGAGCTGGCGCGAGCCTATCCCGAAGTCTATATCCAGTCCCATGTGGCGGAAAACACCGACGAGGTTGCGTGGGCAAAGGCGCTCTATCCGTGGGCTCGCAGCTACCTGGATATCTACGATCATTACGGCCTGATGCGGGAGCGTGCCATGTATGCGCACTGCATCTGGCTCGACGACATCGATCGCGCCCGCATGGCGGAAACCGGCACGGCGGCGGCGCTATGTCCGACCTCGAACCTTTTCCTCGGCAGCGGCCTGTTCGACTTCCCGCGTGCCGATGCGGCACGGGTTCCGCTGTCGATAGGGACCGATGTCGGTGGTGGCACATCGTTTTCCATGCTGCGTACCATGAACGAGCTATACAAGGTGGCACGGATGGGGGGCAGCCATCTTTCGGCGCTGCGGATGTTTTACCTGGCGACGCTGGGCGGCGCGCGCAGCATGCGGCTGGAAGGTACGATCGGCAATTTCACGGCCGGGTGCGAGGCCGATTTCATCGTCCTGGACCCGCGGGCTACGCCGTTGCTGGCGCGGCGCACCGGTACTGCCGGCAGCCTGGAGGAATTGCTGTTTGCGCTGGCGTTGCTGGGGGATGACCGGGTGGTTGCGGCGACGTATGTGGCGGGGCGCCGTGCCTCGGCGGGAGAGCGTTGAGCATGGGGCGCATTTGAACAGGTCGTTTCCGCTTTCTTCGGGCTCTTCAAATATACGCCTGCGCTGCCGTGGCGCTTGGCAAATCGGTCAGCGCCCCTATCAAGCCGCCAATAATGGACAAATAAGTAGTCGACAAACCCGTTTTGTTGTGCATTGAAAACACTGGTGCAGTTCTTATAATGAACTTTAATCAAGGATTGGTCACACAAGGCCAGCGCAATCCATTTTGGAAAGCATTCACCTTGAACCAAGACTATGGATTTATTTGGTTTTAGTAATAAAAAAAATTCGCCTCTTAAAAAAAGTCGCGCGGACGACCTCCTTGAAGGGCCAATGTCGCAAATATCCAACGAAGACAAACTTGGCATTCTGAGTCATTTGCCTTTCCGTTCTTCGCCAGTGATGTATGGCGTCAACCTCATTTCATTTGGCTTGACCTCGAAGGATAATTTTCACGTCGCAAGGTATCTCCTGAATACAGAGAAGGTCCCGGTACCGCTATCTACCCGAAAACTGCTTCGAGTGGTGAAAGCGAATAGGGCTCGCGTTGCAGTACTTGAGCAGAGGGATAATTGTGCGACGGCATTGGCAAAATATACCGGGCCTGGCACTGCGGCAATGCCGAAAATAAAAGCGATCTTCAAGAAGGTGCCGCAGATCAGCATTCGGTTAGCAGATGTTCACGTGGACAGGTTCAACACTCATTCGCTTGCCAAGTTGATCATTGCAGCCTTGAAAACCGGTAAAGGAAAAGACATTGAACTCGATGGCTCGCGAATCGATGCGGCGCTGTTAAAAAGTACGCTATTGCCGGCGCTGTCCAGTCTCACAAAGTCGAACGATAAGAAAGTACAGCGCTTGCTGTCGGGCGTCTCGCTCTCATTGACATTGAAAAATTGCAATCTGACTGCTGAAGATGTGAACGACCTGTTAAAGGCGCTGAAGGATTCCGTTGTCACAGAGCTTAATCTTGCCGGCAATGCCATTGGCAACAAGGGCATGCTGATATTATTGAATAATTTACCCACTCGCCTGAAAAGCCTGGACCTGTCGAACAACGGCATTACGGGAAGCGGATGCGGCGATATCGATCCGAATCCAACCGAGCCACTTCCCCGGGATACGCTTGAGCGATTCAATTTATCGAATAATGACCTGGGCGCCACTGGATGGATTATGTTACCGGTTGCATCGTCGTGGGGTCGTCTGCGTGAACTTAACTTGTCGAACACAAACTTGCCTGTCGATGAGGTTAGGGAAAGAATCAATAATTTCAACTTTTGTATGATGCGCCCATGTGGCCCCTCCTTTTTGTTGAACCTTACCGAAAATGGCATTGTCGACCTCCGATACAAAGGGGAGCAAGTCTTTACCAAAGAAATGATCACCGTCCTTTATTAAGGTCGCCTGGCCACAGAGATTTGATGGGTTTAGTGCACGCAATACGCACCAACGATAGCCCGGCCTATACCATTACGGGACTGAACGGCAAGAGGAAGAATCTGCCCGCGCCGCCGCGACAGTAATTCGCTGCTGGAGGTACATCGACGCGCGGCAAAATGGGGTAAGCGCCTTCTTTAGCGCAGCAAGAAGGTGCGCGGCCGCCCGTCCGCCACGCGCTAGTCTCCACAAAGGGTAAACAAAAGCGCATTTTCGAAGTACAGACCGACTCAGCCACGCC
>JAQGMO010000115.1 GCA_028292315.1 Herminiimonas sp. | reverse complement strand
CGTCGCCTGAGGCGACCCGGCAGTTTGCGGCGCTTGACGACGGGTCAGGCAGTTTCGCGGCGCCATAGCGCGCTTCGATCGCGCCGACGATGCATTCCGTAATGACCTTCGGCGGCAAGCCATACAGGGCACCCTGGAATGGGTAGCGCGTATGCACGCCCTTGCTATACACCCATGCCTCACGGTCTTGCCAATGCACGTTCGCGCCGAGCAGCGTCTTGTACAAGTCGAGTACATAGGCATCATTCGAGAACATGATATGGCCGGCGTAATCGAAAGTGAAGCCGTTATCCTTGATCGACCGGCACCATCCACCTACTGTCGCGTTCCTGTCGAGCAGCAGCGTATCCCGTCCCAGGTGATACGCGGCCGACAGGCCGGTCGGCCCCGCGCCGATGATGATGCAGTCATGATGGCGGGCCGGTAATTCATTGTGCAAGCTGTCGATGTTGTCGCCCGCAGGCGTCTGGTCCATGTCCCCAACGGGAGCTCCGGCCCCGGCGCGGCCGCTCTGCTTCAGATCGGCAAGCAGCCGGGCCATTTCAGTCGCGGTGGCATCCCAGGACGTGGTGGCAAGCTTGTCGCGCATGCATTGGATGAGCGCCGCCCTTTCATCGACTGTCATCAGCAGAGCGCGCTCACATGCAGCGACGAACTCGGCGGGAGTGGCCGCGATCGCGACCACATCGCTATGCAGGTCGACCACATCCTTGACCGGCGTGCTGACGATCGGTAATTCGGCTGCCATGTATTCGAGCGATTTTGTCGGGCTGATGAATCGGGTCGATTCATTCATCGCGAAAGGCATCAGGCAGACATCCCATCCGGCCAGAAAGCGCGGCAATGCATCATACGGCTGCTGTCCGAGGTAATGAATATTCGCTCGCCGCGGAAGCGCAGCGGGATCGATTTTCACGACCGGGCCGACCAGGATGATTTGCCATTGCGGGTGGGCGTCGGCGACCTGTGCGATCAGATCGATGTCGAAACGTTCGTCGATCACACCGAAAAAGCCGAGCCGCGGCCCTGAAATATCGCGATGGGCCGGATGCGTATTCGTGCGGTCGAGCGCCTGGGCAAAATGCGCCGTGTCTACACTGCTCGGGAAACAATGGACATTCGAATGGCGATCCTTTTTTGCATTGTAAAGACTGCGGCCCCCGGTAAATACGATATCGGCCCGCTTGAGCACCGCACTTTCGCGCTGAAGCAGCTGCTTTGGCGGGTTCTTGAATGCGGCGAGTTCATCCATGCAGTCGTAGACTACCAAGGATGGGCGCAGATCCTGAAGCAGGGGCAACGCCATCGGGGTATAGAACCAGACAATATAATCTTCGCCCTGCGGCACGATTTCACGCACCATCTGTTTCAGATAAGGCAGTTGGTCGTCATGGAAACCGGGCCTGTCTATTGGTGTGACAGGCGTGAAAACCGTGACATTTTCTGCCGGGTTCGATATTTCCATCGTGCTTGCGCCTGGACCGTCGCCACCGTCCGCCGCGCCGCCGGGCCGGAACACCGGTTCTTCGAAAAAGCAAATTCGGTGATGCCTGGCAAGACGTGACAGCAAATGCTGTGGACGTTGATAGACGAAGTTCCAGCGTAAATGAGAAAACACGATGATCGCTGTCATGCAGATCTCCAAGGCGGTTAGGATTTGGAAAGGGTGCGCAGTCGCCCGGCATTTTGGCGCAGCACATATGAAATCCAAATCCCGACTCTACGAGATTTCGTCACTTTCCAGTATCGGACTTTTTCCGAATGTCATGTAGGAAATCGTGAAGCCCAGCCAGGGCCGGCGAAGATTCGTTAAATCGGAATGGCAATAGCAGTTAACGATGTTAACTGCGGGAAGTGGTCGCGTAACTTGCGACGCTTGTCCAGGGACAAGGTCGGGCCGAGCATCGCAGGTTCGAGATTGGCCCGTACCGGCGTCGGCAAACCGCTCTAAGTGCTTTCTCGCACGACCAGTGAGAACCCCATGTCGAGCCGGTTCGACGCAGGCACTTCGCCGTTCATCAATTGCAACAGCATGCTCGCCGCGCTATGGCCGATCAGATAACGCGGCGTTGAAACCGTGGTCAGGGTCGGAAAGGACCATGCGGACGCGTCCAGATTGTTGAATCCGGCCACGGCCAGCTGAGTCGGGACCCGGATCCCACGGCGCTGGCACTCGAACAGTACACCGAGCGCCAGGTCGTCATTGGCGCAAAATACGGCGTCGCAATCCGGCGCCTGTTGCAGCAGCTTGCCCAGCAGCGTTGCGCCCAGGCCGATGGAGGAAGGGGTTGGTTCGAGCATTTCGCCGGTCGGGTAGGCCATTCCGGCCTCTGCCAGGGCGGCGCGATAGCCTGCGCAACGTTCGATGACGCGCGGGTCGAGCTGCGCCCCCATGAACCCGATGCGGCAATAGCCCTGCTCGATCAAATGCCTGGCGATGGCAAACCCGGCATCCGTTTGCCGCAAGCCGACGGCATAGGCGCCCTTGGCGGGCAGATCCATCATGTGGACCACCGGGATTCCACTAGCGGCAAGCAACCGCGCCGCCGCCGGAGTCTGGTTGGAACTTGCGAGCAGGATGCCGTCGGGAGAATGCCCGAGATAGGCACGCAGCAGGCTTTCCTCTTCCTGCGGCGAATAACGCGTGTCGCCGATCAGGATGCGGTAGCCCCGAGTGTGAAAAACATGCCTTATCCCTTCAAGCAATTCAGTGAACACCGTATTCGACAGCGAAGGCACCAGGACTGCGATGCTTTCCGAGCGTGCCGATGCCAATGCGCGCGCGGCCCGGTTCGGCAGGTAGTTCAGCTCCGCAATCACGCTTTCAATCCGCATTCTCAAATCCTGCGAAACGAGATGGGGCGTGTTGAGCACGCGCGACACCGTGATAGCGCTGGTGCCGACACGCGCCGCAATTTCACTGAGCGTGACGCGTCCGGATTGTGTGGGGCGGGGTTTGCGATTGGACATGGGCTCGGTTTTACCGGAAATGCGAAGCAGGGGCAAGGCGCTTTTTTTGCGCTGATCGGCTACCGAATAAGTGGGCGCCGGGAGCTCAAAAAAAGTGGTTGCGGCGCGTGCAACGGGGTGGGCTGTCTCTTGACAACATCTTTGCGGCATGAAACCATCTGGTAAGCAAATTGGTAAGACCACATTACCGCCATGATCCTGATTTATTCGCAACAGCCTCGGAAGTGCCGCATGAAAGCTCGCTACCGCGTTCGGTCCGCAACGATTTACGGCTTCGGCCGGGATAGCGAATGACCGACCGCGAACGTTATTCCGCTGCGGCCTTGATCCGTTTCGCAAGTGATCTGCTGCAAGCCGCGCACATGGATTCCGCGCTCGCCGACGCGGTCGCGCGCAACCTGGTCGAGGGCGACCTGTTCGGGCATGACACTCATGGGCTCGCATTACTGGCGCCTTATATCGGCAGTATCGAGGCCGGCGGCATGGCGCTCAGCGGAACGCCTGAAGTACTTTCCGATCGCGGCGCCGCGCTGCACTGGGACGGGCGGCGTCTGCCTGGGCCATGGCTGGTACAAAGCGGGATCGAAACGCTGACGGCGCGCGCGCGGCAATTTGGCTCGGCAACGCTGGTGATCCGGCGCAGCCACCATATCGCCTGCCTGGCGGCCTACCTCCAGCGCGCGACGGAAGCCGGATTCATGATGGTGCTGGCCAGTTCCGATCCATCCGTGGCAAGCGTCGCGCCGCATGGGGGCACTCGCGCCGTTTTCACGCCTAATCCGATCGCGGCCGGCATACCGACTTCCGGCACGCCGTTCCTGGTCGATATTTCTTCTTCCATCGCCACCAACGGCATGAGCGCTCGATTGCAAAAGTCAGGACGGCTGTTCGATGACGCCTGCATGCTCGATGCACAAGGCAATCCAAGCCGCGATCCCGGCGTGCTGACCGCGGATCCGCCCGGCACAATACAACCCTTGGGCGGATTGTCCGCCGGTCACAAGGGCTTTGGCCTGGGTTTGCTGATCGAGGCCCTGACCGGCGGACTGGCCGGCCATGGCCGCGCCGACCCGCCCGACGGATGGGGCGCCACGGTTTTCATGTCGTTGTATGATCCCGACGCGTTTGGCGGGCAGGCTGATTTTGTGCGCCAGACCGACTGGCTGGGCGAAGCATGCCGCACAAATCCGCCGCGTCCGGGCGTCACCTCCGTGCGGATGCCGGGAGACAGGGCGCTGGCATTGCATGGCGAGCAGATGCGCGACGGCATCGCGCTGCATCCCACCATTGCGCCCATGCTGAAGGAATGCGCGCAGCGCTACGGCATCGCGTTCCCGGCCTCGATAAACGGCGCTCCCGCATGATTTTGCGTCCGGCGGCGCCGATACACCAATGATATGAACGAATTTTTTTCAGGACCTTATTTATGACGCAACGACTCGACACCAGGACATGTTTGCCGGAGGATTTCCAGGACGCGATATTGGTTGGCCGCATATGGCAACCCGGCGCCGGGCCGACATTGGTAACGATTCAGGGCAACGGCATTCACGATCTGAGCTCGGTCGCTGCGACCTCGAGCGAATTATTCGAACAGGCGGATCCGGTCGCGGCGATCCGCAACGCCGGTCCGTTGCCGCGCCTGGCTTCGCTTGATGCCGTGCTAGGAAATTCCGATGTGCGCGGCCGCGATGAAGCACGGCCATGGTTGCTGGCTCCCTGCGATTTGCAGGCAGTGAAGGCCAGCGGGGTGACCTTTGTTTCGAGCATGCTGGAGCGCGTGATTGAAGAGCAGGCCAGGGGCGACGCCTCCAGGGCGGAAGCGGTGAGAAAGTCGATCGCCGCGGTTATTGGCGATAATCTTTCCAGCATCGTTCCGGGCTCGCCGGAAGCGGCGAAGCTGAAAGAGGTATTGATTGCGCAGGGCGCCTGGTCGCAATATCTGGAAGTCGGGATTGGCCCGGACGCCGAAATCTTTACCAAGGCGCAGCCGATGTCGGCGGTCGGAATCGGTGCCGAAGTAGGCATCCACGCGAAGTCGGAATGGAATAACCCGGAGCCCGAAATTGTGCTGGTGGTCGACAGCCGTGGAAAAACCGTCGGCGCCACGTTGGGCAACGATGTCAATTTGCGCGATTTCGAGGGGCGCAGCGCCCTGTTGCTCGGGAAGGCCAAGGACAACAATGCCTCTTGCTCGATCGGCCCGTTCATCCGCCTGTTCGACGCCGGTTTCACGATTGCCGATATACGCCGGGCCGAGCTGGCGATGCGGGTCGATGGCGAGGATGGCTTTGAGATGACGGGCTCGAGTTCGATGTCGATGATCAGTCGCGATCCGCTTGATCTGGTAAAGCATGCGACCGGGCCGCATCATCAATATCCTGATGGCATGCTGTTATTCCTGGGGACGATGTTTGCCCCGGTCAAGGACCGATTCGGGCCAGGGCAGGGGTTCACCCATGCGGTCGGCGATGTCGTGACGATTTCTACGCCGAAGCTGGGCGCCCTGGTTAATCGCGTAAATTATTCGCACGAGATTGCGCCATGGACCTTTGGAGTGCTGGCATTGATGCGCAACCTTGCGCATAGGAAGCTGTTGTAACTTTAGTCCATCACCTTATCCAGCGTAATCGGCAGATCCCGGACCCGCTTCCCGGTCGCATGATAAACGGCATTGGCTATCGCGGCGCCCACGCCCGTGATGCCAATTTCCCCTATCCCCTTGGCGCCGAGAGAATTGATGCGCGGATCATCTTCATCGACAACGATTATCTCAATCGAACCGATATCGGCATTGACCGGCACATGGTACTCGGCCAGATTGCCATTAACGGCGCGGCCATAGCGCAAGTCGATCTCGGTCTGCTCGAACAGCGCCAGCCCGACGCCCCAAACGATCCCGCCCATCAGCTGACTATGGCCCGTCTTCCGGTTGAGCAACCGGCCAATCCCATAGCTGGCGACAACGCGTTCCACCCGGATCGTCCCCAGGTCGGGATCGACATGGACCTCCGCAAACACCGCGCCGAATCCATGGTGCGCATATTTTTCCTTTTCCTCGCCGGGCTCGGTTTCCATGAATGCCTCAATCGGCTGCCCGCCATTGCGGGCGATCAGGGTCGCAATCGATTCACGCCGCTGCGGGTCCGCGCGCCGCGCCAGCCAGCCATTCTCGATCACGACATCTTCAGTGCTCGCGCCAGATACCGGCGACGCCGGATCAGCCAGCGCCATTCTGACGAGCTTGAGACGCGCCGCGGTGGCCGCGGCCTGGACCGCCGGCGCCACGCTCGCCGCCGATTGCGATCCGCCCGACACCGGGGCCGGCGGGAAATCGGTATCGCCAAGCTCGAACCGGACCTTATCGAGCGGCAGACCGAGCGCGTCTGCCGCGACCTGGGTCATGATAGTGCAGGTGCCGGTGCCAAGGTCTTGCGACCCCGAACAAACCATGGCCGTGCCGTCCGGCAGGATCGTTGCGCGGGCGGCAGCCTTACTGCGGTTGGCGGGATAGGTGGCAGTCGCCATGCCGAGTCCGACCAGCGTGTCGCCCTTGCGCATCGAGCGCGGCTGCGGCGTGCGCCGCGCCCAGCCGAAGCGCTCTGCGCCCGTCCGGTAGCATTCGCGCAGCGACTTGCTGGACCATGGCTTGCCGCTCTGCGGGTCCTGTTCCGCATAATTCTGAAGGCGCAACCCGATCGGGTCCATTTGCAAGGCATAGGCCAGTTCATCGATGGCGGACTCAAGGGCAAACGTGCCGGTGGCTTCACCCGGCGCGCGCATGAACGTGGGGGTGGCCACATTCAGCTTCGCCAGGCGATGGCTGGTCTGCTGGTTCGGGCATTCATACAGCATGCGCGTGGTCAGGGCCGACGGTTCGATCCAATCTTCCATGAACGAGGTGCTGGCCGTGACGGAATGCCGCATCGCCGTGAACTTGCCGTCCAGTCCAGCTGCTACCAGGAAGTGCTGTTCGGTATTGGGCCGATGCCCCACCGGGCCAAACATCTGCTGACGGTCGAGCACAAGCTTTACCGGTCTTCCGACCTCGCGTGCCGCGATCGCCGCCAGTACCACATGCGACCATACCGATCCCTTGCAGCCGAAGCCGCCGCCGACGTACGGACAGATGACCCGCACTTTATCCGGGGGCATGCCGAGCGTCTTGGCGACCGTGGTGCGAACGCCGGCCACATATTGGGTCGAGTCGTACAGCGTCAGGTGAGCGCCGTCCCAGGCCGCGATCGTCGCATGCGGCTCCATCGGATTATGGTGCTCGATCGGCGTGGTATATACCGCCTCCACGCGCGCGGCTGCATTGCGCTCGCCGGATTCGACATCGCCGCGGCAGGTGTCCGCTTCTTCATTCTTGACTTTTTCCGGTGGGTAGGTGGACATCCTGGCGCTGGCAAAGTCGAGCTGCGCGGCTTCCTGCCGATATTCAATCCGCAGCCGGCTCGCGGCGGCCTGCGCATGTTCGAGCGTGTCGGCAACGACCAGCGCAACCGGCTGGTTATTGTAGTGAACCCGCTCGTCCTGCAGCAGGTTCAGGATCCGTCCGGCGGGTGGGTTGCCGGCAGCGGCCTTGCCGCCGGCCGGCAGCGTCGGCGCCGTCAGGTGCGTCATGACGAGCAGTACGCCAGGCATCCCGGATGCGGCAGCTGTTTCAATCATCGCTATCCTGCCGTTGGCAATGGTACTTTGAACCATTACCGCATGCGCCATGCGCGGCAGGGAATGCTCGGCCGAGTAGTGCGCTGTTCCCGTGACCTTGCGGCGGCCGTCGGTCCGGTCGATGGCTTGCCCCGTGATGCTCATGCTTTCCCCCCAGCTGGCCGGACCTGACCTGCCTTGCGCAAGGCGCGGATCACCGCGCGCCGGGCCAGCTCGATCTTGAATTCATTGTGCGCATAGCCGTGTGCGCCGCGTACGGCGAGCGCCGCGGCGTCAGCCATCGAAACATCGTCCAGGGCCCGCCCGAGCAAAGCGCTTTCGGCCTCGCTCGCGCGCCATGGCTTGTGGGCGACGCCGCCCAGCGCAAGGCGTACGCTGCGCACCAGGCCATCGCGCATTTCAACCGCTGCCGCAACCGATACCAGCGCAAACGCATAGCTGGCGCGGTCCCTTACTTTCAGGTAATGCGAATGCGCCGCGAACGGCGAGGCGGGAAGATCGATCGCTGTAATCAGCTCGCCCGGCGCGAGCGTGGTGTCATTCTCGGGCGTGTCGCCAGGCAAGCGATGGAAGTCGCCGAATGCGATGGCGCGCTCACCTTGAGGACCTCTCGCATGCACCACTGCGTCCAGCGCGGCCAGCGCAACACTCATGTCGGACGGGTTGACCGCGATGCATTGTTCGCTGGCGCCGAAGATCGCATGAATCCGGTTATAGCCTTCCTTGGCGGCGCAACCGGAACCGGGTACGCGCTTATTGCACATGTTGAAGGCGGTATCGTAAAAGTAATAACAACGGGTCCGTTGCATCAGGTTGCCGCCGACCGTGGCCATATTGCGCAGCTGCGCAGACGCGCCGGCGAGCAGCGCCTGGGAAAGCAGCGGGAAACGCTGGCGTATCAGGGGATGGTCGGCCGTCGCGCTGTTGCTCGCAAGCGCGCCGATTCGTACGCCGCCGTCCGCCAGTTCAACGATGTCGCCCAGCGCCAGGCGCGTGATGTCGATCAGCCGCAGCGGTTGCTCGACGCCACCCTTGACCAGGTCCAGCAGATTGGTGCCGCCGCCGATGAAGCGGGCGCCTGGTTGTCCGGCCAGCCGGAGCGCATCGTCTATATCAGCGGCTCGTTCATAAGAAAAGGATTGCATCGTGGACTCGACTCCTCATGCCTTGTTACCGGCAACTTGCCTGATCGCGGCGACAATATTCGGATAGGCGCCGCAACGGCAGAGATTGCCGCTCATGCGCTCACGGATCTCTTCATCCGATAGCGCAGGCTGCGCAGTCCGCACATCCGGCGTGACGGCGCTGGCCGCGCCGGCCTGGTGTTCATCCAGCATGGCCGCCGCCGAGCAGAGTTGCCCCGGCGTGCAATAGCCGCATTGGAATGCGTCGTGCTCGATAAATGCCGCCTGCAACGGATGCAGGTCTTCTCCTTGCGCCAGGCCTTCAACAGTCTGGATAATTTTTCCTTCCTGCATGATGGCCAGAGTGAGGCATGCATTGATGCGCTGTCCATCGACCCGCACGGTGCAGGCGCCGCATTGCCCGCGGTCGCAGCCTTTCTTTGTGCCGGTTAAACCGATGACTTCGCGCAAGGCGTCCAGCAGCGTAGTGCGCGGTTCAAGCGATAAATCATGGCGCTTGCCATTGATGTTCAGGCTGACCGCTTGCCGCGGCACGAACGGTGGACTGCTCGACACCATCCGGTCGCTGTCCACTGCGGTTTTAGTGCCGCGACTTGCATGGTCGGATTCTTTGAACATGAATTTCTCACAAGATACGTTGACTAACTGCATCTTTACTGAAGCAATCGCAGGGTACTTCAGCGGCGTTAAGCGGCAGGACGTGCGAAACGATCGTTCGAGCAAGTTTGATACCAGATATGAGTCAGATGGCCATAAAGCTTGCCCGTAGCGGTCTGCCAGCGTTCAACAAGCCGGCGGTGGAACGCGATGGTAGACGGTTCATGGTCGACATGTAAGATTTACAGGAACGCCGCCGCGGCATCGAAGGAAATTTGCTATCCATCGCCGGCGGGTAACGTGCCCGGATATACCGCGCCATGCGCGACGCTGGTCGCGAGTGAGTGAGTTAAGGCTTGCCCGCGTGCGCAAGGAGGGATATCCTTTTGTCATGTTGTTTCCATGCCTGCTGCCCGCATGCATGAGTGACTGCATACCCTGTCCGTCTGGTTGTAAGCAACATGATTCAAGCGCTTCCACTCGCGCTCATTTTGAGGAGAATGTCATGTCTAACGTTCCCGAACAATTCGCAGCCGCCGCCAAAGCCCATTTCGAAGCCCAGCTTGCCCTGATCAATACGCTGACCCGCAAGGCTTTCGAAGGTGTGGAAAAAGCGATCGGGCTGAATGTCGACGCCGTAAAATCATCGCTTGAACAAGCGACCGATACCGCGAAGAAGCTCAGCACCTCCGGCAACCCGCAAGACTTCCTGGCCGCCGCGGCCCAGGGGCAGCCGAATCCCGAGAAAGCACGCGAGTACACGCGCCAGATGACTGAAATCGCGACGAACATGCATGCCGAGTTTACCCGGGCAGCCGAGGCGCAGGTTGCGGAAACCCGGCAAAAGCTGGCGACACTGGTGGAAGAAGCGAGCAAAAATGCGCCACCAGGTTCGGAAGCCGCGATTGCCACGATGAAATCCATCCTGCTTAGCGCCGATACGGCTTATGAGCAACTGGCCAGAAATGCAAAGCAGGCCGCGGAAATGCTGCAAACCAGCGTGAAGACCGCCTCGGAGCAGGCCGCGCGATCGATGGAGAAGGCAAGCCGCACAGGGAAAAAGTAAGGTAGTTCGCGGCTGCGATCGCGGGGAACGCCAGGCAGCGCCTGCCAGGCGCGTCGCGCTCGCGCGCGCCGATTGGGGCGGTCAATGCCGGGGTATGGAAGTGAGTCGAGATGCATAAGCCGGGTTGCTGGCGTGCAAAGGATGCATCGCCTGCCATCGTTATTTTCGCCGCAAGGCTGCCACAAGGTGTTAAGCCACAAGGCATTGACATGGAGTTTGATATTTTATAACTCGTGCGGCTGGCGGGCCGATTAACCGGCTCCTAAACTAATTACATCGTCCGCCGTTTTACTTGCGATGATGACGGAAAGCGCATGCTCGGCGCGGTGCGGCATTTCAGTTTGCTTCCGGTTGAAAACGACCGAGGACGGTATCCATTTCCTTCGCTTTTCACGTCCCGGAGCTGCGACGATGTTCAATCTCTCCAACCCTGTTGCACCACTTGTTAAAATGCAGATGGAGGCATGGCGCCAATATGCCGACGCCATGTTTGCCGGTGTCGATACAATGAGCCGCGCAGCCTTGTCGCTTGCGCATCAGGCATTCGCCGAACAAATGAAATCGGTGCACGCCCTTGCCCTGGTGCAGGCTCTGCAGCCGGCCGAGCGATTCGGCGGCAAGCCTGCATTGGGTGCGTCAGCGACGCCCCTTGACTATCAGAACGATGCACTGCGTATAATTTCGACCATGCAGAAAGAACTGTCCAAATCGATGTCGAAAAACATTGATCAAACCGCTAATGCGATGAAGTCCGCTTCGCATATTCATGCCCATGCCAAGGAACGGATACCGGCGATCCCTCACGATGAAATCATGCGCAATCCACTTGAGAACCTGGTCGGCATCTGGTCCGCGGTTTACAATGATCTAAGCAGGGCCGCAGCAGAAAACATGCGGGCTGACACTGTAATCGGCAGTGCCCAGGAATCCGGTATTAGAAAAGGCATGCACGATCAACGGATTTCACATATCCACGACAGAAGAGTAACGAAAGCACGCGACCGGCGCAGCGCAAGCAGCAGGGCGCATTAACCGAAAAGCCATGCAAAAATTTTATACGATCCGTCCCGACACGCCGTGCGTTGCTGTTTGCTCCACCACCTTTGACGATGTGTGCCGCGGTTGCGGACGCACGGTCGCTGAAGTTGCGAACTGGGTTTTCATGACGCAGGCCGAGAAAGACGTGGTGTGGGATAGAATCGTTGCGCAGGGATATCCGCGGCGCCTGTCTTGACAGGCGGCCACGGATTCTCCGGGTTCGAAATTTCCTGGCGCGCTATTGCATGGCGGCGCGCAGCTTAAACCGATATCGAGATCGTCAGCGTGGTGCCATGTCCCGGCCTGCTTGTAATGGCCAGTTCGCCATTGAGCATGCGCACCCGCTCGCCGATGCCATGCAGCCCAAAGCTCTTGGTGCGCTGGCGGATGTTGTGCTGCATGCCGATGCCATTGTCTGCGATCCGCATGCGCAACAGCGGCCCGTCGCGGCTCAGCTCGACCTCGACCATGCTAGCCTGTGCATGGCGCAGCACATTGGTCAGCGATTCCTGCAGAATGCGAAACAGCGCCGTAGCGCGCGTGTCGTCGATGTCGCGGTCATAGCCTTCATCGTCGACCATGATGCGGCATTCGATGCCGCTGCGCCGACGGAATTCCTGGATCTGCCATTCGATCGCAGCCTGCAGCCCGAGATCGAGCACAGGCGGGCGGAGATTGTTGATAATCCCGCGCACGCTCTTGATGGTGGCGTCGATCTGGTTCAACGCGTACTGCGCTTTTTCATTGAGCTTCGGATGCATCAAGCCGGTGCGCGCGTGCAGCATCGATGCATCGATGCGCAATGCGAGCAGGTTTTGGCCGAGTTCATCATGAATTTCACGGGCGATTCGCTTGCGCTCTTCTTCCTTGATCAATTCCTGGTGCGAAGCCAGTTGCTGCAGCATCTGCTTGGATTCCCGCAGTTCATCCGATTGCAGGATCAGCTTGCGCTGAAGGTAGAAAAGATCGACGAAAACCCTTACCTTGGCGCATAGAACTTCAGGAACGATCGGAGAAAAAATATAATCGACGGCGCCCATCGTATAACCAAGGAAACGCTCCGAATCCGAGCTTGCCTCGGCTGTGATGAAAATAATCGGCGTGTACGCGGAGCGTGGTCGTCCGTGAATCAGGGTGGCGGTTTCAAAGCCATCCATCTCCGGCATTTTCACATCAAGAAGAATGACCGCGAAGTCTTGCTTCAGCAGCAGACGCAAAGCTTCCCGTCCCGATGAGGCGGCCGTCACCGCCAAGCCCATGCGCGATATGATAGCCATGACTGCTTTTAGCTTGGCAGGACTGTCGTCCACCACCAGGATCGAAGCCGGCACGCCGTCCGGCGACAGCGGCTCGCGCAAGCTGGCAAGCTTTTTCATCACGGCGATATCTTGGTGCCGCGCATTCATCCGCTTTCTCCGATAAAGTCTGGTTTCGTTCCTGGCAAATATAGCATTAATTAGCAATTAACTGCCGTAGGTAAATAGCTGCTATAAGTAAATAATTGCATTTTTGCACTATTTGCGTGGGATCGTGTGTAATTTTCGCCACGCGGTCCGGGTTGGACCCGAGGGTTTGGAATTCGGCGTGCGATCCGCTAACATACCCATGGCATATATTTTCATTGCATATCGGTTGCCGTCGCGGCAAGCGGCAAGCAATTCCATCGGTTTATAAATCGGTTTATAAATAAGCCGGCCATGCACTCAGCCAAACCGTAGTGATATCCAGACCATAGTCCGGAGAATGAAATGAGAGAAATGAATGTTCGCGGCAGTTGATCTGGGTTCAAATAGTTTTCGACTACACATCGGTAAGCATGATGGCGAGTCAATCAAAATCATCAAAAGTGCGCGCGATCCGATCCGCCTCGGGGCGGGGCTCGATGGCGACGGCAACCTGACGCCGCAGGCAATGGCGATCGCCACGCAATCGCTTTCGCGTTTTGCGGCGATCCTGAGCGCCTATCCGCTCGATGCAGTCCGGGTGGTGGCGACCAATACGATGCGGATTGCCAAAAACGCCGCCGAGTTTTTGCCGATGGCGGAGCGGGCCATCGGGTGTCCGATCGAAATCATATCGGGCGAGGAAGAAGGGCGCCTGATCTACATGGGAGTGGCCTGCTCGCTCAACACGCCGGGCGAACGGCGGCTGGTGCTCGATATCGGGGGGGGCTCAACCGAACTCATCCTCGGCAAGGGAGCCGAGATAGAACGTGTCGAATCGTTCACCATCGGCACCGTCAGTCAGAGCTTTTCCTTTTTTACCGGAGGCCGTATCGATGCCGCTTCATTCGATGCGGCGATTCTTTCCGCGCGCGGCCGCATCGAAGATTTGGCGCCGCAGTACCGTTCGCAATGCTGGAACAAGGCTTACGGTTCATCCGGCACGATCCGCGCAATCGCCGATGCGATCGCGCGCAATGGCATCGGCGACGGCACGCTGTCGTATGAAAATACTGAAGCCCTCAAAACCCGCCTGATCGGATTTGGCGACACCAGCCGGATCGTGCTGGCCGGCCTGAAGCCCGATCGCGCGGCGGTGATCGTGGGCGGTCTTGCGATCCTGATGGGCGCGATGCAGGAACTCGGGATTCAGGCAATGCAGCCGATCGAAGCCGGATTGCGGATGGGTGTATTGTGGGATCTGCAGCTGCGGGCTACCCGGCGTGACCGGCGCGAGCTCTCGGTGCGCGGATTCCTGCAGCGTTTTCACGCTGACGAGACGCGGGCCGAGCGCGTTGCCGAAATGGCGAGTGCCCTGTATGCCCGGCTCAAACCGGGGTCCGATATCTACGGCAAACCGTTGTACTGGAGCGGTCTGCTGCATGAAACAGGCATGGCGGTTTCCCATAGCGGTTACCATAAGCATGGTGCCTATCTGGTCGAAAACGCCGATCTCTCGGGATTCACCAATCGGGAACAGCGCACCATGAGCATGCTGGTGCTAGGGCAAAAAGGCAATCTGCGCAAGATCAGCGACGCCTTGTCCGATGTCGATTTCGCCAAGGCGGTACTGGCAATGCGGCTGGCCGTGCTGTTCATGCATTCCCGCATCGATGTGTCGCTGGACGGCTTGCGCTTGCGGATGAAGAGCCGGATCGAACTTGAAATCCATCGCGCCTGGATCACTGATCATCCGACCTTGTCCTACTGGATGGAGAAGGAGAGGGAAAGCTGGAAGGAGCTGGGAATCGAATTCAGCCTCAGACTGGAAGGATAGCCGGGCAGAGCGGCTTCATTCAGTAAAAAATGGTTCGTATTGTTTCTGATATTTCAAAGGGAGAGAGCATCATGGCAAAAAAGGGTTCCGCTACAGAAGCGCCGGTGCGGGCTGCCGCCGAAGTCAAGCCTGGCGCGAAGCGGGCGGCAAAGCCGGCGGCGGCGACGGAAACCCCGGGCAGGGCCAGGCGTGTCGAACAGGAGTCCGGCTCGTCGCATGCCGTGCAGGCCGCATCGGCTGCCGTGTCCGTGGCGGTGAAGGCCGCGCCGAAGCCGGCGCTCATCCCCAAGACGAACGGTGCGGCAGATGCCCGGGCTGACGTCGGGCCGGCTGCGAAGGCCAACGGAAAAATCCGGAAGACCAAGCTGGTGAGGGATAGCTTCACCATGCCGGAGCTGGAATACGAAGCGCTCGGCGCCGTCAAGAAGGCATGCGTCAAGGCTGGTTTCGAGGTAAAGAAGAGCGAGTTGCTGCGGGTCGGGTTAGGGCTGATAAGGAAAATGGATATCGCCGAGCTGAAGCAGGCCCTTGCTGTCCTGCCGCCCCTGAAAGCGGAACGCCCGGGGACGGAAAAATAGGCGGCATGCGCAGGCGGCGCGGCAGCGTGCTCCTGACGCGCCGCAGGGGAGCATTTCTCCTGGCCCGCGTGCGCATAATCGTCCGGTCTGCTGAGCCAGCGCATAGCCGAATGCACGACAATACGATAGTCTGGTAGTCCGTTCCGACCCAATTTCGTGTTCTGTCGGTTGCGAAGGCGATTGCGGCGTTGCCGATGCGCGGCAGCGGACTATACGCTGCCTCGGCGACGGAGCCTTGCCTCGCAAGGCAATGTCGTTTCGCAGGCGGGCAGCATGCTCCCCGAGTTCCCTGCCGCACCACCTCGGGCAACTTGGCAGACCGCTTCGCTACCCGCAAATCGAGCCGTGACGAACTACTAGCGTGCCATCCACTGAAGAAGGGCGTTTCAATGCACGAGCAGGAGCAGCTTGCACAATTGACCCGGATGCGAACCATCGCAACCGGCCTGTTGCTGGTAATGGCGGTGGTTTTCGTGGTCGCAAGGCTTCTGGAGCCTGCCTATGGATTTCTTTCGTTCGTCAGCGCCTTTGCGGAAGCGGCGATGGTTGGCGCGCTGGCCGACTGGTTTGCCGTGACCGCATTGTTCAGACGTCCGCTCGGTCTTCCGATACCGCATACCGCCATCATCCCGAACAACAAGGATCGCATCGGCGCAAGCGTCGCCAATTTCCTGGAACATAATTTCATGACGCGCGAAGTGCTGGCGGAGGAACTCAGCCAGATCGATTTCGCCGGCGCTGCAGCGCACTGGCTGTCGGCGCCGGAAAACAGCCGCGCCGTCGCGCGCCAGCTCGTCAGTGCGGTGCCGGTACTGATCCGCATGATAGAAGACGAGGATGTGGGAAACTTCATGCAAACCACACTGGCAAAGGCCTTGCGGAATGTAAGGTTTGCACCGATGCTGGCCGAGGTTTTTGCCGTTCTGATCGCGACCCGACGGCACCAGATGCTGTTCGATCATCTGATCGGTATGGCTGCCGACGCCCTGGAACAGAACCGGCCTTTCATCCGGCAAAAGATTCACGAAAAAAGCCCGCGCTGGATTCCGAAGGTAATCGATGAAAAAATATTCGAACGCCTGCTGGAAGAGACGCAGAATGTTCTTAATGAGATGCGGCAGGAAGATAGCGAGTGGCGCGGTCGTTTTCAGCGCATGGCGGAGGATTTCATTGAAAAGCTGAAGACCTCGTCCGAGTACGAAGAAAAAATCAAATCGGTGATCAATCAGAGCCTGAATCATCCCCTTTACCGTAGTTACACCCAGCAGGTATGGCACGATATCAGGGATCGCCTGCTGTCCGATGTGACTTCACCGGACTCCCACACGGTTACCCAGCTGGACCTGGCCCTGCGCAGTTTCGGCGACACCCTGTTGCACGATCCGGTGATCCAGAACAAGCTTAATCACTGGATACGGACATTTGCGGCGGACGCGATCGCCAATCGGCGCCACGTTATCGCCGACCTGGTGAAACGCGTCATTCAGAAATGGGATGCCGATACCGTGTCCCACAAGTTTGAGCTGTATGTAGGCAAGGATCTTCAATATATCCGTATTAACGGCACTCTGGTCGGCGGCCTGGTCGGCTTGTTGCTGCACACTGTTTCGCTTGCTTTATAACACCGGGCGCCCGCAATCGACCGGAACCGTTCGTAACCTATCGCGGCCGTTCCCCGGCTTGCACGGGCGCCTTTTTCGCGACAGACCATCCTTTCTGCGCGCCCGGCGGTCCATGGACGGCACAGCGGGATATACTGGACGTTCTTTTGAAACCGCCCGCACTATTCCTCATTGCGCCGGACAATTGTCACGCCAGTCATGAAACAAGATTCGCGCTTTCCCAATCTGTTCATTCTCGATCATCCGCTGATCCAGCATAAGCTGACCCATATGCGGGAACAGACCACGCCGACGCATGCCTTTCGTGAATTGCTGCGCGAGATCACGCTGCTGATGGGTTTCGAGATCACCAGTAATCTGCCTATGACGACCAGGTGGATTGCCACGCCGCTCGAGGCAATGGAAGCTCCGGTCATTGCGGGCAAAAAGCTCGTGATCGTACCGATTCTGCGCGCCGGGATCGGCATGAGTGATGGCTTGCTTGAACTGATACCGTCGGCAAGGGTCGGTCATATCGGCCTTGTGCGTGATCCGCAGACGCATCGCCCGGTGGAATACCTGGTGCGGCTGCCCGAACTCGGCGCACGCAGCATCATCGTCTGCGATCCGATGCTGGCCACCGGCAATACCGCCGTGCACGCGGTGGATATCCTGAAACAGCGCGGCGTAAGCGGCAAGCACATCGTGTTTCTGGGCCTGATCGCGGCGCCTGAAGGCGTGCAGCGGTTCCAGGATGCGCATCCTGACGTCATGATCTATATCGCCGCGCTCGATACCCGCCTGAATAGCCATGCCTACATTGTCCCCGGTCTCGGCGATGCGGGCGACCGGCAGTTCGGAACCAGGATCACCTGATTATTTTCCGCTGTCGCCGCCGACCGGTCCAAGCACGCTCATCAAATGCTGTTGTGCATTGAACGCTTCCTGCTTGCCATGCCGCTTGCATTTTTCGTATCGGCCATCCGGCATCAGTTCCCATGCATTGGTATTGTCCTTTAGATAGGGCAACAAGCCCTCCTGCATGACGCGTTTTTTTAGTGCCTTATCGAGAACCGGAAAAGCCACTTCGATGCGGCGGAACAGGTTACGGTTCATCCAGTCGGCGCTCGCGAGGTGGGTATCGTGCGCCTGGTCATTGCAAAAGTAAAAAATCCGGCTGTGCTCAAGGAAACGGCCGACGATGGACCGTACGCGGATATTCTCGGAAAGTCCGGGCACGCCCGGCCTGAGGGCACAAGCGCCGCGCACAATCAGGTCTATCCTGACACCGTCCGCCGATGCCGCATAAAGGGCGCGGATAACCGACTCATCGAGCAGCGCATTCATCTTGGCGATGATGCGGCCCGGAGTGCCGAGGCGGGCCAGTCGCGCCTCGTTCCGGATGGCCCTGATCAATTCCTTCTGCAATTCGAACGGCGCCAGCCACAGGTACGCGAGTTTGTTGGGCTTGGTGAGGCTGGTCAGGTGGATAAAAATTTCGTTGACCTCGGTAGTCAGCTTCGGATTAGCAGTCAGCAAGCCGAAGTCGGTATATAGCTTGGTGGTGGTGGGATGATAGTTGCCGGTGCCGAGATGCGCATAGAGGCGCAGGTCGTCATCCTCGCGCCGCACGATCAGCGCCAGTTTGGCATGGGTTTTCAGGCCGACCACGCCGTATACCACCTGCGCCCCAACTTTTTCCAGCCGATCGGCCCAGTTGATATTCGCTTCTTCATCGAAGCGCGCCATCAGTTCGACCACTACCGTTACTTCTTTTCCGCGCTGGGCCGCGATGATCAGCGAGTCCATCAGGTTGGAATTCATGCCGGTACGATAAATCGTTTGCTTGATGGCGACCACACAAGGATCTTCCGCCGCCGCACGGATGAATTCCACGACCGGCTGGAATGACTGGAAAGGATGGTGCAGCAGCACATCCTGCTTCTTTACCGTGGAAAAAATGTCGGCGTTGTTCAATATCGGAGGAAACGCCGGCGTATAAGGCGGGAACCGTAATGCCGGCTGGCTGGCATGTTCGATCAGTTCGGTCAGCCGCACCATGTTCACCGGCCCATCCACAGCATAAAGCCGGCTTTTGTCGATGGCGAACTGTTCGAGCAGAAACCGGGACAGATGCGCGGGACAATTCCGTGCCACTTCGAGCCGTACCGCAAATCCGAACTGCCGGCTCTGCAATTCGCTTTGCAAGGCCTCGCGCAGATTCTTGACCTCTTCCTCATCGACCCAGAGGTCGCTATCGCGGGTTACGCGGAATTGGGAATAGGCCAATACTTCGCGACCGGTAAACAATTCGGAAATATGCGCATGAATGATGGACGAGAGCAGGCAAAAGGCGAGACCGTCTTTCGATAATTCCGGCGGCAGCCGTATGACGCGGGGCAAGACGCGAGGGGCCTTTAGTATGGCTATCGCCGTGCCCCGGCCAAAAGCGTCTTTTCCCGATAATTCCACGATAAAGTTCAGGCTTTTGTTCACAACCTGGGGAAATGGATGCGCCGGGTCGAGGCCGATCGGGGTAAGCAATGGGCGTACTTCGCGCTCGAAAAATGCTTTTACCCAGGCCCGCTGCGCCCCGTTGCGCTCTTCGTGCCGCAGCAAATGAATGCCATTCTGCGAGAGATGAGGAAGAATTTCGTCATTCAGGATACCGTACTGGCGTTCCACGAGCCGATGGCATTCGGCGCTGGTACGCTCCAGCGCCTCGCGCAAGGCCGGCGGATCGGTTACCTGTCCATCAACGCGGTCGCGCGCCAGCAGGCTTGCTATGCGTACTTCAAAAAATTCATCAAGGTTGCTGCTGACTATGCACAGATAACGCAGCCGCTCAAGCAAGGGCACATCCGGATCCTCGGCATTCGCAAGTACCCGCCGGTTAAATGCGAGCTGCGACAACTCGCGGTTCAGCGTTGTGCCGTGAGCCGCAGGTTCCGGCAATGCAATTTTTTCCTGTTTTGCTCTTTTGCTCATCAAATACCTGTTTTAGATGATCGTATGCGAGTGTAGTAACTGAATATGACAAATTCATGCCATTTCATGGGAAATATTTCAGGAATTGTGCCGGATTTTTGATCTGGTCATAAAGGTGTCATATTTGTTGGTTAAAGTTCGCTCAGTCCGGAAGTGTCATCAAGTGTTATCCAGCGTTATCCAGTGTTATAAACAGGAGAAGGTATGCGACTCAATAAAACCCTAAAAAAGCTCACCATGGCGGCTGCCGCCGCGATGGCTTTTTCTTCCGCCTTTGCCGCCGATATTACCGGGGCCGGCGCGACATTTCCTTATCCGATTTATGCAAAATGGGCTGAAGCCTACAAAAAAGCCACCGGTATCGGCCTGAATTACCAGTCGATCGGTTCCGGCGGCGGCATCAAGCAGATCAAGGCCAGGACGGTCGATTTCGGCGCTTCGGATATGCCCCTGAAATTTGAAGAGATGGAAGCCAATGGCCTGATGCAGTTTCCGGCTATTATGGGCGGGGTCGTGCCCATCGTGAACCTCGAGGGTATCAAGCCGGGCCAACTGAAGATGACGCCGGACGTGCTGGCGAATATCTATCTTGGCAAAATCACGAAGTGGAACGCGCCTGAAATTGCAGCGGTCAATCCGGGCGTGTCCCTGCCGGCCGCCGATATCACCGTGGTTCATCGTTCGGATGGCTCCGGTACGACTTTCCTCTGGACCGATTTCCTTTCCAAGACTAACGCAGGCTTCAAGTCCACGGTAGGATCGGGCACTGCGGTCAAATGGCCGGCTGGTGTCGGCGGCAAGGGTAATGAAGGCGTAGCGGCCAACGTGCAGCGGATCAAGGGCGCGATTGGGTATGTCGAATATGCCTACGCCAAAAAGAATAACATGTCGCATACTCAGGTAAAGAACCGCGACGGCCAGTTCGTGCAGCCGGATGATGAAACATTCAAGGCCGCTGCGGCCGGCGCCGACTGGACCAAGACGCCCGGCATGGCAGTGGTGCTGACCGACCAGCCCGGCAAGGCCAGCTGGCCGATCACTGGCGCATCGTTCATTTTGATGCATAAGGTACAGGCAGATGCCGGCAAGGCGAAAGAAGTAGTGAAATTCTTTGACTGGGCTTACAGGAACGGCGGCGCCATGGCGACCGAACTCGATTATGTGGCGATGCCGCCTGCGGTGATTACACAGGTGCAGGGCGCCTGGAAAGCGCAGTTGAAAGATGGTTCGGGCAAACCGGTGGCGCCATAGTGAAAGTGTGACCGTAGATTTTGTCCGACAAGTTGTTCAATCAGTGTGTTCAATATGTTTTGCGATTTAATACGGCCGTCAGCAATGGCCGTATGATGGCTTGAAATGAGTGCGACCGCGCCGCCATGGTGTCATGGCGGCGCGGCGCTGTTCGTAATGACGATGGCAGCCCATGAATGTAAATGTCAATCCGGTAGAAATGCGCGCGGCGGCAGATAGGCAATCCGCTATCGCCCACCAGACGCTGTTCGGCACGATGCGCAAGCAGCGTGTGCAAGACTTCCTTTTCCACAAACTCACGCTCGCCTTTGCACTCAGCGTTTTTCTGGTCCTGGTCGGCATTATTGTTTCGCTGATGATCGGCGCCTGGCCGGCGTTTAAGGAATTCGGGCCGGGGTTCGTTACGAGCGTCGAATGGGATCCGGTCAATGACAAGTACGGCGCGCTGATCGCCATCGTCGGTACCCTGGTAACTTCGCTGATTGCGCTGCTGATCGCTTTCCCGGTCAGCTTCGGCATCGCCTTGTTCCTGACTGAAATCTGTCCCGCATGGCTCAAGCGTCCTCTCGGCACCGCTGTCGAACTGCTGGCCGGCGTGCCAAGCATTATTTATGGCATGTGGGGCTTGTTCGTGTTCGCGCCGCTATTCGCCGATTATGTCCAGCCGGCGCTCAAGCAAACCTTGGGACAACTGCCTTTTATCGGGCAGTTGTTCAGCGGCCCAATGATGGGAATCGGCATATTGACCGCTGGCATCATCCTGGCGGTCATGATCATTCCCTTCATTGCGTCGGTAATGCGCGACGTGTTCGAAGTGGTGCCGCCGGTACTGAAGGAATCCGCCTATGCGCTTGGCTGCACCAAATGGGAAGTGGTGCGCAAGGTGGTTCTGCCTTACACCAGGATAGGCGTGGTCGGCGGCGTCATGCTGGGTCTGGGCCGGGCGCTCGGAGAGACCATGGCAATTACTTTTGTGATCGGCAATGCCCATAAGCTGTCTTGGTCGCTGTTCTCGGCCGGTAACAGCATCGCTTCCACGCTCGCCAATGAATTCGCCGAAGCCGAGTCCGCGCTGCATGTCTCGTCGCTGTTTGCGCTCGGTCTTATTTTGTTTGTAATCACCTTTATCGTGCTATCGGCCGCCAAGCTGATGCTGATGAGGATGGCTCGCACCGAAGGAACCAAATAATGAACGCGGTTTATCGCAGGCGCCTGTGGGTGCACAGGATAGGCATCTCGCTCTCGATTCTGGCTATGGCGGTCGGCATTATCTTCCTGATGTGGATATTGTTTACCCTGGTGGCCAGGGGCCTGGGCGCGATTACGCCGGCCATGTTCGTTGAAACCACGCCGGCCCCGGGTAACGACGGTGGCGGATTGCTGAACGCCATCTTCGGCAGCCTCATGATGGTGGGCGCGGCGGTGCTGATCAGCACGCCGGTCGGCATACTGGCCGGGATTTATCTGGCCGAATATGGGCAGGAAAGCCGGTTTGCGCAGGTCACGCGTTTTGTCACCGATATCATGCTGTCCGCGCCGTCGATCGTGATCGGCTTGTTCGTCTATGCGATTTATGTCGCGAATGTAAAGCATTTTTCCGGCTGGGCCGGAAGCTTCGCGATTTCTTTGATCGCAATTCCAGTGGTGGTGCGCACCACCGATAACATGCTCAATCTCGTGCCGGCCAGCCTGCGCGAAGCGGCTTACGCGCTCGGCGCACCGCGCTGGAAGGTGGCGACCATGGTGCGGCTGCGCGCGGTCAAGGCCGGCGTCGTGACCGGTGTGCTGCTGGCAATTGCCCGCATTTCGGGGGAGACCGCACCGTTATTATTCACGGCTTTGAACAACCAGTTTTTCAGCGCCGACATGAACGCGCCAATGGCGAACCTGCCGGTTGTCATCTACCAGTTTGCCATGAGTCCTTACGATAACTGGCGGTCGCTGGCCTGGGGCGGCGCATTACTGGTAACCGTCAGCGTGCTGGGGCTCAATATCTTGTCCCGCACCTTGTTTCATCAAAAAATCCATCAATAACTTTTTCAGGCAATCGGTATGAATAAGCAAACGGCGATGAATGTCGACATGGATGTTGCGCACAAGACCACGATTGAAATTTCGAATCTGAATTTCTTTTATGGCAGTTTTCAAGGCTTGAAGAATATTAATCTGAATATTCACGAACGCAAGGTGACCGCGTTCATCGGTCCTTCGGGCTGCGGCAAATCAACCCTGCTGCGCACCTTGAACCGGATGTACGACTTGTACCCTGGCCAACGTGCCGAAGGCCGGATCATGTATGCCGGCCGCAATATCCTGGAGCAGGGACAGGACCTCAATATGTTGCGCGCGAAGATAGGCATGGTATTCCAGAAGCCGACCCCGTTCCCGATGTCGGTTTATGACAATATCGCGTTCGGCGTGCGCCTTTATGAAAATCTCCCCAAGGGAGAAATGGATGAGCGTGTCGAGTGGGCGCTCAAGAAGGCGGCCCTGTGGGGCGAAGTCAAGGACAAGCTGAACAAGAGCGGTCTCTCGCTATCGGGCGGCCAGCAACAGCGCTTGTGCATTGCGCGCGGCGTGGCCGTCAAGCCCGATGTGCTGCTGCTCGACGAACCGACCTCGGCGCTCGACCCGATTTCCACAGCCAAGATCGAAGAGCTGATCAGCGAGCTGAAGGAAGACTATACCATCACCATCGTGACCCATAATATGCAGCAGGCGGCGCGCTGCTCCGATTACACCGCCTATATGTATCTGGGCGAACTGGTGGAATTCGGCGAAACTGACCAGATTTTCATGAACCCCGGAAAGCGGGAAACTCAGGATTACATTACCGGACGCTTCGGTTGAACCGGACCGGTCCTTAATCAATCGAGCAAGGAGACACGCAATGCCATTCGAGCACTCTTCGAAGCAGTATGACCTCGATCTCGAGGGGATACGCTCCAAGGTTTTACTGATGGGCGGACTGGTGGAAAGCCAGTTTCAGGACGCCATGACATGCTTCCGGACCGGCAACGCGGAACGTGCAGAGCAAGTCATCAAGGCCGATGAAAATGTCAACCGGCTTGAAGTGACACTGGATGATACCTGCAGCCACCTGATCGTCAGGCGCCAGCCGGCCGCCAATGATTTGCGCACGGTCATGGCCACCATCAAGGTGATTACCGACCTGGAGCGCATCGGCGATGAAGCGACGAAAATTGCGCGCGCCGCCACCACCATCCAGGAACGCGGAGTTGCCACGATCAATCATTATGAAACGGTAAGGATGATCGCCACCAGCGCCGGCGATATGCTGCACGATGCGCTTGACGCCTTCGCCCGGCTGGATGAAAAGCAGGCGGGTCGCCTGATCGCCCGGGATGAGGTGATCGATCATGAGTTTCGCTCGATCATGCGGAACCTGATTACGTTCATGATGGAAGATCCGCGCACGATTTCAGCCGCGCTGGATACCTTATGGGTCGCCAAGGCAATCGAGCGGATCGGCGACCATGCGAAGAATATTGCTGAATACGTGATCTATGTGGTCGAAGGCAAAGATATTCGCCACACGCATTATGGTGTGGCAAAGCCGGATAACCCCGCTTAGGATTTGCACGAATGGCATCTGATAAACCGTTCATTCTTGTTGTGGAAGATGAGCCCGCGATTGTCGAGCTGGTTTCCTTTACTCTGAAGCAAGCGAACTGGGAAACGTCGGCGGTGCACACCGCGGCCGAAGCCTGGGAGCTTTTGCAACGACGCACCCCGCAATTGATCTTGCTCGATTGGATGTTGCCCGATCAGTCAGGCTTGCGGCTGCTGTCCAAAATCCGGGCCGATCGCCATTTCAGCGGCTTGCCGGTGATTATGCTCACGGCGAAAAGCATGGAAGAAGACAAGATCGCGGGCCTGGACAATGGCGCGGACGACTATATTACAAAGCCGTTCTCGCCGCGTGAGCTGACGGCCCGCATCAAGGCCCTGCTGCGACGCAAAGCGCCGGAGCATGCCCAGAGCACCATGACCGCCGGTCCGGTCAGTCTCGACCCCGTGAGCTGCACGGTGAGCCTGAATGACCAGAAAATCGACATCGGGCATGCGGAATACAAGCTCCTGAAATTTTTCCTTGCCCATCCCGACCGCGTATTTTCAAGAAGCCAGCTGCTCGATAAGGTATGGGGTGATCATGCGGTTATCGAGGAGCGCACTGTGGATGTGCACGTGTTACGCTTGCGCAAAGCGCTTAAGGAAGGCGAATCGCTGATCCGGACCGTGCGTAGTGTAGGCTATATGCTCTCTGAAAAATAAAACATCCTTATGAATCCGCAATTGTTGTTCTGGATTCCGGCCGCGCTGCGTTTGTCCCTGATTCTGCTGTTGGCCGGGATCACATGGTGGTTCCTCGGGCTGACCCTTGGTCTTGGGATCGCCGTACTCGGCCTGCTTATCCTCATCGTCGTGCAGCTTGGTTATCTTTACCAGTTATCGAACTGGCTCGATCATCCCGATAGTATGAAGCTGCCGGACGGCTGGGGCGCGTGGACCGATATTTTTTCGCGTTTGTACCGTCTGCGCCGCGACGATGAAAAGAATCGCGCCGAGTTATCGGAATGGCTGACGCGTTTCCGGCAGGCGATGAGTCTGTTGCCGGACGGCGTCGCGATCATGGACGATGTGCTGTTTCTTGAATGGTGCAATCCGGCGGCAGAGCGGCATCTCGGATTGAATCTTGAACGCGATCGCGGCATGCGAGTCACCAACCTGATCCGCAACCCGAATTTTATCGACTACATCATTCTCGGGCGCTATGATCAGCCGCTGACGCTGTCGTTGCGGGAGCGCAAGCTGATCGTGCATATAATTCCATTTGAAAGCCGGCGCCAGATCCTGGTGACGCATGATGCGACGGAAGTCGAGCGCATCGAAATGATGCGGCGCGATTTCATTGCCAATGCGTCGCATGAATTGCGCACACCGTTGACCGTGATCAACGGCTTCCTGGAAATCGCGGCCGGCCAGCCGGCCCTTGATCCTGAAACCAGGATGACCCACTTGAAGCTGATGACAGAGCAAGGCAAGCGCATGCAAAACCTGGTGGAAGACATGCTTGCACTGACCAGGCTAGAGTCGATGGATTATCCGGTGCGTCCGGAGCCTGTCGGCATCACGGCCTTGCTGAATCAAATTGTCAGTGAGGCGCAAGCCTTATCGGCTGGCCGGCACAGCATTACATTATCCATCGATGGTCCGGATATCATGGGAAGCCCCGATGAATTACGCAGCGCCTTCAGTAACCTGGTATCGAACGCGGTTCGCTACACGCCCGAACACGGCACTATCGAACTGGCTTGGCAGGATACCGCGGAGGGACCGCAATTCGTCGTGCGCGACGATGGCATCGGAATCCGGCCTGAACATATACTTCGCCTGACGGAACGATTTTACCGCGTGGACAAAAGCCGCTCGCGTGAAACACAGGGTACCGGCCTTGGGCTGGCGATCGTGAAGCACGTCTTGCTACGACATAATGCCGTCCTGGCTATCGATTCGGAGCCGGGCCGTGGCAGTGTGTTTACGGTGAAGTTTCCGCGCGGCGCCCTGCACGAAGTTCTGGCGGCGCCCGCCTGAAATAATTCAGGCTGCGCCGCCTGCCCGGCAAACGGGCAGCAGTACGGTTAGTTTAGCAGGACTTACTTGTACCCGACCCGATCCAGGATTTTTTGCGCGGCGA
>JAQGMO010000083.1 GCA_028292315.1 Herminiimonas sp. | reverse complement strand
CAGCCATCAGCGTAAAGGTAATCGGAAGTAACCCGCCGGCCGAGGCGCCCATCAGGAAACACATGACCAGGTTGGCCTCGAACGATGTCATGGCGCCGCAAATCGCGGTGCCGATGAACATAAGGGCGGACAACAGGATCGCAGCGCGGCGGCCGAATAAATCCGCAATCCGGCCCCAGACGACCGAACCGACCGTGGTGCCCGTCAGTGCGACCAGGGGTAGCCAGCCGGCGGCCTGTTTGCTGATGTCATATTCCCTGGACACGCCCGGCATTACGAACCCCAATGTCGCCGGTTTCATTACATCGACCGCCAGGGCAACCAGTAACACGATCACAAGCTTCCAGTGTTCCCGATTAAGCGGTATGCCATCCGCTATATGAAACTGGATCGGCGCGCCGTGCAGGTTGTGCCGCAGTTGCCCGAGCCGCGGCATCAGACCGTAGGCGGCGAGGAAAAAGCCTGCGGGAATCAAACCCATGCCGGTCATCATCGGGGCATCCATCGGCATGCCGGCCATGTGATAACCCATGTGGGCAGCATGCAGGAACATTGGGAAATGCGCTAAAACGCCGG
Source organism: Herminiimonas sp. (assembly GCA_028292315.1). Lineage (GTDB taxonomy): Bacteria > Pseudomonadota > Gammaproteobacteria > Burkholderiales > Burkholderiaceae_D > JAQGMO01. The sequence goes on along the minus strand of JAQGMO010000083.1, from coordinate 6,004 downwards.
CAGCAAGTGCGAGACAGCCGAGCCAGAACGCAAGCGGGTGATGAAAGGCAAGTCCATTGGACTTCGTTTTTGCGGACATTGAATATGCTAGTAAATCACGATCGGAATGCCGCATCCGTTGCCGGCATCTTCCCTGAAGGACAGGAAGGTGATTGTAAGCAAAATTGCATGCCGTGTTCAAAAAATTTAAACACGGATGCGGACAGCCGGCACCCCGGAGGCGAAGTGCAGTGTCATGACGCCGACGGAACCTGAGGAAACAGGCTGCGCCGGTATGTTCAGCGGGCGCCGCCCGAGGGGACTGGCGGCTTGGTGCGCGAAGCGGGATTAAGGGAAGACGGCGCGCGCGCGCCGCGCAGCCAACGACGCAGTTTTCCGATGCCGATAGCGAGCCCTGCCGCAGCCAGCATGAACAGCAAAATCATGCCGGTAAATGCCGCGAAGAATAACAGGACCACGCCGCCGACTGTGGCGAGCGCAGCGATTTTCCAGCGCCACCAAGGTCCTAGCAGGGTTCTCAACAAATGCTGTTTGGACTCCGGCCGGGCCGATCCCGGTGACGGTGACAGTCCGTCGACGACTTCCCAATCAGTTTTTTCAATCATTTCAACTCCTTGGCAAAAACATGTTTCATGATTAGAGCAACTGTCATGATATAAGATTTCAAGCGCTTAAAAAAGCGAATAAAAGAGATCACTTTCTTCGGAAAAGCAGAAGTATTACTTGCATAACCAGGCGGACCGGTCAGGCCCGGCCAATCACTTGGCGCGCTGCGCCGACTGCATATTCAGCCACGCAGTGGCTGCGCCGCATGCGGCGATTGTTGCCATGCCGATCCAGGCCCAGAAATCGGGCGCGTGGCGGAATGCCAGCCAGCTCATGATCGCGGCGAAACCGATTTGCGTGTAGGTAAAAGGCATGAGCGATGCCGTGCCCGCCCGGCTAAATGCCATCACAAGCATCAGGTGTCCGATTGACCCAAGTATTCCGATCACGATGAGCAGCGACAGATGCGTCCACGCGAGATCGTGCAATATTCCGGGCAAGCTATCCGCCTGCAGCAACATCATGGGCAATAGCAACAGGCTGCCGGTGATGCCCGTATAAAATTGTGTCGTGTAAGGATTTTCAAGTACGGCAAGGCGGCTGGTAAGCAGGCTATATGCGCTCGAGACCAGCATTGCAAGCAGCGGCAATGCAACGGCGGCGCCGAACAGACCGCTGCCGGGACGAATCACGATAAGGGTCCCGATGAAGCCACCCCATACCAGCGCCCAGCGCATGCGGCCTACCGATTCCTTGAGCATCCAGCCGGCCGCGGCGGTAACCAGGATCGGCGACAGCATGATAATGGCGGTGAACTCCGCCAGCGGCAACGCGCGCAAGCCCAGAAATGCCAGGACGCTGATTATCAGCAGCAGAACGCCTCGCAATACCTGGAAGCGCGGGTGTGCGGTGGCAAAACCGGCCAGCCCGCGCGAGCGCCCTATCCACATTGCCATCAGAGCAGCCTGGATGCTGTAGCGTGCCCACAGTACAAGTACGACGGATAGGAAGCCGCCGACATATTTAGTGATGGCATCCATGATTGAAAACAGGAGGGCGGAGAGCACGATCATGATGACCGCGATGGTTGAATTGCTGGGATTCATATACTCAATCATACCGCATGGATATGAATGCCATGATGCGAGCCATTGACACTGATATGGCGTGCATCGCGATGTTATGTAATCACTGGCATAGGTAAGAATTACGGCAAACCTGTAATTCCTGCGTTTTGCCGCATCGAATAATTTGCGCAGCCAGCACGCATGCCGGACCAAGACGCTGCGAACGAGAACCTCAGTCACCGAGCTGTAGCAACGCGTGGCCGCTCCGCCTGCGGCATGCGACTTGCTCACGGATAGTCGGCGGCAGTGGAATGGTGCCAACGGAACGGGTATCGCCTGTCGCGCTGTGACCATGCTGCGACCATGCCGTGAACATATAGGCTATCAGTACGTCCGGACCTGATTTCCGGCCGCAACGTCGCATAGCGTCCCACGAGTGGAATACCTAACCGCAAAGGAAATTATCATGAAGCGAATTGTCATTGTCCTAACCATGGCCGTTGTGTACCTATGTGCTGGAATTGCATTTACCCAGACAACGCAGCCTACGCAGCAAGGTCAGGAAAGTCCGTCGGGTCAACCCGCTGCATCGGGTACCTCAGGGGCAAGCGGCGCAACCGGCACAACGGCTACGCCCGGCACCACCGCGGTTCCGCCGCCGGCAGGCGCGGCGCCATCGTCCGGCGCGCATGGCGCACCCGGTAGCTCGGGCCCGTCGGAAACGTCGGGCGCTCCCGGCACCAGCGGCGCAACCGCAGGCGGTTCGCCGCCTGTCGCCGGCAGATCCGAACTCGGTGTCACCGTAGTGGAAATGGAAGCGCTCGTGCTCGGCTGGAGTGCGAAGAAAGATTTGCTTGGCAAAACGGTACAAAACGATAAAAAAGAACGAATCGGCAAGATCGATGACATTATCATCACGCCAAAGAACTCGGTTTCATTCGCAATTATCGGCGCCGGAGGCTTCCTCGGTATCGCCCGGCACGATGTAGCCATACCGATGGAGCAGTTGAAGACGCAAGACGGTAATTTCGTGCTACCTGGCGCCACGAAAGAAGCATTGAAGGCATTACCCAAGTTCGAATACGCGCGCAAGTGACGATTCGCAAATGATCGTGCGGGCAAGCGTAAGGTGCGCCGGCGTGGCGGCTGACAATTATCCCATGTGCAAGGAATGGGAACGCGTCACCTGCCACTTCCATCAGGTTATGTAGGCCCGAGTCCGGATGTCGATGGCAGCGACGCATGAATAAACCCGAGCATATTTCCGGACGGCCGAACACACAGCGTATCGCACTGGTATTGCAAGGGGGCGGTGCGCTCGGCGCATACCAGGCCGGGGTGTACCAGGCGCTGCACGAACATAAGCTGACGCCGGACTGGATCGTAGGGACATCGATCGGCGCCATCAATGCCGCGATCATCGCCGGCAATGAACGCTCCGTGCGACTGGCGCGGCTAAGGGAATTCTGGGATATCGTCGCGCATCCGGACCGCTTCGACATGCGCATGGTCCACGACAAGGCGCGTCAACTCAATGCCTGGATGGCAAGCCTGGATGCCTTACTGTTTGGCGTGCCGGGATTCTATTCACCGCGGCCGTTCAATCCCTTTGCAATGGGCCTGCCGGTCGAGCCAGACGCCGCCAGCTTTTATGACACCAGCGAACTGGCCGAAACGTTGCGCGGGCTGGTCGATCTTCCTTATCTCAATTCGCCGAACGGGATACGGCTTACCGTCAGTGCCACAAACGTAAGCACTGGCGAACTGGTCAATTTCGACAATCTGCATCAGCCTCTCGGCATCGAACATATCATGGCCAGCGGCGCCCTGCCCCCCGGTTTCCCGCCGATCCGGATCGATGGCGAGTTGTATTGGGATGGCGGTCTTTATTCCAACACACCGCTTGAAATCGTCCTGGATGAAGAACCTGTCGTCGATACCCTGTGCTTCATGGTCGACCTCTGGAGCGCGACCGGACCGGAGCCGTGCACGGTGCAACAAGTTTATACGCGCCAGAAAGACGTGGCCTATGCTTCGCGTTCCAAACATCATATTAAGGACTATCTGCGCATGCACGGATTACGCTGTTCGCTGCGCGCCCTGCATGAAAAAATACCTTATGAAAAAAAGACTGCCCAAGAGCATAAGGAAGCGCTGGAGCTTGGCTGCGATACCACGATGCACATCGTGCGTCTCGCCTATGCCGGACGCGATTGGCAGATGGCATGGAAGGATATCAATTTCTCCAAGGGGTCGATCGAATGGCGCTGGGAGCAAGGCTATAACGACGCCATGCGCGCCAGGAAGCATGAAGACTGGCTCTCTTTCGGCCCCGTGAAAACCGGCGTAGTCGTGCATGAAATCGTGCCGGATGCACGCGAATCCATCGTAAAAAAATAATCGATTTGAATTGAACCCGGTACTGCAAAAAGCACGTTAAATACGAGGTATGTCATGAGTGACAAAAGAGTTTATGCAGTCTTTTTAACCGATGGGGCAGTCGAGGAACTTGGCCCGCCCTTTAGCGTATTCATTACTAACAAGGATGGTGAAGCTTATATTCGCGCAGTTGCGGTAGACCCGGACGGCAACTATTATCAGATGACAGTGGAACAGGAAGTCCTTCCCGGCACGACGGTGGAAATCGACCTGCAGATACATCATGAATTCGTGAAAGGGTCGGTTCTCGGTACCGAATCTGAAACCCATGAGCTGGGGGTCGTTTAGCGGAAGCAGCTGAAGCGCTGGAATTGAACGCTGGTATCCAATGCTGGAATTGAACGTTGGAATTCAGAACGTGTAAGCGATGCGCGCGCCGGCAAAATTTTGCCCACTGTTTGGCTGCATGATTCCCGCATTGGAAAGGTGGCGGAAGTTAATTCCTAGATCGAGACGGTTCTGAAATACATATCCGACACCAACATGCGTGCCGAACTGGAAATTGGTAGAAAATCGGTGGCCATTATTGTTGTACTTTTCAGAAAGCAGGTGGGCGCCGACGCCTGCTTCAAAATACGATCCAGTTCCGGTCTCGCCCGAAAGCCGAAGTACAGGGGTGATGCCGAGATCGGTAAGGTACTGATGCCGTCCCGGCGTATTTCTGAATCGGGTGCCGCGCCATTCTGCGAGGCTCAGGTCCCAATAACCGACGAGTTTTGTGCCATTCAAGGGGCGCCATTGCGATTGCCAGTTCCACTGAGCGGCGAAGCGCGCGGATTGCACCTTGGCTGCTCCCGCGAACTCGAATGAGGCTGCGTCAACCGCGCAGGCAGATCTGACTATACCGCACAGAAATGCGGCTGATAGAACGGTGCATAAAAAAGAACTACGTGGAATCATGACGTATGAATAGATGAAAAAGAAGCCTTCCCTTATACAATTATCATGCCCGCTCAGATGTTATTGCGCGGGCCCGAACCACAGCCCTGACCCGCGGGCCTGGAACGTAGGCTCGAAGCATTTAACTTGCTCCCCTCTGGCCTACCGGCAGGAAATCGTCATGTCCTCACCCTCGCCAGCGGTACTGCGTAATACTGGCCCACCGCCGCACCGGTAGCTTACGACCAGGCGCTTGCGCTGCCCAGGCGCCGGATCGCCGCACAGGCGATTGTTTGCCGTGATATCGATGCGCCGTTTGTCAATAGCGTTTCGCCTAAGCGTGTCACGTAAATCGCACGAAGCGCCTCGAACGCCGTAATAAGCATCTTCGATTTCTATGCCTCCGCGTCGCCTTTCACCTCGCTCGCTGCGGCCCTGCTGAGCAGCGGAAATACCATCACGAAATCCCTGGTCATAGCCCATTCGATACTCTGCGCTCTGCGCGAACGCAGACGAGGATGCCCCGGACAGCGTCGTAAACATCAGCAGAGAGAGAATCCTTGCTAATTTCAATCTGGTATTCATACATTTCTCCTGAAGAGTCAAGTTGAATGACAGTAATTCATCTTACGACTAATTTCAGTTCGGTAGTGCGCACAATGCTGACGTTTACTGGCTATTTGTGCGAACGACAGCGCTCGATTACAGCATGGCGGATTGATCAAAAAACAAAAGCATTCTTTATTCCGAGCCTTAATGACGACCAACTATTAAAACCGGCTAATTATTGGGACGTAATTTTTGGGATACCTATAATTACCTGATTGCATAAGCGGATCGGAAACCCCATTGGAAAAAATTTTTATGCTCGCGGCACTGGTCTTGCTTCCTGCTTGTTTCCAGAGGACGCATGCCGAATCGGTTGCCGCCTACAAACCAGACTATTTCCTGGCCTCGGCTCTCAACTCGTGCAATGACAACTTCGTGGCGAGAGGGATGGTCGGCTTGGTAGAGTCGGCGCCGGCTGGCCGGCTTTCAAATGGGGTAAATCGGCGGTCCGATGGCTGGGTCAT
>JAQGMO010000051.1 GCA_028292315.1 Herminiimonas sp. | reverse complement strand
ACGCTCTCAAGCGTTCGGCCGTTGGAGGAAGCCACCCATTTGCCGTCGATATACATTTTGAGAGATTCCTGCTTGAGCAAGGCACTCTCCGATTTAATCGTATCCATTGAAGTCTCCAATCCTTGGTGTATGCGGTATTTCGTCAGACGCCATACCGTTTATTAAGTGTAACGAACCGGTCTCGAGGACATACGAAGTAGCCGCCATGCCTTCGGACCCAATCGGCGCATGCAAAGTCCGAGGCAGATTATCTTAGTGTTCCCGTCCTAGCGAGCGATTGTTTTTCATAAGCGGCATGAACAAAATTCATTTACATTGTGAGGCATATGCGCGCTATTGCGGGCTGCGCACGCGTTGCGACAGGCACGCCGAACCAGGCCGGCGAATTATCACCGGCGACATTGCAAAGTGCGGCTCAGGCAGTGCGCCTGTCAATTACACTCCCTCGGAATATGCCGCAGTGCAGGTTTAATTCCAGGCTTTGCGCAAAGACTATTTTTCCTGACCCTGTTTGCGGTGTTCATCGCGCTCACGGCCGCTGCGCCAGAACAACCCGCCGGCTATCATGCATTGGTCGACTGGCGCAGGATCGCTACGCTGACGGGATTGATGATCCTGACCAAGGGCGTGGAAATGAGCGGCTATCTGCATTATCTCGGCGAGAGCCTGATCTGATTTTTTTAGCTGGGCTCGTCTACGCCTGGCTGTTTGTACTTATCGCATAGCATCACATTGTGGAAACGTCCGGGTCTCCGGAATCCCTGGAAATCGGAAACTGAAACATTTGGCCAAGCCTGAATTCAATCCAGGCCATGGGTTCGCGAACGCACCGTGAAAATATCATGCGCCGCCGTAGATGGCGCTCTCCCTGCGAATCTGCAAAAATTAATCGGTATCCCGCTTTCGGTAATCAAAACGCTTCAGAACGTCGATATCGATCAGGTCGAGCACATGATAATTGCAGCTTTCCAGCACGACCAGGGGAGCAGCGTCGGCAACACATGCCTCCATCCAGCGCAGCGCGCACAGGCACCACTGATCTCCAGGCTTTAATCCCGGGAATCCCCACTCGGGTACCGGCGTGCTCAGATCGTTGCCGCGACTGCTGCTGAAGACCAGGAAATCCTCGGTCATTACAGCGCAAACAACGTGCGTGCCAATATCCTCGTCATTGGTCTTGCAGCATCCGTCTCGGAAGAAACCGGTCAGAGGATCGAACGAACACGGAACCAGTGGTTCGCCGTAGACATTCCGTGCAGGTAGGGCTTTTGTATTCATGGCCTCAGTATAGACTTTTCAAGCCGCCCGGGTTCAGCTTTACCTGCTTTCCCGGCATCAGCGCGGCGCATGCGGCGGCCTGTGATGTTCATCAAGGTCAGCGCGCTGATGAACAGACCCGGGAATCCATCTGCTATGGTTAGTAGAGGAGATTGAAAGACTCGCCGGCTGAAGACTAAACGGAACAGGCATGTGCCGATCACATCGAGTCTGTCGTAATTCCTGCTCTTTGGAGGTGTTCCAAATGATTGCCCTACGCTGCAAACCGATTAGCCGGTGCGTGTCCGCGCTGGTCGTGCTCGTCATGGTGGCTTTTCCGCCAGCATATGCTGCCAGCGATTTTTATCAGCAGCAAAACCTCGTTTCGGATGGATCCGTTCCCGCAGCCAATACCGATCCAAACCTCGTGAATGGATGGGGAGTTGCATTTAACCCGTTTGGTTTCGTTTGGGTAGCGGATAACGGCACAGGCGTCTCTACCCTGTACGATGGCGCTGGCAAGCCGCAGTCACTCGTCGTGCAAATACCCGCGTCGCAAAATGCTGCCGGCGGCGGAACGCCGACCGGCATCGTATACAGCGGCTCTACGGACTTCGTGGTGACGCAGAGCGGTGCATCGGGCCCGAGCCGCTTCATCTTTGCGACGGAAGACGGCGTCATCGCCGGCTGGGCGCCGAATGTGGATATGACGCATGCGATACGGGTTATCGACAATTCCGCATCGAGCGGCGCCGTCTACAAGGGGCTCGCCCTGAGTGGCAACGGCACAGCGAACCGGCTATATGCTGCCGACTTCCACAATAACAGGATCGATGTCTTTGATGCGTCGTTCAAACCAGTTACGCTTTCCGGCGGTGCTTTCAACGATGCTTCACTGCCTGCCGGTTATGCGCCGTTCAACGTGCAGACGATCAATGGCAATATCTATGTAGCCTAAGCAAGGCAGGACGCCGACAAAGTGGATGAAGTTGCCGGGGACGGCATGGGATTCGTGGATGTGTTTGATCCGAATTGACAGCTTCTCAGGCGCGTGGCATCCGGCGGCGCCCTCAACGCGCCGTGGGGAATGACTTTCGCGCCAGCCGGCTTCGGCAAATTCAGCAATACCCTATTGGTAGGAAACTTCGGTAACGGCAGGATTAATGCGTATGACGTTGCCAGCGGACGCTTCGTCGGTGAACTCCAGGCGCCGGACCGGCAGCCAATTCAGATCAGCGGTCTGTGGGGACTGGCTTTCGGCAACGGTATCCAGAACCAATCCGTCAATACGCTCTTCTTTGCCGCAGGTCCGGATGAAGAAATGCATGGGCTCTACGGGCGTATCGATGTCGCGGATAACGCTGGAAATGCCACTGCGCGGCAAGATACGCCAAAGTAAAAAAACGGCAGCCGCGAAGGCTGCCGTTTTATGCAATGCGAATAACGATTTACGACTTGCGGCGACGGGTAGCAAGGAATCCGAACAATCCAATGCCGACCAAGGCCAAATGGGTTAGTTACTGCGGGCAACTATTTTAGTGGCAAAGTGTAAAGAACACCGACACCTGTTGAACGATATGACGCCGGCGTTGTGCTGCCAGGTCGTGGACCAGGCCACAATGTACTCCACACGGAACGGCCATGAATATGGGTTGGCCTGCGGGACCGCATCTTCCTGGCAAGGTCCTTCGCCGGCGTGCAAAGAATAGTTGTTATTCACCAGTTGCCTGAGAAACGCCAGGTCATGTCTGCCGCGAGCGGTGCGACCATGATTCGATGCTGCCAGCATTGCCGCTATCTTCCGTCACTGCTGCGCCACGATGTCGTGCAGGCGTCGGAACGAACAAGTGTGGAACGTCCACTCGGATAAAGGTCAAATCAGATCAGAGCAATACACTTCAACTGGCGCAGCTTTTTGATCGGTATTTCCATACAGGCGACGGACAGATCGATACAGTCCGCGGGTTTGCATTCCGTCACGTTGTAAAAGCCTCAATCTTCCAGATTCCGATAGCGGTTGATAATGACAATATCTGGTGTAGTGGAGCAATACGGTTATATTGCCGTCTTCGTCGGCACTTTTCTGGAAGGGGAAACCATATTGCTGTTTTCCGGATTCGCCGCGCAACGCGGGTTGATGGATCTGGGTACGGTCATGCTTTTGGCTTTTCTTGGAAGCACCCTTGGTGATCAACTCTTTTTTCTCCTTGGCCGGCGCCACGGCTGTCGTATCTTGAGCAAGTTTCCTTCGTTACAAAAACAGGTGCCTCGCGTAGAACGCCTGCTGGCAAAGTACCATAGTCCCCTGATCCTGAGCATTCGTTTCCTGTACGGAATGCGCGTCGCGGGCCCGATCATCATGGGTGCCCTAAAAGTAGACCCTTTGCGGTTTGCCATACTCAATATGATCGGCGCAGCAATATGGGCTGTCTTGATAGCATGGCTAGGCTACCAGTTCGGCAATGTGCTTGAATCGTTGCTCCACGGAGTGAAGCGCTTTGAAGAAGCAGCGTTGATTGCCATACTTTGCACTGGCCTGACCTGGGCCGTGGTCCGCCATTACAATAAAAAGAAGCAATAACCAATCGAAGCGATCAATATTCGCCGGCTTTGTCCGGCGTCAATGCCCCATGCCGCTGATTCGCTACGCTCAACCAGAAGCAACATCTCAAGTATTTTAGAATGGCTGAAAGTTTTTTCCGGCGCTGGGTCCGGCGCAAAGCAGAGAGTGATGAGGCACTGCAAGGCACCGATGCAGGCCGGCATGCGGACGCTTCGCCTGTCCCGGCGGCAGAGCGGCAAGCCGGGCTTTCCGCACCCCCGTTGCCGACCATGCGCGACGTGGCATTCCTCCACGCCGAATCCGACTATTCACGCTTTGTCGCAAAAGGCGTGGATAAGGCAGTGCGCCGCGCAGCAATGAAGAAGCTGTTTTCCGATCCGCATTTCAATGTGATGGACGGCCTCGACATTTATATTGACGACTACACGAAGCCCTCCCCCTTGCCGGCCGGCATGCTGGCGGCGCTCCGGCATGCAAATAGCACGCTCAATCCCCAGCCGGTACGTGCGGCGGCGACAGAGCACGCGACCAACAGCGCTTTGGAACCGGACGCCGCGGCAGATACTGAGCCGCACCAGGCTGAAAGCCGTGAGTCGAATCGGTTGTCGCCCTCCCTTCCAGCGATCGATCCAGGCATTCAAGACGATGAATCCAAGGCGGTCCAGGCAAACGACACCGTGGACCATCCACCAGCGCGAGCCGGCGTTTCCGCTGCTGTTGCGCCGGACGAACAGGCCAGCCAGCCCGTTCCATCCGTTCTCCCCCCGAGTCCGCCATGACCACCAGGTTCCATATCTGCAGTTGCAATCGTACAATGCCGCTCAATGCCGTCGCAGGACAACGATTGGGCGAAGTGCTTGGTAGCGGGCCGCTCCCGGTCGCGACCCAGTTGTGCGGACGGGATGCCGCCCTGTACCTGGACTCGGTCAAAGGGGACGATACGGTGGTCGTCGCCTGTACACAGGAAAGCGCCCTGTTTAAAGAACTCGCCGAAGAAACACGCTCTGTCGCGCCGCTGCGCTTTGTCAATATCCGGGAGACCGGCGGATGGGGCGCACAAGCCTACGCGTCCCTGCCCAAAATGGCGGCGCTGTTGGCGGACGCGGCGCGCCCCCAGCCGGACCCTCTTCCGACCGTCAGTTATGCTTCACACGGCCGTGTGCTGATCGTCGGCAGTGCCGATACGGCGCTGGCATGGGCAGAACAATTAAGCGATCAATTAAGTGTGACGGTATTGATTGACGAAACCCGCGTTACAGCCGCCCTGCCCATCAATCGGGAATACCCGGTGTTCAGCGGAAGCAATGTTAATGTCAGCGGCTGGCTCGGTGCGTTCAAGGTAAAGTGGCAGCAAAGCAATCCTATCGACCTGGATTTATGCATACGCTGCAATGAATGTATTGCCGCCTGTCCCGAGAATGCGATTGACCTGCTCTATCAGGTCGACGCGGAAAAATGCCGGCGCCATGGAGACTGCGTAAAGGCGTGCGGGCCGGTGGGTGCAATCGACTTCATGCGCGACGTGCGTGACAGGAATGGCGAATATGACCTGGTGCTCGACCTGTCCGACGCGCCGCTGCTGCCGATGCACCAGACCCCCTACGGTTATTTCGCCCCCGGCAAGGACTTGCGTGCGCAGATGCGCGACGCGGCCCGCTTGACGCAAATGGTCGGCGAATTCGAAAAGCCGAAATATTTCCAGTACAAGGAGCGGCTATGCGCGCATAGCCGCAACAAGCAAAGCGGCTGCAATGCCTGCATCGATATTTGCTCGGCAAAGGCGATCCAGGGCGACGGCGACCGCATCAAGGTCGATCCGCATCTCTGCGCCGGATGCGGCGCATGCACGACGGTCTGCCCCTCCGGCGCGCTTGCCTATGCAGACCCGGGCGTGCCTTATACCGGGAAGCGACTCAAGACCTTATTGGGCGCCTATGCAAATGCGGGCGGAGAACATGCAGTCCTGCTTTTTTACGGCCGCGAGCATGGCGGCGAACTCATCAGTCAGCTGGGAAGGCTTGCAAAGGCCGGGAAATCCCACAAGGGGATACCGGCACGCGTCATTCCAGTAGAGTTACATCACGTGGCTTCCGCCGGAATCGACCTCTGGCTTGGAGGAATCTCGTACGGCGCATCCGGGGTCAGCGTGCTGGTAACCGGAAAAGAGGCGCCGCAGTATGTCTCTGCGTTGCGACAGCAGATTGCCATTGCGCAGGCAATCCTGTCCGGTCTCGGTTATAGCGGGCGGCAGCTTGAATTGATCGAAGCGGATTCGCCCGGTGCGCTCGATGCTGCGTTACAAGGACAGGCGCCTGCCGACGCACCGGTGCCGCCTGCGAAGTTCGACCTGTTTGCCGAAAAGCGCAATACCCTGGATTTCGTGCTGCGCCACCTATATGAACAGGCGCCCGCAAAGAACGAACTTATTCCCCTGCCTGAGGGTGCGCCGTTTGGCACGCTTGCCATCGACAAGGATGCTTGCACGCTGTGCATGGCCTGCACCGGCACATGTCCGGCCTCGGCGCTGATGCCTACTGCCGACAGTCCGCAGCTGCGCTTTATTGAAAAGAACTGTGTCCAATGCGGATTGTGCGCAAACAGTTGCCCGGAACAGGCAATTCAACTCGTGCCGCGTCTGTGCCTGGGTGATGCGGCGAAGAAACCGGCAATTCTTAATGAAGCGGAACCGTTTCACTGCATACGCTGCAGCAAGCCAATCGGTACGGTAAAAGTCATTGAAAACATGTTGGGCCGGCTCGCCGGACATGGCGCTTTTGCGGGAAACCTCGACCGCATCAAGATGTGCGGCGACTGCCGCGTCGTGGACATGATGACGGCACGGCATGCACCGGCTGTCACCGACTTGAAAAGGCCGCGTCAGGAAGCCGAGGGACTCCCGTCTACTGTGACTGCGAGCGGGCGCATTTGATATACAACAAATCCTGCGTTGCTGAGATTGGCATTCCCATCCCGATATGGAACTTCCGTCAACATGCCGTTTCAATGACTAGGACCCTGATTAATTTTCAAACGAAACGAGCCTTCATTGGAACCGGCCATTATCTCTCTCGGCAGGATGCCGCCGTCGCTATCCCTGGAAGACCAGGCACGGGCCGACCTGTACGCATTGATCGCCACCCTATTGCTGCGGCCGCCTGACGCGGCGCTGCTCTCCGCGCTGGCCGCCGCCGATTCGCTGCATTCGACGCAGCCCGGCCATCCGCTCGACCAGGCCTGGGAACAACTGATTCTTGCCGCCGCCCTGATGGACGGGACCGTCATACAGGATGAGTTCGACGCATTATTTATCAGTGTCGGCACGCCGCCCGTGAATCCCTACGGATCGCATTACCTGACCGGCTTCATGATGGAAAAGCCGCTCGCGGCGCTGCGCGACGATTTGCGCATGCTGGGTCTCGCGCGCACCGTCGGGGTCGGCGAACCGGAAGACCATCTCGGCGCCCTATGCGAGGCGATGCGAATTCTCATCGACGGCACGCAAGGCGCCGCACGGCAGCCGGCCGAGGTACAGAAAGCGTTTTTCATCAAGCATATTGCTCCCTGGTACAGCCGTTGCGTGGATGATATCCGCAATGCCGATGGCGCCAATTTCTATCGACATGTCGCCACGTTTACCCAGGCATTCTTCGAAGTGGAATTCGAAGCATTCGAAATGGAAGACAGCATCGACAATGTATATGAACCCCAGTAATAGAGTTTTAGAAACGCAGCTTCAGGAATGGAACATATGAACGCGGTAAAACCTGATATCAAACGCCGTACTTTTCTTACGGCAGCTGCCTGCGCACCTGCAATCGCCGTCGCGGCTCTGCTGACAAGATGGCAAGGTGCTGAAGAAGCGATCGTCCCCTCGGCGCCGGATAATGCGGCCGGCAGTGTCGGCTATCACGAAACCGATCATATACGTAAATACTATCGCTCCGCGGCGTTTTACTAGGGAGCGGCAACCATGACCCTGGTAAAGAAACCGGCTGGCGCCCAGAGTAAAAACGGTTCGTTGCGCAAGGGGCTGAATCAGCTTGCAACCACCACGCTGAACCGCCGCGGCTTCCTGATCCGCGCCGGCGTAACGGCCGGGGCCGGCATGCTGGCGCGCCATCTTCCATTGAATGTAATCCAGCCCGCCGCCGCTGCCGAAAGCGGCAATATCGCCGGTTCCGGAAAGGCAGAGTTGAAGCACACTGTCTGCAGCCATTGCTCGGTCGGCTGCTCGGTCGAGGCCATCGTCCAAAACGGCGTCTGGGTGCGCCAAGAGACGGCATTCGACTCGCCGCTTAATTTGGGCGCCCATTGCGCGAAGGGCGCATCGGTCCGCGAGCATGGGCATGGCGAGCACCGGTTGCGGTATCCGATGAAACTGGTTAACGGCAAATACCAGCGCATCAGCTGGGATCAGGCCATCAATGAAGTGGGCGACAAACTGCTGCAGATCCGCCAGCAAGCAGGTCAGGACGCGGTTTTCTGGATTGGGTCGAGCAAGCACAACAATGAACAGGCTTACCTGCTGCGCAAGTTCGTCTCCATGTGGGGCAGCAACAATACTGATCATCAGGCGCGTCTTTGCCATTCCACAACGGTCGCCGGTGTCGCGCAGACCTACGGCTATGGTGCAATGACCAATTCCTTCAATGATCTGCATAGCACCAAGGCTGTCCTCTTTATCGGGTCGAATCCGTCGGAAGCCCACCCGATCTCCATGCTGCATTTCCTGCATGCGAAAGAGCTTGGCGCAAAAATGATCGTGGTCGATCCGCGCTTCACGCGAACCGCGCGCTTTGCTCACCATTACGTGCGCATCCGGCCGGGCACCGATATCGCGTTCGTATGGGGCATGCTATGGCATATCTTTGAAAACGGCTGGGAAGACCGGAAATACATTTCCGAGCGTACCTACGGAATGGATGAGGTGCGCAAGGAAGTCGCGAAGTGGACGCCCGACAAGGTATCCGATGTGACCGGCGTGCCGGAATCTGCGGTGCGGCTAGCAGCCGAAATGCTGGCCAAGAACCGGCCCTCTTCCGTGGTCTGGTGCATGGGCATCACACAACACCACGTGGGCACGGCCAATGTGCGCTCCCTGTCGATCCTCCAGCTTGCGCTCGGCAATATCGGCATTGCCGGCGGTGGCGCCAATATCTATCGAGGTCATGACAACGTGCAGGGAGCGACCGATGTCGGGCCGAACCCGGATTCCCTGCCCGGCTACTATGGCCTTGCCGAGCCGGCGTGGAAGCACTTTGCGAATGTATGGGGTGTCGATTACAACTGGCTGCTGTCCCGCTTTGCATCGAAGGAATTGATGGAAAAGCCGGGCACCACCGTGACGCGCTGGTTCGACGGCGTGCTGGAAAAGAATGAATTCGTCGATCAGCCCAGCAATCTGCGGGCGGTCCTTTACTGGGGGCACGCGCCGAACAGCCAGACCCGCTTGCCGGACATGAAGGAGGCGATGCAAAAGCTGGACATGCTGGTCGTGATCGATCCGTATCCGACAATGACCGCGGCCATGCATGGACGAAAGGATGGCGTTTACCTGCTGCCGGCGACCACGCAATTCGAGACCCAGGGTTCCTGCACCGCGTCCAACCGTAGTATCCAGTGGCGCGAGCGGGTTATCCAGCCGCTCTTCGAATGCAAGACCGATCATGAAATCATGTACTTGTTCGCAAAAAAATTCGGCTTTGCGAATGAGCTGTGCAAGAACATCAAGGTAGTCAGAAACGAGCCTGTAATTGAAGACATCCTGCGCGAGATCAACCGTTCCTGCTGGACCATCGGCTACACCGGTTGCTCACCCGAGCGCCTGAAGCTGCACATGCAGAACAAGCACACATTCAATCCGGGCACGCTACGGGCCGAATCCGGACCATGCAAGGGCGATTATTATGGTTTGCCGTGGCCCTGCTGGGGCACGCCGGAAATGAAGCACCCGGGCACGCCCATCCTGTACGACCTGAACAAGCCGGTCGCCGAAGGCGGCCTGCCGTTCCGCGCGAACTGGGGCGTGGAGTACAAGAATGCAAGCCTGCTTGCGGCGGATGGTTCGACAACGAAGGACTGCGAAATAGATACCGGGTATCCGGAATTCGACCACGTCTTTCTCAAGCGGCTCGGATGGTGGAATGAACTGACGCCGGAAGAGCAGGCGCTGGCCGAGGGCAAGAACTGGAAAACCGATCTGTCCGGCGGCATCATCCGCGTCGCCATCGAACATGGTTGCGCGCCATACGGCAATGCGCGCGCGCGTTGCCATGTCTGGAACTTCCCGGACCCGGTGCCGGTGCATCGCGAACCGCTGATGACACCGCGCCGCGATCTTGTCGCCCGCTATCCGACTTATGACGACAAGGCCGCTTTCTGGCGGCTTCCGACTCTGTTCAAGTCGGTACAGGCCATGGATTTCTCGAAGGACTATCCCCTTATTATGACTTCCGGCCGCCTGGTGGAATACGAAGGCGGCGGCGATGAAACGCGTTCGAATCCCTGGCTGGCGGAACTGCAGCAAGCAATGTTCGTGGAAATCAATCCGCAGGACGCGATGCAGATAGGCGCAAAAACCAAGGAGTTCGTCTGGGTCGAAACACCGACCGGGGCCCGCCTGAAGGTGCATGCAATGGTCACGCCGCGCGTGGCGCAGGGCACCGTTTGGATGCCCTATCACTTCGGCGGCTGGTGGATGGGTGAAGACTTGCGCAAGAACTATCCGGAAGGCGCCGCGCCTATCGTACTGGGTGAGGCGGTCAACACCGGCTGGACCTATGGTTACGACGTCGTGACCATGATGCAGGAAACCAAGGTTTCCCTTTGCAGAATAGCGAAATACTGAGGAACATCCGATGGCATCGAGAATGAAGTTCATCTGCGACACCGAGCGCTGCATAGATTGCAATGGCTGTGTCACTGCGTGCAAGAACGAAAATGAAACACCCTGGGGGGTCAACCGCAGGCGCGTCGTCACCATCAACGACGGGGTGCCAGGCGAACACTATCTTTCCATTGCGTGCATGCACTGTACTGATGCGCCTTGCATGGCGGTCTGCCCGACCGACTGCTTTTACCATACGCCGGATGGGATCGTACTTCACGACAAGGACAAGTGCATCGGCTGCGGATATTGCTCCCTGGCCTGTCCGTTCGGCGCCCCGCAATTTCCCGACACCGGGGCCTTCAATCATCGCGGCAAGATGGATAAATGCACCTTTTGCGCAGGAGGCCCGGAGCCTGACAATTCGGAAGCGGAATTCAAGAAATACGGCCGCAATCGCATCAGCGAAGGCAAGCTGCCGCAATGTGCGGAACAGTGCGGCACCAAGGCGCTGCTGGGCGGCGACGCCAGCATCATTGCCAATATTTACAAGCGGCGCGTGGAAACCCGTGGCTACGGCCCGGAACTGTGGGGCTGGAACATCGCCTATGAAAAGCGCAGGCATGGCGCTGAATCAAATGGCCCCAATACAAATGGCAAGGAAGATGGACCGCGTAACAACCATGTTCCTGGCGACTACCAGAACAATCCAAGGGCGCTTCCGACATGAAACAGATGCGATTGCTTATGACCACCCTCATCGCTGTGACGCTGGGCGGTTGCCTCGAAGTTGAGCAGTACCCGGGCTGGCGCAACGGAGAATACAACGGCAAGCCGGACAATCTGCCGCACCAGGTTCATTTCCATAACGACCGTCTGGCATGGAATGCGGCAATCACCAACCGTAACCACCTGCAGAATGAATACGAGCGGACCAAACCGTGATCGGAGTTTGACGATGGCTTTCGAAACTTCGTGGCCAGGCCTCAGGCTGGCTTTCCTGCTTGCGCTGGCGCTATCCGGCTCCGCGCTGGCGGCGGTGCCGAACGAGAGCGCTACGCCTGCCTATGCGGAAGAACAAACCATCCTGCAAGTCGAAAAGGATGTGCCCGAACCCGGCTTTAGTTCCTTCGCATCGGGACGCCGTCACTTCGACCGGCATTACATTATCCCGCCGGGCTTCATGCCGGAGCAGGACCTGGTCCTGCAACGCGGCGGCAATACCTGGCGCAACCTGCGCAACGGCCCGATTGCCACGATCGCCGGCACGCTGCTTCTGGTTGTGCCTCTGCTGATCTTCGGTTTTTATAAGGCGGTTGGCCCGGCTGCCGAATCACGCGGAACCGGCGACCGGATTCAGCGTTTCACTGCCTGGGACCGGCTGATACACTGGACCACCGCAATTACCTTTCTCATCCTGGCCGCATCCGGCCTCATCATTCTGTTCGGCAAAAAAATCTTGCTTCCCTGGATGGGTCATAGCGTCTTTTACTGGTTCGCCCTGATATCGAAGTACCTGCATAACTTTGTCGGGCCACTGTTTATCTTATGTTCGATCCTGATGTTCTTTACCTTTGTAAAAAAGAATTTCTTTCGCCGCTGGGACTGGCAATGGATCAAGAAAGGCGGCGGCTTGATCAAACATGAGCATATTCCCGCCGGCTTCTTCAATGCCGGCGAAAAAATCTGGTTCTGGGGCGGCGTGACCATGCTCGGCTTGCTGATGTCCCTCACCGGCCTGATGCTGAATTTCCCTTACTTCAAGAGCATCGGCGCGGAGCTCGGCGTGACCCGCTATATGCTGCAAATGGCGGACTACCTGCACCTGGCCGGCGCGACGCTTTACATCGTCGCCGCGATGGGGCATATCTATATCGGCACATGGGGCACTCCCGGCGCTTACCATGCAATGCGTCACGGCACGGTTGATGAAGGCTGGGCGCATTCCCATCATGAGCTTTGGTATAGGCAAGTGAAGAACGGCCATGTCGCAGATGGGCGCCAGCATCCGCTTCCCCCGGGCGCGCCGGCGCATCCGCATACATAACCCGGTAATGCGATGAAACAGACGATGAAACCTTCGATAGCAGTGTTGATGACGGTCTTGGCCGGCCTGCTTGCCGGCTGCGGCAACGCCGGACCGGGAGGGTCGGACAACGGCGTTCGGCAGACCAGGTTTCCGGGCCAGGTATCGGCGGGTGGCGGGACCAGTGGAGAAGTGATGGCGCAAGCTGGCGGCACCTCGAATAACCAGGGCCCGGCCGGCACGCCCGGCATTCCGCAGGGTGCAGGCGGCAATACGGGCGGCGCGAGGCTGGGCGGCACCGCGGGCGGCTCGAACGCAGGCCAGGAAGGCTTGCGCGGGCAGTCGCCGACGGGAAGTGTGAGGGGCACACCCGGCATTCCGGAAGGATCGGGCGGAACGCCCAGCGGCGCCGAGATGGGCGGCACGACCACCGGTGCGGCGGCGACGCAGATTGCGCCGCCCCCTGGCGGCGCCACTCCTTCCGTCCCCCGGCAGGAAGGAACAAAGTAAAAGGAGACGCGCATGCATGCTGCTGCAATTCACCGTATGGCAATTGCCCTGATGGCCGGCATCGTGTGCAGCGCCGCCGTCGCGAAATTGCCGGCCCTGACACCGGAACAGCAACAAGCCGAGGCGGCAAAGAAAGAACAGGCCAAAGCCCAGGCAGAAAAGGAAAAGCAGGAACTGGCGGCGTCGATGGAAAAGATCGCGGCGCGCTGGCGCGGCCGCGCGGCCGCCAACGGGTGGCAGACGCATCCGCAAATGTCGGTGACGGCTGGCCCGCCGGCAAGCAGCGCCGGCAACGCCGCAGCATCGCTGCCTGTCCGCAGTGAAAAAGCGGGCACGGCGCCGCCCAGCGCTGATGTCAAGGACCCGGCCAAGAAAGGCAAATAGGCTCGTCCTATTGCTGCAAATACAGGAGTGGAAATCCATGCTGATGGCCTCGATGCCTATCGCCGTCCTCATGCAAAAGCGAACCCCGCATCATCGGTGGGCAACGGCCACCTGGTCGGCCGCCGGCGTAATCGCTTGTCCGCAAGAAATAACGGCAGCTCAGATGTTAAGCCGAAGCGATGAAGAAGAATCCCACCTTATCCCGGGCCTGCGGCTCGAACTGCACCGGGATGAAGACGACGGCTACTTCGAAAACTGGGCGGCGCCCGAGCCCAAGGTCTTTGTCATGTGGCGCGTGCTGGAGGATCGACCGATGCCGGTGCTGGCATCGGTGAGTTACGGCGAAGGTACACGGATGCTGGATTCGGGCGAATGTGCTGATGGCGTGGACATGCCCCCGGATATACACGCCTGGCTGACCGCGTATCTGCAAGCGCATTATCAGCCAAAGCCGCGCCGTGGGCGGGAGCATGGCTGAAGTTTTATCGCTTTGATCCTTCCGCCAGTGGGCAAAGAGAGTCCGCTCAACAATAAAAAGAGTGGGCCGATCAAGGTACTTCCCGCCCGGCCCTGTCCGTAAGAAAAATCCTACTTCCAATAGCGTGTTTCAAGAATTGTGCATCGCCTAATCGATGCATAAACTACTCTTTTATCTCAGAAACTGTCTAGATTACATGTTTATTAATCTGCACGAAATCGCGACGCAATGACTCGTAATATACCTGCCGCTCCTGACACCGCCGTAACTCTGGTGCGGCGGCACACTCGGCCTGGGCTTGCCGCTGCCGCTGCCGCCGTTGGATTGGCACCAACTGCAATGCTTGTAAAGTACATTACAGACAAAACCGAGAAGGACAACCCGCCCGCAGGTCGTTTTATTGAGGTTGATGGTGTGCAGTTACATTACCTCGAACGCGGCAAAGGTATTCCTGTAGTATTTTTACACGGGAACGGATCAATGGCGCAAGAATTTGAGATTAGCTCCCTGCTTGGTCTCGCTGCGAACAAATACCGGGGCATTGCATTCGATAGACCTGGTTACGGTTATAGCGAACGGCCAGCTGACAAAACATGGGACCCGAAAGCGCAGGCTGATTTATTGCATAAGGCTTTGCAGCGCCTGGAAGTCGAGCGACCGATTATTGTTGGCCATTCGTGGGGTACCATGGTAGCCGTATCGCTGGCTATCGAATATCCGGAATATGCGCGCAGCCTGGTGCTGCTATCCGGCTATTTTTACCCCACGCCCCGTTTGGACGCACTTTTACTATCGCCGCCTGCAATTCCAATCGTGGGCGATATCATGCGCCATACTTTATCGCCGTTTATCGGTCGCATGATTTGGCCTGCCCTGATTCGCAAGTACTTTAGCCCATCTGCCGTCACAGCGCGCTGGGAGGCAGAATTTCCAGTCTGGATGACCTTGCGTCCATCCCAAATTCTGGCCAGTTCCGCGGAAAGCGCAATGATGGTGCCGGAAGCCCTGCGACTTAGCGGACGATATGGAGAACTCCGCTTGCCAGTCATAATCATGGCGGGTGCCAATGATATTCATGTCACTACGAAGATTCATTCCGAAAGACTGCATCGTGAACTACCGCAGAGCCAGCTTATTCTGGTGCCCGATGTCGGTCATATGATTCATCATGTCGCGCCGGATCAGGTCCTTGGCGCCATCGACATGGCGGCAGAAACGCAGTCCGGGCTTCACTCATCGGGACTGCCCGCCCTCTATTCAAGACGAAGTTTGCTGTAAATAGTGTGCGCCAAAATCTACACCTTCCGTATTCTGGACCGCACTATCGGCTATTCCTGCAACGATCGTAAGGCGCGCCAACGTTCCGGCAACTTGATTCGAATAGCGTGTAAGAGCCAGCACCGTAAATTTAACGGGCCGTAGCGATTATTAGCTGCTCCTGTCATGGCCTTTGCAGCAGCGAGGAAAATATGACTTTAGCAACGGACCAAAATCTTGATCCCGACAAGCTCTCGCCGACGGCGAAGCGCATGCTGGATCTGCGGGAAGCCGTGTTGGCTGAATGGGAAAGGCGAGTCCTGGCGGCGCACAAGAAAGGTAAAGTGCTTCGCCATCCTATCGTCATCAATACCATGCCTGCGTTTTACGACAACCTCGTCGAGGCCATCACGCCGGATTACCCGCGAGCGAATGCAGTGGAAGGCACTACACTGGCCATACAGCATGGCGACGAACGAGCACGTCTGACCAACTACGACCCTGACACCCTTATTCGCGAATATCAGATCTTTCGCTCCACTCTGCTGGGCATCCTGAAGGAAGCCGGCGTCCAGTTAAGCGATCACGAGTTTCAAATCATAAATTCTTCCATTGATGAAGCAATGAGAGAAGCTGCAACCGCCTTCTCAGCGGCTGTCGCAGCGATACGCGAGCAGTTCGTCGCAGCATTAACGCACGATCTTAGAACGCCGTTACAGTCCGCCAGTATGGCCGCCGAACTGATTACTCATATTTCCGACCCGGTTCGCACCAAGGACCTTGCCGGAAAGATTCTTTCAAACCTGGGTCGCATGGACAAGATGATTCAGAGCATGTTGGACACGATGGTATTTCACACCGGGCAACGATTGCATATTGAGCCATCCAACTTCAACATTCTTGATGTACTTAATGAAATACGGCAATCCTCAATATCAGGTGAGGGTCCACGGTTGGAAGTAGTGGGTGGGCCGGTGCACGGCTGGTGGGATCGCGAAGCGATAAAAAGGGCATTGGAAAACCTGATCAGTAACGCCATGAAATATGGTGTGCCGAATAGGACGATCCGGGTCAAGCTTGATGAAGTTCATCAAAATCTGGTGCTGTCGGTACATAACGAAGGATTGCCGATCCCGGTCGACGAACAGGAATCCGTGTTTCAGGTCTTCCGGCGCGCGCACAGTGCAAAAGCAGGAAAACTGCGAGGATGGGGAGTAGGCCTTCCTTACGTACGCGCCGTGGCGGATAGCCACGGCGGCAGCGTCGTGCTCGATAGCGCATTTGATCGGGGAACTACTTTTATCATCACGATCCCGATCGACTCCCGTCCCTTTCAAGGCGCTCCCATGCTTGAAGAAGGCCGTTAACATGCTAACCTGGCGCGCTCCTGCGGCCGGCGCCGAACGGTCAAAGGCCGGGAACAGGATATTGGCTGTCCTGATGACCGTGTTCCAACGCCCGTTCCCGAAATCGATACAGGCCTGGAACACGCCAGCCTATAGTGGGTCGCCACCGTCATTCCCATCTCCGCCATTTTCCATTCACTTCGCTGCTGCGCGCGGTGGCCACGACTGCTTCCTTCAGGGTGATAATCGATGAAACCAAGAGTAAGGGCGTGCATCCTATGGACCAAGTCACCGACAAGCCGGGCGCAGGTCGTTCATTCTCGCAAGGCATGTCTTCCA
>JAQGMO010000047.1 GCA_028292315.1 Herminiimonas sp. | reverse complement strand
TGCCGTCTTTCTGCATCTGCTCGGCCAGGTCGCGTGCATACTCCATGCCCCCGGCTTTTGGCGTCAAGATAATTTCAGCCCCGTACGCGGCCATGCTCTGGCGCCGTTCCAGGCTCAGGTTCTCTGGCATCAACAGCACCATCTTGTAGCCGCGCATCGAAGCAGCCATCGCCAGTGCGATACCGGTATTGCCGCTGGTTGCTTCGATCAGGGTATCACCGGGTTTGATCTCACCGCGCTCTTCCGCCCCTTTCACCATCGCCAGCGCAGGCCGGTCCTTGACAGAGCCGGCCGGATTATTTCCTTCCAGCTTGCCCAGGATAATGTTATTACGCCGGGCGGCATCGTCCCCCGGAATTCTCTTAAGTTGCACCATCGGCGTATTGCCGATCGTATCTTCGATAGTTGGATAAGGCATAGTGAGCTTGGATGACTTCTACAAAAACACTATTCTAATCGCAAACGCATAAACGCTTATTCATCCATCGTGCTGCCCCGGTTTCAAAGCGTTCAACACGCCTCCGGGGACGCTCCAGCCTATAGCGAGTGCCGATCGTGCGAAGGACAGCCATACAATTGAAGGACTTCGATAGTTCACCTTCGGCGAAGGTCACATGGACCGACGTGTGTACGCTGCCTTGCGGCTTCGCGATGCAGCCAGACCGGCAAGACCGAGACCGAGAAGCGCAATGAAGGACGGCTCCGAAACTACAGCGCCTGTTTCGATGGCAAGGTCGATAAAGTGACCCGCGGCGCTCAAGCCTCCCATGTCAATGGCAATAGTGTTCTTGTTAAAATATACGCGGCTTCCGTCAAAACCCAAAAGATTAGAATCCATAAGGGTAACATTGAGAAATTGCAATGAGCCTGGATTCATCAGTCGATAGACGAAGCCATTGAATCCGAAAGGCGGATGCGCTGAATTGAAGGTTGCATGAAATGTCGTGTCGCTGAAATCAACACTGCCAATGAACACTTCTGAAAATTCCTTTCCTTCCTCTACTGTGGCGTAGCTGGGTCCGATTGTGGTGTAGTAATCCACACCAAACGGTCCTCTATCTGATAGGTTCACACCAACCTCTGCGCTGATTTTTTGACCCATCAGTCCGGCATGACTGAAATTCGAACACAGTGCAAGGACACAAATTAAAAGCAGCTTTGAAATAGTGAATCGCGATGGTAGTAGCAGCATTTTCGATTTCCATTTTATGGACAATGTTACGGCGCAGTGAATCGCGCGCCTCTGTAACGCATGCCGGTTTATCCGAGTTGCCATTTCTGATTGGCTTGCATGAAAAACCCCACAGCATTGCGGGGTTCGACTACCGGGACGCCAATGATTTATGCTTCATCCACCGGCCTTATTTCGCCGCTTCCGTTTTCGCTTCTTTGGGTTCGGTCTTCATCCCCACCGCGCCTTTGCCAATTCCCTTCGCTGCGCTCGCCGGTGCCGCCGGCGTATTAGGCCGAGCCTTGCCGTCGACTGTCAGGCCGGCCTGGGACAATCTTATAGCGCTTTTGTCCCCGACCCCTTTTACCCGTTCTTCCAGGTCGGCCCAGTCCTTGAAGTTACCGCCTTTCTTGCGTTCCTCGAGCATGGCCTTGGATGTCGATGGACCGATTCCCCTGATGCCGTTCAGCGCGGCCTGGTCAGCCTTGTTGATATCGACTTCCGCAAAGGCGGTCCCCGTCATGGCGATAAACGTAAGTACGCCAAGCAATAATTTCTTTAACATTGTTTCTCTCTTCACGTAAGGTGAGTAGTTAAATGGTCGACCCAGCGCAAGACGTTTTCATGTCGTGCGTGGTGGACCATAACGTGAAGAGGCGTGCGCGGTTGACACTGTCAGTGCCCCGCAGTCATAAAGCGGGCGCACAGCGAACGCTACAGGAAGAGTTCTTCTTTCGTGACCGTTGCGGTCCCTAGTTTGCCGACCACGATACCACCAGCGCGATTAGCGACCGCGACCGCGTCATTCAAAGACATGCCGGCGCCTAGCATGGTAGCGAGGGCGGCAATTACCGTATCCCCGGCACCCGAAACATCGTACACTTCCCGCGCCATGGCGGGAAAATGCGATACTGCTTGTTCGGTGTATAGCGTCATTCCCTCTTCCGAGCGCGTCACCAGCAGCGCCTTCAGATCGAGCTCGGCCCGCAGGCGTTGCGCTTTCCCGGTGAGCTCGTCTTCGGTTTTCCATGAACCGACTATATGTTTCAGTTCGGATTTGTTCGGAGTCAGAATCGAGGCGCCCGCATAACAGGTAAAGTCGTCCCCCTTGGGATCGACCAGAATCCACTTGTCCAGTTTTCTTGCGGCAGCAATCATGTCCACGACATTCACCAGGCTGCCCTTCGCATAATCGGACAGGACAATCACTTCATACTGCGGCAACAAGGTGTTGTACTGCGTTAGTTTGTCGCGCAACACGGTGTCACTGGGCGGCTCTTCGAAATCGACGCGCAGCAATTGCTGCTGGCGGCCGATCACGCGCAGTTTAATGATGGTGGAAATAGCGATATCGCGATTCAGGAAACTCTTGATGTTCAAGCCATGTAATAACTGTTCTACGGCCGCGCCCGCTTCGTCCTGACCAACCACGCCCAAGAGCCCGATTTGCGCTCCCAGCGCCGCGGCATTGCGGGCGACGTTTGCAGCGCCGCCCAGCCGTTCCTCGCTGCGTTCGACGCGCACCACCGGCACCGGCGCTTCAGGCGATATCCGGCTGACCTCGCCAAACCAGTACCGGTCCAGCATGACATCACCCACGACCAGGATACGGGTTGAATCGAATGATGGAGAGAATGCGGCGTTCATGCGGCGTCTCTCCCCGGGAGCGCGCGGCAGGCGAGATCGGCGCGGCCAGTGGAAAAGGTTTTAATTTTCATGATCGATGGACGCTCTTAATTCATGACATTCAATTCTTCGGTCCGGCGCGGTGGGTAAGTTTCCCATTGGCTGCATCCGGGACACTGCCAGTAAAACTGGCGTGCCTTGAAACCGCAGTGGCTGCACTGATAGCGCGCCAGTTTTTGCGCATAGCCGTGCACCAGATTCCTTACCAGCGAAAGTTCCGACTGGACTTCTGGTTGCGCGTTCAACATGCGCGCCTCGAGCAGCTTGTCGAGGCCGAGCAATGTCGGTGTGCGGCGCAGCTCGGCGCTGACCAATTGGTTCGCGGCTTCCAGCCCGTCCAGCTCGACCACAGCCTTGTACACCACCTCGAGCAAATCGATCGACGAGGCTTCCGCAAGATACGACTTGAGCAGGTTGACGCCCTCCTGCGTGCGTCCCACCGCACGATAACCATCCATCAGCCGCTGGGCTACCAGCGCCACGTGCGGTACGCTTTGCTGCTCGACCCGGCGCCATGCCTGTAGGGCTGCCTCGGTATCGCCTTTGGCCAGGAAGGCGTCGCCCATCAGCATCGTGGCGCGCACATTTTTGCGATCGGCGGCCAGCGCGTCGTCGAGCAAAATCAGCGCCGCGTCGGGATCCGTATGCACTAGTTCATCCTGCGCCAGTTCGCAATAGAATTGAGCGATTTCCTTTTGCCGGCCGCCGGCACCGGACTCTTGCAGAGCGCGCGCCGCCTCGATGGCGCGGGTCCATTCCTTTTCGCGCTGGTAAATCTCAAGTACGGCGCGCCGCGCCTGCGCGCTGTATTGCGTATCCACCAGCTTGTTGAAGGTTTCTTCGGCACGGTCCAGCAGACCCGCCTTTAAATAATCCTGTCCCAATTCATACTGCGCATGCACCTGGTGCTCGATCGGCAGATCGGGCCGTGCCAGCAGGTTTTGATGAACCCGGATCGCGCGCTCGGTTTCACCGCGCCGCCGGAACAGGTTACCTAGCGCAAAATGCAGTTCAACGGTTTCCGGATCGAGCTTGACGATCTCGATGAATGCATCGATGGCCTTGTCGGGCTGCTCGTTCAGCAAAAAATTGAGCCCTTTGAAATACCCGCGCGGCAGGGTGCGCGATTCGGATACGAGCTGCTTGATATCGACGCGCGCGGCAATCCAGCCGAGGCCGAAAAACACCGGAATGCCGAGTAACCACCAAGTTTCAAATTCCATGCAGCTAATTTACCGTTGAGTAATGCGTTGTCGAGAGTCTGGCCGGGTTGGCCAGACTTTCATAGTCCTAAAAGGTATCGGGCTGGGACGGTTTTTCGCGTGCCATCTCCCTGGCCTCGGTTTCCTTTTGTATCGCCAGCACCGTCTTCTTTTGCTGCGATGCCATGCGGCGGTATCGAAATACGGTCGGCGACATCGCAATCACGCCGAGCACCGCGCCCGCCGCGAAAAAACCGAGCAGCAGCAGCACGAGCGGGCCACGCAATTCATAATCGAGAAAGAAGCGCAGCGCTACTTCTTCGGTGTTCTTTAAAGCGAAGCCGAAAAATACAACAAAAAGAACGACCCCGACGATCCTGAATAACAGTTTCATTTAACAGATCCCTTATCGTCTTTGCAAAAGCAGCTTTGGCATACCGCCAACAGTACCAGCCAGCCTGTACTACCCTGGGAGCCTGCGCGGCAAAAGGACAGCGGCTGAAACATCCGAAATTGTACGCGAAAAAAAACGGCATCCGAAGATGCCGCTTTGTTTTGACCTGAACAACTCAGTCTTCCTGTATCGGTTGCCCGACCATTGCATCGACCCGCTCGCGCAATTCCTTGCCTGGCTTGAAATGCGGCACCCGTTTTTCAGGGACCATCACTTTATCGCCGGACTTGGGATTACGTCCTATGCGCGGTGGCCTGCTATTCAGCGCAAAGCTGCCAAAACCACGGATTTCGATGCGTTGCCCGGTTGCCAAAGCATCCGCCATCGCATCGAGAATGGTCTTGACCGCGTAATCCGCATCCTTGGCTACCAGTTGCGGATAACGCTCAGCGAGGCGGGCAATCAGCTCCGACTTTGTCATTTACAGATTTCAACCTTAGTTCTTGTTGTCGAGCTTGGCTTTCAACAGCGCGCCCAGGCTGGTCGTACCGGAAGCGGCATTGGAGTCCGTGGACATCTTTTGCATTGCTTCCTGGGTTTCGACATTGTCCTTGGCCTTGATCGACAGCTGAATGCTGCGTGCCTTGCGGTCGATATTGATGACCATGGCATCGACCTTGTCGCCGACCTTCAGGTGCGTACCGGCATCTTCCACACGATCGCGGGAGAGTTCGGAAGCACGCAGGTAACCTTCGACTTCTTCCGACAACTGGATTACCGCGCCCTTAGGCTCGACCGACTTGACCGTGCCGGAAACCAGCGCGCCCTTGTCGTTCATTGCAGCGAAGTTGTTGAACGGATCGCCTTCGAGCTGCTTGACGCCCAGCGATACACGCTCGCGCTCGACATCGATCGCCAGCACGATTGCTTCCAGCTCGTCGCCCTTCTTGAAACGACGCACGGCTTCTTCGCCGGACTCGGTCCAGGACAGGTCGGACAAGTGCACCAGGCCGTCGATATTGCCGGGCAAGCCGATGAATACGCCAAAATCGGTGATCGACTTGATGGCGCCGCTGACTTTGTCGCCTTTCTTGTGCGTGATCGCGAAGTCATCCCACGGGTTAGCCTTGCACTGCTTCATGCCGAGGCTGATACGGCGACGCTCTTCATCGATTTCAAGGACCATGACTTCGACTTCATCGCCCAGCTGGACGACTTTGTTCGGTGCCACGTTCTTGTTGGTCCAGTCCATTTCGGAAACGTGGACCAGGCCTTCGATGCCCTGCTCGACTTCAACGAATGCGCCGTAGTCGGTGAGGTTGGTCACTTTGCCGAACAGGCGGGTGCCTTGCGGATAACGACGGGACAAGCCAGTCCACGGATCGTCGCCCAGCTGCTTGACGCCCAGCGAAACGCGGTTTTTCTCTTGATCGTACTTGAGGACCTTGGCCGTGATTTCCTGGCCGACGGTGAGCACGTCCGATGGATGACGCACACGACGCCATGCCAGGTCGGTAATGTGCAGCAGGCCGTCGATGCCGCCGAGGTCGACGAATGCGCCGTAGTCGGTGATGTTCTTGACGATACCGGTAACGACGGTGCCTTCCTTCAGGGTTTCCATCAGCTTGGCGCGCTCTTCGCCCATCGATGCTTCGATGAC
>JAQGMO010000006.1 GCA_028292315.1 Herminiimonas sp. | reverse complement strand
GTCAGTATCGAGATAGGCTGGCAATTCAGCGACGACCCGCGACCATAATGCCTTGTCGCGCAATCCGATCGCACGCGATGCCTTTTGTTCAAGGCAGGTATAAGGATAGCTTTCGAAATAGCGTTGTACTCCCGCCATCCCGCCGACGAGGCTGGGCGCCAACGTCAGGGCAATACCCCCGCTGCCCGCGATGCCGCCGGACGGCTGCGTCAGGTCGAGCGACGTCGATTGCTCCAGCTGAAACAGGCTGGCTTGCCGGACAGTGACCGGAACCGCGCTCGCCATGCGTTGCGTTACCCGAAGCGCGTCCCGCACGGCTGCGCCGCCGCGCTCCTGCGCCGCGAATTCCCATACCAGCTGCCGCATGCCGTCCCGGGAAAACGCAGGCGCCATGGCTTGCCATGCAAGTTCGCGTACCGCGCCCGCGACAAGCATCACCGTTTGCGGCGCCGGCTGCGGCGCCATGCCGGCTACCCTGGCTGTCACGTCGACCTGCATCGAACGTGCCGTGGTATTGCGTATCGTCACCATCGCATTGAACTGGTCACCTTCGCGCACCAGTGGCGGCAAGCCGGAGATCAGCTGCAAATCCTGGGTCGATCGAACAGTTACCGAGCCGCTGCCGAACATGCCGGCGCCGCTGTTCGCAACGGCGACGATTCTGAAGCTGGTCAGCGAGTCGTTGAGCGGCACCTCGACCTGCGCCCGTCCGTTCGCATCGAGCATTACCGCAGGCTTCCACAACAACAGGGTATCAACGATAGAACGGGTCGGGGATTGCCCGCCGCCGCCGCCCGCGGGTATCGCCTTCCGTCCGTAATGCCGTTTGCCGATCACCTGCATTTGTGCGGTCGCGGTTTCAACGCCATAGCTGCGCCGCTGCAGCATCGCATTCAGCAAATCCCAACTGGAATTGGGCTGCAATTCCAGCAGCGCTTCATCGACGGCTGCCAGGGCGAACTCGGCGCCCGCAGCCGGCCTGCCATCCGGCAGCTTTACCTGCACCGTGATTTTCGCGGTGCCGCGGATCGGGTAGGATGACTGATCGGCAACCACCTTCACATCCAGCTGATGGGCGCGCGCACCGACCGCGATCTCCGCGACGCCGAGTTTGAACGCGGGCTTTGCCAGGTCAATCGTCGCACCGGGCGCCCGGTTTTCACGGAAGTCGCTCCACCAGTCCACAGGCTGCTTCCAGCCCCAGCGGAAAAATGAATACCAGGGCACCTCGCGCAACCGTTCACGCACCGCCAGCACCGACACGTACACGTTCGGCGCATAGTCGGCCCTGATCGGCAAACTGATGGTTGGATCGCGCCCATTCAGGGCCATCACACGGGTCTCGATTATCCCTTCGCGTTCAACCGCAACCAGCGCGGTCGCGTTCCGGAACGGCATCCTTACCTGAAATTTCGCGACTTCGCCCGGTTCGTATTTCTTTTTTTCGGGCAGGATGTCGATCAGGTCCTGGTTTTCACCGCCGAACCATATGTCGCCATTGCCGGAATACCAGACCGACTCGCTTGCTTCGCTGGTGTGGCCTTCCTTGTCCCTGGCTGTGGCAGTAAAGTCGATATTGCCTGATTCCTTTAGGTCCACCATGCAATGCAAGAGGCCGCGCGCATCCGATTTTCCTGAGCAAAGCGGGCCGAGCGGCTTCGAGGTGCTGTTGTTTTCATACGCATAAAACCCGCCGACCAGCCGCTTGCGATAAGTATTGTCCTGTTTGGCCACGCCGCTTATTTCGATCGGCACGCCAGCTTGCGGGCGTCCTGCCGGATCCAGCGCGACTGCGGTCAGAGACAGTTGTCCGCGGACCGCAATCCATCCTCCACTCCGGAGACCGACCACCACGGCGGCCGGCCACAGCGGCGTAAGATGCGACACGGTCTGGATTTCACCGTTCGGATCGGCGTAGGTCATTTCAGTCAGTAATTCCTTTGGCGCCTTGATGGCCGGCAAACCCTTGACGACGGTTTTGCCGCTGCCATTGCCATCGAGTTTCACCGGCAATTTATCGGCGACGATCTTTTGCTCATTGCCCTCGACGTCCTGGCCGGATTGAAATGAAAATCCGTCGTAACCGGGATACTTCAGCGACCTGGTCCGCAAGAGACTGGTGATATTGACTGCCTGGCCGGCCGCGCCGCCGCCGTTCAGATAATTGAGTTGCACATCAAACGGGATTTCATTCGGCATGACGAGCAGGCGGCTTGGCGGCGTGACCCTTCCCTGCAACAGGGGCAAACGGAATTCCTCGACGCGAAAGCTACCGCTTGAATAACGCTGCCGGGTGCTGTCGGCCGGACCGCCGTTGGCCGCGCTGTGCTCGATTGGACCGCTGTCGAGCACAACGTCATAATGGCCGAGCTTGGCCTGTTGCGGTATCACGAACTCACTGTGCGCCGCGCGCTGGCCGTGCCACGCCAGTGGAAATCGGAATTCCTGCGCGCTGCCCCGATGAATGATGCGCAACCGGTCAGGCAAATCACGCTCGGGCAGCGGACCCATGCCG
>JAQGMO010000381.1 GCA_028292315.1 Herminiimonas sp. | reverse complement strand
GGTAAAGCGGGCGGCTTCTTCCTTGAGAATGACGATCGATGGCCCTTCCGGCATGCGCGTTCCTTTCATCAGGCGCCGGGGAGTACGCAAGCTCTATCGCTTTATGTACTGCCCGCTTTATGTACTGCCCAACAAGGTATGCTAACGAAGGCAAGTTGTTTTAAATTGCTAAAACGCAAATAATGCAAATTCAGTTACAAACACCAGCCCCGATCACGGTAATCAAGCGCATCCGATTGGCGCAAGCGCCACGACAAAACCCCGCTTTGATGAAATATGCCGGGTTTGCTCAATCATGCGAAACCTGCGTAAAGTGCAGCTATCGCGGGGGTAGTTCAAGGTAGAACCAAAGCTTCCCACGCTCTGGACGAGGGTTCGATCCCTTACCCGCTCCACGAAATCTTTCCCTGAATTGGCTACTGCGATTCAATTACCGGCTGCATCACGCCTGCGACGCCATCTGATGGCGGCGTTCATCTTCTTCCTCCTGCCGCGCCAGCTCGATCTCGCGTATCACCGCCCCCACATCCGCAGGCTCTTTCGGTGCCGCGACACGGCCGCTCAGCGCCACCCCGGGTGTCAATACGCCGGCCTGGTACAAGCCCCAGATTTCCTTGCCGTATTGGCTGCCCAACAGCTCGGGCGCAAAGGTGCCGAAGAAATTAGCCAGATTCGTTACATCGCGTTCAAGCATCGCCTCTGCAACACTGCTGCCGGCCGCATCCACCGCCTGCGGCAAATCGATAATCACCGGGCCGTGCTCATCGACCAGGATGTTGTATTCGGATAAGTCGCCATGAATAACCCCGGCGCACAGCATCAGCACCACCTGCTGCAATAGCATCGCGTGGAATTCCCGCGCCCGTTCAGGGCTTAATTCGACATCGTTCAGGCGCGGTGCGGCGTTGCCGTCCGCCCCCGTCACCAACTCCATCAACAGCACGCCTTCAAAGCAGATGTAGGGCGTGGGCACGCGCACGCCTGCCGCCGCCAATCGATACAAGGCATCCACTTCGGCGTTTTGCCAAACTTCTTCCGCCATCTTGCGCCCATAGCGCGTGCCCTTTTCCATGGCCCGCGCCTGCCGGCTGTTTTTTACCCGCCGGCCCTCCTGGTATGCCACCGCCTGGTGGAAGCTGCGCTGCGTCGCTTCCTTGTACACCTTGGCGCAACGAATATCATCACCGCAACGCACTACGAAGACGGTGGCTTCCTTGCCGCTCATCAGTTGACGCATGACTTCGTCGATCAGGCCTTCTTCAACCAGGGGCTGGATTCTTTTCGGGGTTTTCATAATAATTGCCGCATGGGAGTTAACTTTTGCATCTCATGGTAAGGACGGGAAAGGCGCCAGCCGGGCGCAGTTCTCGCAAGAACGCTTGTTCTCACGAGATCCGGACCCGGCCATCAGGTGGCAGGGCAGCGACGCATATCGGCGGCGGTATCGTTGCACCGTTTAACGGTCGGCCGCAAATAACTTGTCATAGGCTGCCAGCAGCGTCTGATGCATTGCGCTGCCTTGCATATCCGGGCCCAGTGTTTCCAGCCCGAAGAAGCGCTCGCTGCGATCGAGTAATGCCTCGGCCTGACGAACGGTCTCGGCGCCATACAGCATGACCAGGGAACGACGATAGTTATCGGCGTTGTCAATATTGAGAAGGCTTTCAATGCAGCGGTACACCAGGCGGCGGGCCGGGTTCAGGTCGTTGAAGTGATGAATCCAGTCACAGCCTTCACGGACCGCTTCTTCGTCGCCAACCGCCAGCGCCAGCAGTGTTTTCAATTCGCCGATGCGCAGTTGTTTCCATGGCGTGCCCGGTGGAATTGCCAAGCCAAGAATTTCCCACAGCGGACGTTCATCGTTCAGGTTCATCGTCTGCAGGTCGGTCAGCAAGCCAGCCGCTTCTTCTTCGCTCAGGTCAGACAGGCGCACCAGCGCGGGGCGGATCGCATTGCCGACGCTGTTGTTTTCCCATTCAAGGTCTTCCACCGGATAAATCTCGGACATGCCCGGCACCAGGATGCGGCAGCTGTAGGCCCCCTGTTCGCTGAAGTCGGCCACGTAAATGTCCTTGCCTTCGCTGTGGATGCAGTTGACCAGCCAGTGATAGTCTTCCTCGGTGGTGGTGCTGAAGTTCCAGTCCGCAAACGGGAAATCCGGCGTGTCGCCCATGAAGTTCCAGCTGATCACCCCGCTCGAATCGACAAAGTGGATTTCCAGGTTGGCGACTGCATTGATCTCGTTCATGTCGAAGCCGGGTTCAGGGAAGCCTTCCAGCGAATCGAGCGCGCGTCCTTGCAGCAATTCGGTCATTGCCCTTTCGAGCGCGATCTCGAAGCGCGGGTGTGCGCCATAGCTCGAGAATACTCCCTGATCTTTCGGGTGCACCAGCGTCACATTCATAACCGGGTAACGCCCGCCAAGCGACGCATCCTTGACCAGGATACCGAAGCCGGCCTTGCGCAGGCCGGCGATACCAGCCCGGATGTTCGGGAAGCGCGCGATCACTTCGTCCGGCACCTCCGGCAGGCACAGTCCTTCACTGATGATGCGGTATTTGATATGGCGTTCAAAAATCTCGGACAGGGCCTGGGTGCGCGCTTCCATCATCGTGTTGCCGGCGGCCATACCGTTGCTGACATACAGGTTGCCGATGATATTGACCGGAATGAAGGTCTGGGCGCCGTCGCGCAAGCGCGTGTAGGGCAGCGCGCAGATACCGCGTGCCACGTTGGCGGAGTTCAGGTCGACCAGGACCTCGCCATCGATGTCGCCGTCCGGATTGTAAAAAGCGTGCAATTCCGGATTGAGCATTTCAGCCGGCCATTTGCCGTCAGCCGCCGGCGCGAACCAGCGCTCTTGCGGATAGTGCACGAAAGGACGGTTGGCGCGGGTTTCACCCAAGTGAAAGTGAGTCCAGAAATAGTGCGTGCCCAGCCGCTCGAAAAACTCGCCATAGGCACTGGCGCGCGCGGCAAGCTCGGTGGCGCCTTTACCGTTGGAAAACAGCATCGGGCATTCATGATCTTTCATATGGGTCGACCAGATGCCATCGACTTCATGCAGCAAGGAAGATTCGTCGAGATGAAAACCGCGCGCTGCCAGCTTTTTCTGCATTGTTGCTATGGTTGATTCGAGGGAGGCGTCTTTGCCAGGTATGAAGCTTTCGGTTTGCATGCGGATTTCTCAGTAACTCAATATAAAAGGGTAGGCAGCCGGACGCGACGTGCTGCGCCTGATCACAGGAACCTGGATGCAGGAATGTGGCGGCGCGTCTGGTAACGTGTTTGCTCAGGTTGCCGGACTGGAGCGGACTAAATCGTCTTAACGGTTTGCCAATGCGAAGCGACGTTAATGTATGTATACCCGAAGCATACATTGATCGCGGGTTGCTGGCACACATCGCCTGTCGACAACTGAAATAACGCCTCGCAACATGCGCTCGACTTGGCAAAAGGACTGGGGCCACGGATTTCAGTTTTGTTCACGTGTCTTTCTGACAGCGTTTATCCATGCACTATTTAAGCCACCTTTCATCCTGACTAATTGGCGCCGAAGCGTAATTTTTTCAGCTTGCGAACAGATAAAAACGCCAATCCGGCGAGCTTCTTCCATGGTGAGCGGTGAAGCTGGAGATCATTAACCCGTCTTTCACTGTTTCAAATTACGCAATAGCCTATTGCGCCTTATAGCGTATTTCCATATGGAAAACGTAATTACAATTCCTGCAACCCTGAACAGGCGCTGCCCGAATCGGCAGTCAGGATAACTTGTACGTCAGCCCACCACCCAGGCTCTCCCGATAACCGCCGTGGGATCTCCGCTCCGCTTCCGATGCCGGGAAGACGCCAATGTTATCCGCCGTTCATTTCATTTTCATTTCACCAAGCGGTAGTCGCTTCCAAATTTCATATGGCAACCCGGGAACAGATCGGTTTTATTCGTAACGCGCGCGCAGGAAAAGCATCCGCTCAATTAATTCTTGGTAAGTACTATCTGTTCGGCGGCGCCGGACTGCAGAAAAACGTCTTGACAGCCTTGTATTGGCTGCATCGGGCGGCACTGCGGGATGTTGAAGAAGCGTGGCTGCTGATCGGTGAACATGTGCCGTTTGAAACGGCTACGAGCGCGCCGGATCCGATGCAGCTATGCGTATGGTATGAACGGGCATTCGACGCGGGCGTGGCCCGGGCGGGACTGGTATGGGTCAGGCTGCTGCTGACGCGAACCGGCACGCTGGCAGAGCATGCCATGCGCCGCAAGGCATTCGCGGCACTCGAAACAGCGGCCGCTTCAGGCCTGGTCGAGGCCCAATGGCTGTTGGCGCAGGAACTGCGGAACGCGAGTCATGCCGCACCCCGGCGAGAGACAGAATCCGCTACCGCGGCGACAGCGGCCGCTTCAGCAAAACCGATAGAAAAGGGCGCCCTCGAATGGGCCACGCGTGCAGCCGCTAACGGCGTTTTGCAGGCGCAGCGTGCGCTCGCCGAGCGTGCCTGGTCGATGCGGGACATGCCTGCTTTCCTGAACTGGTCGGCGTCGGTGGCGCGCGCCGTCGTGGACGGCTCATCCAGCGCGGGATCTTCCGCGCCGCTCTCGGAAAAGGATGCGGCGTTGCTATCGCGTTACGCGCGGGCGCTGTATGAAACCGATGAATGCGACATGGATGAAGTCGAACGATGCTGGGAAATGGCGGCACAGGCGAGCGACAGGGAGGCCCAGTTCGCGCTGGGACTATGGTACGCGAACATGGACGAAAGCGGCGCCCGGCTATCCAGACCGGCGCGAAAAAGCAATTACAGAAACGCGATTCATTGGCTGACCATGGCGGGCGAACAAGGCGTCGCCAAAGCCTGGTATGCGCTATTCAGAATATATGTAAGGCCGAACACCGGTTTGACCCAGCATAGCGCGGCCGAAGTGCAACGCTGCCTGGAACGCGCGGCGGAACAGGGGCATGTCGCCGCACAGCTGGAACTGGGCAAAAGCTGCTGGCGCACGCGGCGCAGCAAGGAGTCGAACGATGTGCGCGCCGCCTATTGGCTGCAAAAAGCCGCGGCCCAGGGCGATGGCGAAGCGCGCATGCTGCTGCGGACCATCGCTACCTGCGCAACGCCTGCCCAGTGGGCACAGGCGGCGCACAAGCAGTTCACCCATGACATGGTCAATTCCCATCCCCTGCTCGCCGCGCGTGTCGAGCTGGCCGGGTTATTCGGATTGTCCTTGCCGGAGGCGCTGTTGCTGGACCTGAATGCGGCGGATTGGGGACATTGCCTGTTGATCGACATCCGGTCCCTGAACGCGCACCGCAAGCGCCGCCTGATCCTGATACAGACCGGCGAGGAGCGCCTGGCACTCACCCGTATCGCGCGGCACTTCGCGAATATCGATTGCGGCGTCGGCGGCCCGGAAGGTAATTACCGGCAACGC
>JAQGMO010000329.1 GCA_028292315.1 Herminiimonas sp. | reverse complement strand
TGAACGAGTGGCTGGCCAATCAAGCTTATTACCGCATCGAGCAGACCCGCAGCGCCGACAATCCCGACCAGCGGATTGCCGAAGATCTTAGATTCCTCACCAATGGATCGCTGACCCTGTCGATCGGTTTGCTATCGAGCCTGGCGACCCTGGTGGTCTTTATCGGTATTCTGTGGACTGTAAGCGGCCCGTTGTCGTTCATGCTGGGCGCAAGCGAGTGGACTATTCCGGGCTATATGGTCTGGTTTGCAATCGCTTATGCAGGCATCGGTTCGGTTCTGGTCGCATGGATCGGCAAGCCGCTGGTGCAGCAGAATTTCTTCCAGCAGCGTTATGAAGCCGACTTTCGTTTCGGGCTGATCCGCATCCGCGAAAATGCCGAAGCGGTCGCCCTGTACCGCGGCGAACCGGAAGAGCATGCACAATTAAGCGGTCGCTTCGCGCGGATTCGCGAAAACTGGTGGAATATCATGCGCACCACCAAGCGGCTCAATGTTGCGTCCACGTTCTATGCTCAGTTCGCCATCATTTTTCCATTCCTGGTCGGCGCATCGCGCTTTTTCTCCGGCGCGATCACGCTGGGCGGGCTGATGCAGATCGTCTCGGCATTCGGACAGGTACAGTCGGCATTGTCCTGGTTCATCGAGGCCTTCAGCACTGTCGCGGAATGGAAAGCCAGCGTTAACCGGCTGGCGGGATTCCATGTGGCAGTATACGCGGCGCGTACCGAAGTACCGGGCATAACGGTCACGCGCAATCCCACCGGCTCTGTTCTGATTGAGGACGTGAGCCTGCACCTGCCGTCCGGGGCGCCATTGACCTTGCCACTATCGGCGGATATCGAGATGGGGCAGCGGATTCTTGTTACCGGGCCTTCGGGGTGCGGTAAATCGACGCTGTTTCGCGCCATTGCCGGCATTTGGCCATATGGTTCTGGCGCAATTGGTATTCCCGCCGCCGCAAAGCTGTTGTTCGTGCCGCAAAAAAGCTACCTGCCGATCGGGTCGCTGCGCGCCGCAGTCAGCTATCCCGCGCCTGAGAATGCTTACCAGGACCCGGCTATCCGCGATTATTTTGCGTTGTGCAGGTTGCCGCACCTGCTTGAAAGGCTGGATGAAACCGATAACTGGAGCCAGCGGCTCTCGCCCGGTGAACAACAGCGGCTCGCTTTCGTGAAGGTACTGCTGACGCGGCCGGACGTGCTGTTCCTTGACGAAGCCAGCAGCGCGCTGGATGCCGACACCGAGGAAGCGCTGTATCGATTGATTACCGAGGAATTGCCTGACGCCGCGATCGTCAGTATTGCGCATCGAGAAATTGTTGCTAAATTTCATCAAATTCGGTGGCGATTCATCCCGGGCGCGGCAAGCTCTCCTAAAATGGAGAGCGCGCAGGAAATGCCGCGCTATACCATCGAACGCACTCTTCAATGAATCGACTTTTGCTTGCCGTTGCCGTAACGCTCCTGGCCGCCGGTTGTGCGCAATTGCCGGCCACCCCGGCGCTTCAGGATGCCGTCCCGTCGAACACTATGCCGGCGGACGATCCGCTGGTTTCTTTTTCCGTGGGGCCGGGTAACCGTTTGTCCCATGAATGGGAACCGCTGATTATTCACCGGGCCAAGAAACCGACCAGTTACCGACTGGTGACCGAGCATGATAATACCGTTTTGCATGCCCGCGCTGTCGCCGCTTCTTCCGGTTTAATGCAAGATGTGAGCATCGACCCGGCTGCCAAGCCGTGGCTTAACTGGCGATGGCGAATTGGCAATCTGATCGCCACGGCGAATAATTTTCAGCG
This sequence comes from Herminiimonas sp., assembly GCA_028292315.1. GTDB lineage: Bacteria > Pseudomonadota > Gammaproteobacteria > Burkholderiales > Burkholderiaceae_D > JAQGMO01. Next base: position 13,941 of record JAQGMO010000329.1, on the reverse strand, counting down.
CGATGCCGAAGACTCGCCAGTGCGTATCATCCTCGGATTTGATGGTGATAAGGACGCATTGCCGTTTAACGAACAGATCATGTTCGAAACCGTGAAGGTCTTGACCGGTCGCGAAATGCCCTATGCCACACTGATGTATGTATGGGAAAACAAGGCGCCTGTCGGAACCGTCATCGCGAATACCCGCAGCGGCCGTGTCAAGATGATGGTTGCGGCCAGCGGCGGAGACGGCATCGGACAGTGGCACGAGTTCACCCGCCATATTGTCGAAGACTTTGAGAAGGCCTTCGGCGAAAAGCCGGGGCGGCTGATTGGCGTGGGCGTCCTGACCGACACCGACAATACCGGCGAAACGGTCGATGCATGGTATGGCGATATCCGGTTTACCGACCCGCCCGCGCTGGTGTCGAACTAAGGCTGTATCCGCTCTTGTTATCCAAACATTCAACGCGCGGCCAGTAACAGCAGCAGGGCGAGCAAGGCCGGCAAGGCTTGCACGGCCAGGATCGACCGCTTGACGGTGATGCCGCCGTAGATTCCGGCAATCAGAACGCAGGCAGTAAAGAAAAATTTGACGGACCAGTCATTCCCAAGCAGTCCCCATACCAGCCCGGCCGCCAGGAAACCATTGTACAAGCCCTGGTTGGCCGCCAATAGCCGCGAGCTTTCGGCGGCTTCTTTCGACTGCTGGAATATTTTGCGGCCGACGCGATGGGTCCAGAAGAACATTTCCAGCACCATGAACCCAACATGCTCCACTGCGATAAATCCAATCAGGATAGCGGCCAGCGTTTCCATGTCATGTTCTCCCCGTGCGAGTAGCATGACAGTAGCAGCTCAGTGCAGGGAATGCAAAGCTGGCAAGCCTGTGAGTGCTCGTATACCTTTGGCTTACTGCCGGTTCATCACCGCTTTACTGCTTGCTGCAGTAAAGCGGTGATGTGTTCATCGATCGCCGTGCAATCCGCTCTAGGCTGCGGCGAGATATGCTTCGGCTAGCCGTACCCAATAAGTGGCGCCGATCGGCAGCAGGTCATCGTTGAAGTCGTAGCTGGGGTTATGCAAATTGCACGGACCGAGACCATGTCCAGTCGAGCGATGGCCGCCATCGCCATTGCCGATGAATACATAGCAGCCGGGTTTTTCCTGCAACATGAAAGCAAAGTCTTCCGCTCCCATGGTGGGGTCGGCCTGCGCATCCACCCGTTCCGCGCCGACGATGGATTGCATCACTTCCACCGCAAAGGCGGTCTCCCTCGCATGATTGATCAGCGGCGGATAATTGCGCTTGAAGTGGAATTGGATTTCCGCATCGAACGCAGCGGCAGTATGCCGGGCAATCGTCTCCATGCGCTGCTCGATCAGGTCGAGTACGCCGAGATCGAAGGTGCGCACGGTACCTACGACTGCGGCATCATCCGGAATGATATTGGTGGCGCTGCCCGCATGAATTTGCGTAACCGACAACACGGCGCTGTCAATTGGATTTTTATTTCGGGTAATAATGGTTTGCCAGCTTTGCACGATCTGGATTGCCACCATGATCGGGTCGATTCCCTTATGCGGCTGCGCGGCATGCGCACCTTTGCCGGTGACGGTCAGTTCGAACTCGTTAGACGATGCCATCATCGGGCCAGCGGTCACGCCGAACACGCCGGTCGGCATGCCTGGCCAGTTATGCATGCCGAACACGGCGTCCATCGGACATTGCTCGAACAAGCCATCGGCGATCATCCGGCTGGCGCCGCCGCCGCCTTCTTCGGCCGGCTGGAAAATCAGATAAACGGTGCCGTTAAAATTTCGGTGGCGCGACAGGTAATGCGCCGCACCGAGCAGCATTGCCGTGTGGCCGTCATGACCGCAGGCGTGCATTTTCCCGCTATGCCGTGATGCGTGGGCAAAGGTATTGAACTCCTGGAGCGGCAGTGCATCCATGTCGGCGCGCAGCCCGACGGCGCGCGAGCCGGTGCCGTTCCTGATGATGCCGACAACGCCCGTCACGCCCAGACCGCGAATGACCGGAATGTCCCATTCAGTGAGCTTTTGCGCGACTATGTCGGCGGTGCGCTGTTCTTCAAAACAGAGTTCAGGATGGGCGTGGATATCGCGGCGGATTTGCCGTAATTCGGATTGAAACTGGATGATCGGATCGATCAATTGCATGTTGGTCTCTGCTTTCTCAATCAGTGCATTCACTCGGTGCATTCACGTAGCCGCGCTGTTGCGTCAGCCGTTGCATATTCTCTATTATGCCCGTATCGAGAGCGCTTGTTTATCATGATACTGCTACCCGTGGGCCGACGCGCCATGTTTGTTGACGTTAATTAATTTCTCTATTCTTTTCCATTCCAGTCAGGGTTTACAGTACGATGGATTCATCGATGAAAGAAAATAGCTGGATCAATTTTACGATTCGAGCGGAACTTTATTGGTGACAAGTCCACCAATGCGCAGGTCCGACGTTTAACAAGAGCACGTTTTGCCGGAACGCGTTTTATCAGGTTGATTTCCAACTCGTGACATGAATACGAACAATTGACGATATGAAAATGAATTGGCGAATTGCCTTGATCGGCGCATCGGCGGCAGCCCTAAGCCTGGTCGCCGGGTGCGCTCAGCTTGGCTATTATGTACAAGCAATGCAGGGACAGTATTCATTGATGGCGGAAGCCAAACCGATCGACGACTGGCTGGCCGATCCGCATGTCGGCGACAAGCTCAAGCAAAAGCTCAGCACGGTAAAGGAAATCCGAAAATTCGCTGCTCGCGAACTAGGATTGCCTGACAATGACAGTTATACAAGCTACGCGGATTTGAAGCGACCTTATGTTTTGTGGAACGTCGTTGCGGCGCCATCCTTGTCGTTAAAGCCGATTCAGTGGTGCTTCCCGATTGCCGGTTGCGTCGAATATCGCGGTTATTACAACAAGGCTGATGCCCAGGTATTTGCCGACCAGTTGCGCCGTGACGGTTATGACGTGCAAGTGGCCGGTGTCCCGGCGTATTCGACGCTGGGCTGGTTTAATGATCCGGTCCTGTCCACCTTCATTCAATATCCCGACGGCGAACTGGCCCGCCTGGTATTTCATGAGCTTGCGCACCAGGTTGCCTATGCGAAGAACGATTCGCAATTCAATGAATCGTTTGCGGTCGCGGTGGAAGAAGCGGGCGTCGCGCGCTGGATGGAAAAATATGGCGATAACAAGATGCGCCAGGCTTACACCGCATACGAAGGACGCAAACAGGATTTTCTTGCCCTATTGCTGAAATACCGGAAACAGCTGGCAGCCAATTATGCGGGCGGAACCAGCGACGCGGAAAAGGTAAACAACAAGGCGGCAATCTTTCAGGCCCTGAAGGATGAATACCAAGTTTTGAAAGCCGGTTGGGGCGGTTATTCCGGCTACGACCGCTGGTTCGCCGAACCGCTATCGAATGCGCATCTCGCAGCGATCGCGACTTATCACGATTTCGTGCCCGGATTTCGTACCATGCTGACCCACGAAGGCAACTTTGCAAAGTTCTATCGGGCTGTACGCGAGCTGGCGGCGCAGGACAAAGTCTATCGTCACAAGCAACTCGCCCAGGCTGCCGGACCCAGCGCAATTGCCGCACAGTCCGGAACGGAAACCGTTGCACGGTAAGTGACCCTGAGTGACCCTGGGCCAATCACGACTGGCCCCATCGTCGAACTGGCGGAGGCACTTACTTCCTTACTAACTCTCGGACGTCGTCTTGGCCCACCCGACGCGCGGCGATGTTGCGATGCAATATCCAGGCTACGCTAGAGGAGTTGCTCAAATCCTGTTCAAAACGCTTGCACACAGAGGCGCTGCCCGATAGCATCACGATTGTACAAATGACAGTTATTGCGTTCGCTCCAGGGAGACTGACGGCGGGCGCTCGCCACCATGGCACTTACACATAACAATTAGAGACAAAGGCGGAGAATGGACAAGTTCTGGCTCAAATCCTATCCCAAAGGCGTACCGGCGGAAATCGATTACACCCAATACCGTTCGCTGGTGCACTTGCTGGAAGAAGCATTCCGCAATTATGCCGCGCGCAATGCGTATGTGTGCATGGATAAGTATCTGACCTACGGCGAAGTCGACGCGCTTTCCCAAAAGCTCGGCGCGTGGCTGCAGAGCAGGGGATTGAACAAGGGGGCGCGAGTCGCGCTGATGATGCCGAACGTGCTGCAATATCCGGTGGCGATTGCGGCCGTCCTGCGGGCCGGGTACACCGTCGTCAATGTCAATCCGCTTTATACGCCGCGCGAGCTGCAGCACCAGCTCGCTGATTCCGGTTCCGAGGCCATTATCATCCTCGAGAATTTCGCCACCACGCTGGAACAGGTGCTCGGCAAAACCCAGGTCAAGCATATCCTGGTCGCCAGCATGGGTGACCTGCTAGGCGGTCTCAAGGGGACCATCGTCAATTTCGTGGTGCGCAACGTGAAGAAGATGGTGCCCGCATTCTCCCTGCCGAACGCGATCCCGTTCAAGCAGGCGCTGGCCGAAGGCGCCCGCATGACATTGAAGCCGGTCGACCTCGGGCATGACGATGTCGCGTTTCTCCAATACACAGGCGGCACGACCGGTGTGTCGAAGGGGGCGACGCTAACCCATCGCAACGTGATCGCCAACGTGCTGCAAAACGAGGCATGGGCACAGCCGGCGCTGATGAAGGAACCCCGGGTCGAACAGATGACCATTGTATGCGCGCTGCCGCTCTATCATATCTTTGCGCTGACGGCATGCTGCCTGATGGGTACCCGCCTGGGGGCGATGAATATCCTGATCCCGAACCCGCGCGATATTCCGGGCTTCATCAAGGAACTGGCGAAATACAAGGTCAACATGTTCCCGGCGGTGAACACGCTGTACAACGGATTACTGAATAATCCGGATTTTGCCAAGCTGGATTTTTCAGGCTACAAGGTATGCAACGGCGGCGGCATGGCGGTGCAGAAGGCAGTTAACGACAAGTGGCTGGCCATTACCGGTTGCGCGATTGTAGAAGGATACGGGTTATCGGAGACAGCGCCTGTGGCAACCTGTAATCCGGGCGACGCAACGGAATTTTCCGGCACCATCGGCTTGCCGATCCCCTCCACCGACATTGCGATCCTGGACAATGACGGCAAGCCGGTGCCACTCGGCGAGCCGGGTGAAATAGCAATCCGCGGCCCGCAGGTCATGGCCGGTTACTGGAACCTCCCGGCTGAAACCGCCAAGGTGATGACGCCTGATGGTTTCTTCAAATCGGGCGATATCGGCATCATGGACGAACGCGGATATGTGAAAATCGTCGACCGTAAGAAAGACATGATCCTGGTGTCCGGCTTCAACGTCTATCCGAATGAAGTGGAAGGCGTGGTTGCCTCGCATCCGGGGGTACTGGAGTGCGCCTGTATCGGCGTGCCGGACAGCCAGTCCGGTGAGGCAGTCAAGGTGTTCGTCGTGCGCAAGGACCCATCGCTGACAGCGGAACAACTGCTGGATTATTGCAGGCATGAGCTGACCGGCTACAAGCGGCCGAAGTTTATTGAATTCCGCAACGACCTCCCGAAAACCAATGTCGGCAAGATCCTGCGACGCGAATTGCGGGACGAAAAAAAAGCTGCTTAGGCACCGCCGGAAATCCAGCTTTTCATTCAGGTGTGATGCGCGCCCCTCCATAGCCGGACGGGGCGTTTTTCATTGGCTGATGGTCGGCTGATTGCGTCGCCGATCAGGCAATGCGCACGACGCCGGGCCGGCCATCCTCTACCTTGAAACTTGCCACCGTCGATAAACCCGAGTCGGGCCGCGAGACGTCATCCAATGCCTGGAAACTTGCCACAGTCTTGACCGGCGTGATCTCCATCAGCACGAATCCGCGCCGGTCGCTGCGGCCATAATGCATGTGAGGATTGTGCGAGACGTATTGCTCGGTGCGTGCCTGCGGGCGAGAGTTCGATGTCACCGACGTGCCGCAGAATTCGGTTGCGATCACCGGGTTGACGCTGGATGCCGCGTGGTTGAAATCACGCTTGAGGTCGGCCGCGAAAAACGAATGGACATCGCCCGAAATAACGATTGGATTGGCAGGACGATACTTCATCAAATCGTCGAACAGCCGTTCCCGCGCGGCTGGATAGCCATCCCAGCCGTCGGTCCAGAAATGGCCGTCACCCGGTTTCACAATCGGGCTCTGGGTCGACTGCGCCATCAATGTCTGTTGCGCAAGAATATTCCATTTTGCGGGGGAGGTGGCGAAGCCGTTTGCAAGCCATGCTTCCTGTTCGGCGCCAAGCAGCGTGCGTTCGCGCGCCAGCCGTTCGGCGCAATCGGCGCCTACCGAGTTCGAACCACCGCGCCCGCGTTTCGGACATGCCTGATAGGAACGGTACTGCCGGCCGTCGAGGATATGAAAGCGCGCCAGCCGACCCCAGTCATAGCGATCATGCATGCGCAGCCAGGCGAAACGGCCGTCGCCCGCGGGCAGGGAAGGTAGACGGATCGGCATATGTTCATAAAAAGCCTGGTAGGCGGCGGCCCGGCGCATGGAAAAACCGGGATCGAGCGGTCCGTCGCGATCATTCCCATAGTCGTTGGCGACTTCATGATCGTCCCAGGCTACGATCCACGGCGCGGAATGATGCGCTGCCTGCAGATGCGGATCGCTTTTGTATTGCGCATAGCGAGACCGGTAATCCCCCAGCGTGATTGATTCATCCGAACGCCGCGCAACCTGCGGATGTTCCAGTTGATAGGGACCCCATTCATAGATGTAATCGCCAAGGAAGGCGATCAGGTCGGGTGCGGCCGCGGCGATATGGCGATGCGCCGCGTAGTGGCCGAATTCCCAATGCTGGCAAGAGGCAAATGCAAAACGCAGGGACGCCGGCAGGGCATCGGGCGCCGGCGCGGTGCGCGTACGCGCAACCGGACTGACCGCGTCGCCCAGCATGAATCGATACCAGTACCAGCGATCGGGACGCAATCCTGTCACGTCGACGTGAACGCTGTGCGCCAGTTCCGGCAACGCGGCTGCCTTGCCTTTGGCGGCGATGCGTCTGAATCCTTCATCCTCCGCGATTTCCCACCCCACCGCCAGCGCCGTCCCCACCGCCGGCGCCGCGTCCGGCGCCTCGAACATGACGCGCGTCCACAGTACGACACTGGTCGGCCGCGGCGAGCCGGATGCGACGCCGAGCCGAAACGGATACCACGACGGCCGCATATGCGCGGCGCGTGGAAAAGCAAGCGTGGCGTGTGGAAAAGCGGCCGCCACCGAAGAGAGCGCGGCGACACGGGCGCAGCGCGCAAGGAAACCGCGTCGGTCAGCGTGCATCATCAGGATTCCGGCTCGCCGGTTGCAGTTTTATCCGGGGTTTCAAACAGGAGCGCCGGCAGCGGACGCGGTTTGCGATCGTCGTCTGTTGCAACATAGGTCAGCGTCGCTTCGGTCACTTTCACGATATCGGCCTGTAAACGATTGCGTTCAGCGTAGACTTCCACGTTGACCGTAATCGAAGTCGCCCCGACCTTGACGACGCTGGCGTAAAAAGACAGCAGGTCGCCAACGAATACCGGGTGTTTGAACAGAAATGAATTTACCGCGACAGTGGCGACCCGGCCATTGGCGCGCCGGGTGGCCGGCAGGGCGCCGGCAATATCGACCTGCGACATGATCCAGCCGCCGAATACGTCGCCATACACATTGGCATCGGACGGCATTGGTACCACGCGCAACTGCGGCATGCCGTCCGGCAGCTTCGTCTGGTTTTCATTTGTCAACTTATACCCTTTCGCTTGAGTTTCCTTAAACCGCTACAATCGTAAGACTGAAGCATAAACCATCCCGAATAGAATTTTCCTCAATGCGCCACTCATCCGCCAGTTCATTACCCGCTCCGCCAGCCAATCAGGGAACCCGCAACGACTGGGTTACGCTTAAGACACTGATTCCTTACTTGTGGGCGTACAAGTGGCGGGTGTCGCTGGCGCTGGTGTTCCTGATCGGCGCAAAAGTGGCGAATGTCGGCGTGCCTATCGTTTTAAAGCGGCTGATCGACAGTCTCACGGTCGCCCCCGGCAGTCAACAGGCGCTTCTGGCGCTGCCGATCGGCATCCTGATCGCTTATGGTTTGCTGCGCTTGAGCACAACCGTATTCACCGAGCTGCGCGAGTTTGTTTTCGCCAGGGTGACGCAACGGGCGGTGCGTACGATCGCACTGAAAGTCTTCCGCCATTTGCATTCGCTGTCGCTGCGGTTTCACCTGAATCGCCAGACCGGCGGCATGACGCGCGATATCGAGCGCGGCACGCGGGCCGTTTCGTCACTGGTGTCCTATACCCTGTTCAGCATCCTGCCGACCCTGGTCGAGATCACCCTCGTGCTTGGTTACCTTGTGCTGCATTACGACATCTGGTTTTCCGTGATTACGCTAGGTGCGCTGGTTGCTTATATCACGTTCACCGTAGTTGTAACCGAGTGGCGCACGCATTTCCGGCGCACGATGAACGACCTCGATTCAAAGGCAAATACCAAGGCCATCGATTCGTTGCTCAATTATGAAACCGTAAAATATTTCGGCAATGAAGATTATGAAGCGCGCCGCTATGACGAAGGCCTGCAGCGCTATGAAACCGCGGCGGTCAGATCGCAGACTTCGTTATCGATACTGAACACCGGGCAGTCGCTGATCATTGCCACGGCGGTAACGCTGATCCTGTGGCGCGCGACGCAGGGCGTGATCGACGGCACAATGACTCTTGGGGACCTGGTGCTGGTTAACGCTTTCATGATCCAGCTGTATATCCCCCTGAATTTTCTGGGCGTGATTTACCGTGAGATCAAGCAGAGCCTGGCCGACATGGAGCGCCTGTTTGCATTGCTCGACCAGCATCGCGAAGTCGCCGATGGGCCGAACGCCAGGCCGCTGGGGGCGGGCGGGGCGGCGGTCCGTTTTTCCCACGTCGACTTCAGCTATGAAAAAAACCGGCAAATTCTGTTTGATGTCGATTTCACGATCCCGGCCGGGGCAACCACGGCCGTCGTCGGGCATAGCGGTTCCGGCAAGTCGACCTTGTCGCGCCTGCTGTTCCGTTTTTATGATGTCAATGCCGGGGCCATCACGATCGATGGACAGGATGTGCGCGACATCACCCAGGCATCGCTGCGCAGTGCAATCGGCATTGTGCCGCAGGATACAGTGCTGTTCAACGACACGATCGAATACAACATCGCATACGGCAAACCGGGCGCGGGGAAGGAAGAAATCATCGAGGCGGCCAAGGCAGCATCGATACACGAATTCATTGAATCGCTGCCGGAGGGTTACGCGACCACGGTCGGCGAGCGAGGCCTGAAATTGTCGGGCGGAGAAAAACAGCGGGTCGCCATCGCCAGGGCCTTGCTCAAGAATCCGGCGATTCTGATTTTCGATGAAGCGACTTCCGCGCTCGATTCCAAGGCCGAGCAGGCGATCCAGGCGCAACTGAAGCAGATTGCGAAAAACCGGACCACGCTGGTCATTGCGCACCGCTTGTCCACGATCGCCGACGCGGCACAGATCCTGGTGCTCGATCGCGGCCGGATAATTGAACGGGGCACCCATGGGCAGTTGCTGGCGACCGGCGGTGCGTACGCGCAGATGTGGGAACGTCAACAGGCGCGGCAGGACGAAACCGGCCCGTCGCCCTTATCCGGACAGTTTGGAGCCGATACCGCGGTCGCCTAGATTCACCGGCGGCATGCCGGGAGCGCTTATCGGACGCCGGCGGCAATGTTTTTTTTGCATCCCGCCGCGAACGCTACTACCATAGGCTATGGAAACCAAATGGCTCGAAGACTTCATCTCGTTGGCCGAAACCCGCAGTTTCAGCCGTTCGGCGGAATTGCGGCATGTGACGCAGCCGGCATTTTCACGGCGTATCCAGTCGCTTGAGGCCTGGCTAGGCGCCGACCTGATCGATCGCACCTCATATCCGACGCGGCTGTCGCCGGCGGGAGAAGTATTTTATGAGCAGGCGCTTGAAATGCTAAACCAGGTAAATAGTGCCAGGGCACTGATGCGCGGCAAGCGTCCCGCTGCGCAGACCACGGTCGACTTCGCCGTGCCTCATACGCTGTCGCTGACCTATATGCCGAAATGGATCAAAGCGCTGGAATCGGGCTTTGGCCGTCTCAATACCCGCCTGATCGCGCTGAACGTACACGATGCGGTCATGAGCATGGTCGACGGCGGCTGCGACCTGCTGCTGTGCTACCACCATCCACGCCAGCCGGTTCAGCTCGACGCCAGCCGCTACGACATGATCCTGCTGGGCCGCGAGGCATTGCGCGCTTATGCGCATTGTGGCCGCGACGGCGTGCCCGACTTCGTCCTGCCGGGCAGCGCTCAGTCGCCGCTGCCTTTTCTTTCCTATACCAGCAATGCTTACCTTGGCCGCATGGTCGATCTGCTCCTGGCCGATGCCGGGCGGCGCCTTCATCTCGAAAAACGTTATGAAACGGACATGGCCGAAGGCTTGAAAATGATGGCGCTGGAAGGGCACGGCATCGTTTTTTTACCGGAATCGTCGGTCACCCGGGAAGTAAAGCAGAAGCAGCTTGCACGCGCCGACGGCGGACGATCCGATTGGGAAGTGCAGATGGAAATACGCCTTTACCGGGAACGCCCATCGGCCCAGCGCCCAGGCAAACCGCTCGTGGCACGGCTCTGGGATTACCTGAATCGGCCGGCGATGGCCGGGACCGAACGCGGCAGCAAACGCCCGCCAAGAAATAGGCTCGATAAACAGGCTCGATAAACAACCCGACTGAACAGTTGCGGCGTTCACGGTTAGCTGTGTGCATGCAACTATGCGTATATTGCATAGTTGCATGCACACAAGGCATTGGAAAGCGGTAGCGTAATGGCTTACGATTTAATTATCAGTTGTCCAATGTCGTCCCGATCTATTTCGAGGAGCAAACAGCATGTCCATTCAACATGAAATCCCGTCTTACCTGACACCGCATGAAATCGGCCCCTGGGGCGACTACCTGGAACAAATCGATCGGGTTACACCGCACCTGGGTTCACTGGCGCGCTGGGTCGAGACGCTCAAAAGACCCAAGCGCATCCTGGTGGTGGATGTGCCGATCGAACGCGACAATGGCGCGATCGCCCACTTCGAAGGCTACCGGGTGCAGCACAACACGTCGCGCGGTCCCGGCAAGGGCGGGGTGCGTTTCCATCAGGATGTGACGCTATCGGAAGTGATGGCGCTGTCGGCCTGGATGACGGTCAAGAATGCGGCGGTAAATGTCCCGTACGGCGGCGCCAAAGGCGGAATACGCGTCGATCCCAAGACCTTGTCGCAAGGTGAACTGCAGCGCATGACGCGCCGCTACACCAGCGAGATCAATATCATTATCGGTCCGAACAAGGATATCCCGGCGCCGGACGTCAACACCAATGAACAGATCATGGCATGGATGATGGACACCTATTCCATGAACCAGGGCAGCACGGCTTCCGGCGTCGTGACCGGCAAACCGATCTCGCTGGGCGGCAGCCTGGGGCGGCATGAAGCAACCGGCCGCGGCGTGTTCGTCGTCGGCTGCGAGGCCGCGTCCAGGCTGGGCATGGATATCAGCGATGCCCGCATTGCGGTGCAGGGCTTCGGCAACGTCGGCGGAATCGCGGCGCGCCTGTTTTCCGAAGCGGGCGCCAAGGTCATCGCCGTGCAAGATCATCAGGCGACCGTGGTGCGCGAAGCCGGGCTCGATATCGCGGCTCTGCAAGCCCATGTCGCGGCGCACGGCAGCGTCGCCGGCTTCCGCAACGCGGAAGAACTGAAGGACCGCAGCCAGTTCTGGGGACTTGACTGCGACATTCTGGTGCCGGCCGCGCTGGAGCAGCAAATTACCGAAGTCAACGCACATCAGATTCGCGCCAGGATCATTCTCGAGGGGGCGAACGGTCCGACCACGCCGGCCGCCGACGATATCCTGCACGACAAAGGCGTGCTGGTGGTGCCGGACGTGATTGCCAATGCGGGCGGCGTAACCGTTAGTTACTTCGAATGGGTCCAGGATTTCTCCAGCTTCTTCTGGACCGAGGATGAAATCAACCTGCGCCTTACCAGGATCATGCGCGAAGCATTTACCGCCGTCTGGCAGCTTGCATCAGAGAAAAAAGTATCTCTACGCACAGCGGCTTTCATTGTAGGGTGCACACGCGTGCTGCAGGCGAGGGAAATGCGTGGTTTGTATCCGTAATAGCCGGTTAAACAGCAGACAGTGGGCGGTCGGTAACCGTCGCTCATAAACCAAATGTTAGTTTCTAGAAATAAATTCGAATTTCGTTCAATAAACCATTGGTTTTGATACACTAGATCAAGTAGTTATAACAGTTTGAGAACGCAATTTTTTTCCCTACATATCGGAGAATTTATGAAACTATCGAAGTTAGTCACCATGCTGACCAGTGCCGGTATCCTTGCAGCCGGGAGCGCCGGCGGCGTGCAAGCCCAGGAGCTGACAGGCACGCTGAAAAAAGTCAAGGAGACTGGTTCGATCACGGTTGGACATCGCGAGTCTTCCATTCCCTTCTCCTATCTCGACGACAAGCAACAGCCGATCGGCTATGCAATGGATTTGTGCATGAAAGTCGTCGATGCGGTAAAAGCCGAACTGAAAATGCCCAACCTGAAGGTGAACCTGCAACCGGTGACCTCCAGCAACCGGATTCCGCTGCTGCAAAACGGCACCATCGACATGGAATGCGGCTCGACCACCAATTCAACGGCGCGCCAGCAGCAAGTAGCTTTCGGCCCGACCTACTTCGTGATCAACGTCACCGCGGCGGTCAAGAAGGGTTCCCCTATCAACGCGATTGCGGACCTGAACGGCAAGACGGTATCGACCACGTCCGGAACGACGTCGGTCCCACTGATCAAAAGCTATGAAAAAGCCAAGGGGGCGGAAGTCAAGGAAATTTACGGCAAGGACCATGCTGAATCGTTTTTGCTGATGGCAGACGACCGGGCAGCGGCTTTCATCATGGACGACATTCTGCTCGCGGGGCAGATCGCCAACGCGAAAAATCCGGCGGACTACAAGATCCTGCCGGAGTCGCTGCGCCAGGAGCCGTACAGCATGATGTTGCGCAAGGACGATCCGCAATTCAAGGCGCTGGTCGACAAGACCGTGGGCGGCATCATGAAATCGGGTGAGATTGAAAAGATTTATTCCAAGTGGTTTACCGGTGTGGTGCCACCAAAAGGAATCAACCTGAACTTCCCGATGACGCCGCCGATTCGCGAAGCGTTCAAGAATCCTAACGACAAGGGCGTTTAAACACCATTTGGTATGGAAGAGCCGGAGGGCGGAAACGTCGCTCCGGTTTTTTTGTGGCCGCCGGACCCGTCGAGAACGATCCGGCGATCCACTTCAGCGGTAAGACAGTCGGCTGTCTGATCGCGCCAGGGAGAGTAAGAATGAATTTGGGGATTTTTCTTGAGCAGGTGCCGGACGGCGATGGGACCTGGGGCGAGGTGCTTTTATCCGGCCTTGGATGGACGCTGGGCACCGCGTTTTTCGCCTGGATTATTGCATTTACACTCGGATCGATTGTCGGGGTGGCGCGTACCACTGAAAAGCGCTGGCTGGTCCGGCTTGGAAACGCCTATGTAGAGCTGTTTCGCAATATACCGCTGATCGTCCAGTTTTTTGTATGGTATTTCGTGGTGCCCGGATTGATCCCGGCCGTCAAGGTATGGGTGACCACCCTGGATCCGACCGAGCACCAGTTTGTCACTGCGGTGATTTGCCTCGGGTTTTTTACCTCATCGCGGATCGCCGAGCAGGTGCGTTCTGGAATCCAGTCATTGCCGCGCGGGCAACGCAATGCGGGCTATGCATTGGGCCTGACGCAAATCCAGACTTATCGTTTCGTAC
>JAQGMO010000243.1 GCA_028292315.1 Herminiimonas sp. | reverse complement strand
TACGCCGCGCCAATCCGGATACCCTGCAAGTCAATCTTGGCTACACCTGCAATCAAAGCTGCGTTCATTGTCACGTCAATGCCGGCCCTAACCGCACCGAGCAGATGTCGCGTGCCACGATCGACGTGGTGATCGACGTATTGCGCGCAGGCCAGATCAGAACGCTCGATCTCACCGGCGGCGCGCCCGAGATCAATCAGCATTTCCGCTACCTGGTCGAGACTGCGCGCGCCCTTGGCGTGGAGGTCATGGACCGCTGCAACCTGACGATCCTGGAACAGCCCGGTTACGAAACGCTGGCCGAATTCCTGGCAGATCACCAGGTGCAAATCGTCGCATCGCTCCCATGTTACTCGATGGACAATGTCGATAAGCAGCGCGGTAAAGGCGTATTCGATTCCAGCATACGCATGCTGCAGCAGCTCAACGCGCTCGGTTATGCCGATCCCGTGACCGGTCTGCAATTGCACCTGGTGTACAACCCGCAAGGGCCCTCGCTGCCGCCATCGCAAGTCGGGCTGAAGAAAGACTACGACCACTTCCTCGGCGAGAATTTCGGCATTCGGTTCAACCAGTTGTTCACGATCACGAATATGCCGATCCAGCGCTTCGGCAGCACGCTGGTATCCAAAGGCCAGTTCGACACTTACATGGAATTGCTGCGTTCCGCCCATCAGGATGCCAACCTCGGCAACGTGATGTGCCGCTCGCTGATATCGGTCGATTGGGAAGGTTACCTGTACGACTGCGACTTTAACCAGATGCTCGGCATGCCGCTCAGGCGCGTCGGCCATGATCGCATGCACCTGTCCGACCTGCTGAACAACCAGATCGAAGGCAACCCGATCGTCGTGGCCGACCACTGCTGGGGTTGCACGGCCGGCGCCGGCAGCAGCTGCGGCGGCGCACTGGCGTAAGCGGGCGGCGGGCCCGGCATGCGCGCCGCCAAAGAAGCCGGGACAGGCACGGCGCCAATCGTATGTTTCGATCGACGTATGGATGAATCATTTTTACCCGCATCGGCATTTACTGGAAAATAATGAAGATAAAGCGCCTGGTAGTGCTGTTGCTGATCGCTGCCGCAATCGCCGCGTTTTTCCTGTTCGACCTAGGGCATTACCTGAGCCTGGATGCGCTTAAGTCGCGACAGGATGCCTTGCAGGCTTATGCCCGCGCCTATCCCTTGCACAGCGCCGCTGTGTTCTTTGCGATCTATACGCTGGCCACTGCCTTGTCGTTTCCGGGCGCGACCATTCTGACCCTGGGCGCAGGAGCAATTTTCGGACTATGGTGGGGCATGCTGATTGTGTCGTTCGCATCGAGCATAGGGGCCACGCTCGCCTTTCTTGCGGCGCGTTTCATCTTGCGCGACCCGATTCAGCGGCGCTTCGGGGACAAGCTCAAAGCCTTCAATGAAGGCATCGCAAGGGATGGCGCGTTTTATTTGTTTACGCTGCGCCTGGTGCCCTTGTTTCCGTTTTTCCTGATCAACCTGCTGATGGGACTGACCCCGATGAAGGCATGGACTTTCCATTGGGTCAGCCAGCTCGGCATGCTGGCGGGCACGCTGGTGTATGTCAACGCCGGGACGCAACTGGCGCAGATCGCTTCGCTCAAAGGCATTCTGTCGCCCGGGCTGGTGCTGTCGTTTGTTTTGCTTGGCCTCTTCCCATTGCTGG
Organism: Herminiimonas sp.; assembly: GCA_028292315.1. Classification (GTDB taxonomy): domain Bacteria; phylum Pseudomonadota; class Gammaproteobacteria; order Burkholderiales; family Burkholderiaceae_D; genus JAQGMO01. Next base: position 7,029 of record JAQGMO010000243.1, on the reverse strand, counting down.
CGAAGCAGGTGATCGGCCTTTTTCAGGCGCGCAGGGTGTACGCAAAGTGGCCGCGCCCGCCGCGCTTCGATTACAACATGGTGGTGATCGGCGGCGGCTCGGCCGGGCTGGTTACTTCCTATATCGCCGCCGCCGTGAAAGCCAAGGTGGCATTGATCGAGCGTCACAAGCTCGGCGGCGATTGCCTCAATACCGGCTGCGTCCCGTCGAAAGCCCTGATCCGCACAGCCAGGCTGGTATCGCATATCGGCCGGGCCAGGGAATTCGGTCTGCAGGCAGCCACCGCCAAAGTCGATTTCGCCGCCGTCATGGAGCGCGTGCAGCGTATCGTGAAGACCATAGAACCGCATGATTCCGCCGAGCGCTATGCCAGTCTCGGGGTCGAGTGCATCGCGGGCGACGCGAAAATCGTCTCGCCATTCGCGGTCGAGGTGACCGGTCCGGACGGCGCGACCCGCACGCTCACCACCAGGAATATCGTGATCGCGGCCGGCGCGCGGCCCTTCGTGCCGCCGATTCCCGGCCTGGAAGAGGTCGGTTATCTCACCTCGGATACCTTGTGGGATTTGCGCGAGCTGCCGCGCCGGCTGGTGGTGCTGGGCGGCGGGCCGATCGGATGCGAACTGGCGCAGGCGTTCGCGCGGCTCGGTTCGCAGGTGACCCAGGTCGAAATGGCCGAACGCATCATGCTGCGCGAAGACCCCGAGGTATCGGCGCTGGTCGAGGCGCGCTTCCGGACCGAAGGCATCGCCGTGCTTACCGGCCACAAGGCGAAGCAGTTCCTGGCCGAAGCCGGTGACAAGGTGCTGATCGCCGAGCATCAGGGCCAGGACGTGCGGATTGCATTCGACCTCGTGCTGTGCGCTGTCGGCCGCATCGCCAACACCGCGGGCTACGGACTGGAAGAGCTCGGCATCGGCATCAGCAAGGCGCGCACGGTTGAAACCAATGAATACCTGGAAACGATTTATCCGAATATCCTGGCCGCCGGCGATGTCGCCGGGCCGTTCCAGTTTACCCACACGGCATCGCACCAGGCCTGGTTTGCGGCGGTGAATGGCTTATTCGGCCGCTTCAAGAAATTCAGGGCCGACTATTCGGTCATCCCGTGGGCCACCTTCACCGATCCGGAAGTGGCGCGGGTCGGACTGAACGAGCAGGAAGCGAAGGCGCAAAATATTCCCTTCGAAGTCACGGTCTATGAATTGGAAGAACTGGACCGCGCCATCACCGATGGAGAAGCGCACGGATTCGTAAAAGTCCTGACGGTGCCGGGCAAGGACCGGATACTCGGCGTGACGATCGCCGGAGAACATGCCGGCGACCTGATTGCCGAATACGTGATGGCGATGAAGCACGGGCTCGGCCTCAACAAGATCCTCGGCACTATCCATATCTATCCGACACTGGCCGAGGCGAACAAGTATGCCGCGGGCAACTGGAAGCGCGCGCATGCGCCGGTAAAACTGCTCGAGTGGGTGAGGCGCTACCATGCGTGGCAGCGCGGCCGGGCTGACCACGGCGCCGCAAAATGACAGGCTTATCCATCATTATTCCCGTGCTCGATGAAGCGATCGGCATCGTCCCGCTGCTCACGCAGCTGACCGGCTTGCGCGGCCGCGGCGCGCAGCTGATCGTCGTCGATGGCGGCAGCAGCGATGACACCGCCGCGCTGGCCGCGCCGCTGGCCGATCTGGTAGTGCATTCGGAACGCGGGCGCGCACGGCAAATGAACGCCGGCGCGCGCCATGCGCGCGGCGATGCACTGCTGTTCCTGCATGCGGATACGATATTGCCGCCGGATGCGGACCGCCTGATCGGCATGGCGCTGGAAACCCGCGCATGGGGCCGCTTCGACGTCGCGCTGGCCGGCGCCCACCCGCTGTTGCCGCTGATTGCGGCGATGATGAACCTGCGCTCGCGGCTGACCGGCATCGCGACCGGCGACCAGGCCCTGTTCGTACGGCTTGCGCTGTTCCGGCAGCTGGGCGGCTTTGCGCCGATTCCGCTGATGGAAGACATCGAATTCAGCGCGCGGCTGAAGCGCGCCGGACCGCCTGCCTGTTTGCGCCGGCGCGTGACGACGTCGGCCCGCCGCTGGGAAAAAAACGGCGTGCTGCGCACCGTTCTGCTGATGTGGCGTTTGCGGCTGGCTTATTTTTTCGGCGCCGATCCGCAGCGCCTGGCCATCGACTACGGGTATCGTCCCGGTCCATGAATCAGCGCGTACATATCGCCGTGTTTACAAGGGCGCCTGTCGCCGGCGCCAGCAAGACCCGGCTGGTTCCCCTGCTGGGACAGGAGGGCGCCGCGGCGGCCCAGCGCGCTATGACCTTGCGTACGCTGGAAACCGCCTGTTCGGCGGCGCCGGGCCAGGTATCGTTATGGACCGCCGGCGACCCGGATCATCCGTTTCTGGCCGACTGCGCGGCACGCTTCGGCTTGTCCCGCCATCCGCAAGGCGAGGGCGATCTCGGCATCCGGATGGCGCACTGCCTGCGATCGCTGCTTGCCGGTCATGATGCGGTTTTATTGATCGGCACCGATTGTCCGGTATTCTCGGCTGGTGACTTGCAGGCGGCCGCGACGGCACTGCGGCATGGCGCCGGCATGGTATTCACGCCGGCCGAAGACGGTGGTTATGTGCTGGTCGGCGCCGCTGCGCAGGGCGCCGCCGGCGGGCTTGAATCAGCATTTGCCCAGGCGTTCACGCGTATCGACTGGGGCACTTCTGCCGTGATGGCGCAAACCCGGACGCGACTGCGGCAGATCGGCTGGCGCGCCGGCCATGAATGGCAGGAACTTCCGGTTTTATGGGATGTCGATACGCCTGCCGACTATATTCGTGCGCAACAGGAACGGCTGCTGGACTTTTGACACGGTAAATTTGCTTTCCGTTATGTCTGAAAATTGCTGATTGCGCTGGAATCGGACCAGCGCGGCCACCGCTTCAGACTGAGGATCTGTCCATGAGCATCAGAAATCTCGAGCATCTTTTCAATCCCGCATCGGTGGCCGTGATCGGCGCCTCGAACAAGCCGCGCAGCGTCGGCGCGACCGTGCTGCGCAATCTTATCGAGGGCGGATTCAAAGGGCCGATCTATCCGGTCAATCCGAACTACGAGATGCTCGACGGCCTGAAGACGTATGCCGGCGTCGCAGACCTTCCCGAAACGCCGCAGCTGGCCGTGATCTGCACGCCGCCCGGCCCGGTGCCGGGCATTGTGGGCGAGCTCGGCGCACGCGGCTGCAAGGCCGCGATCATACTGACCGCCGGACTCGACCGGATCAGGGATGGCCAGGGCAGGAGCCTGCGGCAAGCGACGCTGGCGGCGGCCCGGCCTTACCTGCTGCGCATTCTGGGCCCCAACTGCGTCGGACTGCTGGTGCCCCGCATCGGACTGAACGCCAGCTTCGCGCATACCGGCGCGCTGCCAGGCACGCTGGCTTTCGTATCCCAGTCGGGCGCGCTGGTCACCGGGGTGCTCGATTGGGCCAGATCGCGCGCCATCGGCTTTTCAAGCTTCGTTTCAATGGGTGAATGCGCCGACCTCGATTTCGGCGACATGCTGGATTACCTCGCCGCTGATGGTGCGACGCGCGCGATCCTGATGTTCATGGAAGATACCCGCCATGCGCGCAAGTTCATGTCTGCCGCCCGCGCTGCCGCGCGCAGCAAACCGGTGCTGGTCATCAAGGCGGGCAGGGCGCCGGAAGGCGCGCGCGCCGCCGCCCTGCATACCGGGGCGCTGGCCGGCTCGGACCGGGTATACGATGCGGCGATCCGGCGCGCCGGCATGCTGCGCGTCGCCACCACGGAAGAACTGTTCGGCGCGGTGGAAACGCTGGGGCGGGCCAGGTCGCAGGTGGGGGAGCGGCTGACGATCGTGACCAATGGCGGCGGACCCGGCGTGATGGCGGCCGATGCATTGTCCGCCAGCGCCGGACACCTCGCGCCGCTGGCGCCCGAAACCGTGCAAAAGCTCGATTCGATACTACCGCCCGCCTGGTCGCGCGCAAACCCGATCGATATCCTGGGCGATGCCTCGGCCGAACGTTACCTGCGGACCATGGAAGTGCTGCTGAAGGACCCGCAATCGGATGCGATCCTGTTCATCCATGCGCCAACCGCAATCGTGTCCAGCACGGATATCGCCAATGCAATCGTGCCGCTGGCCAAAAACGTTTCGCGCAACATCATCGCATGCTGGCTCGGCGGCGAAGCGGTGGCCGCGGCCGGGCGGATTTCTTCCAATGCCGGCATCCCTACCTACGATACGCCGGAAAACGCGGTGCGCGCTTTCATGCAGATGGTGCAGTACCGGCGCAACCAGTCCCTGCTGATGCAGGTGCCGGCTTCGCTGCCCGACGATTTCAAGCCTGATCGCGGCGCCGCCCGCGCCATCGTGCGCGATGTGCTGGCAAGCGGCAGGCATAGGCTGTCGGTGCCGGAAGCCAGGGCACTGCTGGCGGCGTACCGGATTCCGGTCGCGGAAACCCGGATTGCCATGACGGTCGACGAGGCGGTGGAGACTGCGCGCCGGATCGGCTATCCGGTTGCGATCAAGATTCTGTCGCCGGACATCCGAAACAAGTCGGATATCGGCGGCGTGGTGCTGGACCTCGATTCCGACGAAACGGCGCGCGCCGCCGCGCAAGCGATGCTCAAACGGCTGCAGGAATTGCGGGCCGATATCCGGCTGTCGGGCTTCATCATCCAGCCGATGGTGCGGCGTCCCGGGGCGCAGGAACTGCTGGCCGGCGTCACTACCGATCCTGTATTCGGGCCGGTCATCCTGTTCGGGCAGGGCGGTATAGCGATCGACGCAGTGGACGATCATGCGGTCGCGCTGCCGCCGCTCAATATGGTGCTGGCACGCGATCTGATTTCACGTACCCGGCTGGCGACACTGCTTGAGGCGCGCGGCAGCCGGGCGGCGGCCGATAGTGAAGCGGTGTGCCGGGTGCTGGTGCAGTTATCGCACCTGGTCACCGATATCGGAGAAATCGTTGAACTCGATATCAATCCTCTGCTGGTCGATGCGCGCGGTGTGATCGCGCTCGATGCGCAGGTATGCGTGGCGCCGGCCGACGACGGCGCCGGGATTGAACGCCTGGCGATCCGCCCCTATCCGAAAGAGCTGGAGGAAACCGTCGATTGGCAGGGAGAGCAGGTAGTGGTGCGGCCGATCCGGCCGGAAGATGGCGAGGCCCACCTGGAATTTTTCAGGACCCTGAATCCGGCCGATGTGCGCCTGCGCGCGTTTATCCGGATAAATGAGTTGAGTCCCTCCCAGCTGGCGCGCCTGACGCAGATCGATTACGACCGCGAAATGGCGTTCATCGCTGTCGGAACGCGGCCGGACGGCGGCTGTGAGACCCTGGGCGTGGCGCGCGCGATCGCCGATCCGGATAACCAGGTCGCGGAGTTCGCCATCATCGTGCGCTCGGATTTGAAAGGGCGCGGCCTGGGCCGGATATTAATGCGCAAATTGATCGACTATTGCCGGCGGCGCGGCCTCAGGGAAATCGTCGGCGAAGCGCTGCCGCATAACCGCGGGTTGCTTGAACTGGCAAAACAGTTCGGGTTTGAAGTGCGTCCCGAGGATGGAAGCATGCTGTTGCGCCTTGTATTGCGCTGATACGCGGCAAGCGCACAAATAGGCGATTCCAAATGAACAGAGAGTGGTATGAGCAGCTTTGAATCGTGCACGTGGGCGCCAGAGAGCCGAGCTACCAATGGCAACCCACGCTATAAGGGGCCAGAGTTCGTCAGGAAGGAGTGTTTGGGCCATGGCATCAGTTCCGGCTGAGGACATGCGTGCCATCTTAATGCGTTGTCCAGACAACCTGGCCACTTACGAATGCAGCCTGTCACCTGACCGGCCGGTATCGACCGATTGTGTTGAAAAAGTCGGTAGGAAAGATTTTGAGTAGCTAGCTTTTTTCATCGCAATATCGAATTCGAATTGATCGGCCGATAAGTCGGTGAACTGATTCGATAAACATATTAGTGCAGCACTTCGCCCACTGAATTTCCTCCCCCGAGCTGTTGTTAGGGCTTTGATCCCAGCGACTCAATGTTGCTTTCTGACTTTTTCAACACAATAGACCTAAAGCGGACGTAAGATAAGGTGTCAACTATTTCGAATCTCCGCCAACCTTCTAGAACGGACTGGCGGCTTGATTTTACCGGCCGGGAGCCGAATCAGTAATTTGGGCTCCATATCGCGCGCTGCGTCAACCGATTCGGGGCGACGGACGTTAAAGGCATGACAAGAATGAAAAGCGACCGCTTTTACTGTCATACTGAATTTAAAGGACTCCATGAACAAATTAATCGCTGTTTTGATCGCCGGCTTGTTTTCTTCCACCGTATTCGCGCAAGCTGCTGCACCAGCTCCGGCTGTCGTGAAAGCAGAAGCCAAAGCTGCTAAAGCGGATGTCAAGGCAGAGAAAAGCGAAGCCAAAGCCGATGTCAAAGCTGACGTCAAAGTTGAAAAGGCCCAGGCCAAAGCAACCAAAACCAAAGCAAAAGCACACGCCAAGGCCAAGAAAGCAAAATCCAACGCCGACGCTAAAGTCGCTGCAACCAAAGCTGATGCAAGCGCCGACAAGTCGGCTGCAGCAGTCAACACCGCAGCTGTCAAAGCTGATGGCAAGGCAGACGTCAAGGCCGCTACCACCAAGTAATTGTCGTCGTGGTTCCGAAAAAAGCAGGTTCGCCTGCTTTTTTTACGCCTGAAATATCGACAAATGCGCCAAATCACAGTGCCATATCGCACTCCTCGCCAAGCCATTACGGATCTGGCGTTTGAGCGTGCTGCGCCGTCCCGCCGTATCAAATCTTGCATGGCCGAATGTGCGTTACCGTACTGACCCTAGGTATAAATCGGCTCATTCTGGCTGCTCATACCACCACGAATGAAACTCACATGACATACGAAGAACGCGATACCTACGGCATCTACAAAGACAACGGCCATAAAGGTCCTGGTCCTGATCTGATGGGCGCCAACACACTGACTG
>JAQGMO010000025.1 GCA_028292315.1 Herminiimonas sp. | reverse complement strand
CCTTTGCCGACCCATGACTGGCGGAATTTCCGAGAATTAGCGTATATCCGTCCGGCGCGTCCCTGGCCGCAATCGCTGATCCGATCGTGCCGCTCGCTCCACCCCGATTTTCAACAAAAACGGTCTGATTCAATATTTCCGACAATTTCTGGGCGATTTGGCGTCCGACAATGTCGGCCCCCGAACCAGGGGTCCAGGGCACAACCATACGGATAGGCTTTGCAGGGTATGTATCGGCCAACGCGGCCGGAGATTGAAGCGCACTTGCGATGGCCAGGATGAGCCAGGCAATAGGTCTGACCAACATAATGTGTCTCCTGCTTGTGAATGACTGCGTCAAATCGTCATTTTTTTGAAGGTCTTGCCTGCTTCAGGCTTCCTCCGCGTCAGCATGTTTAGTGCGTTGCGGAAGGTGTTATTTTTTTACCGTACGAGCAAGTATAAGAAGCGCAGGTCATCATTGATAATAATTTTTAATGATCTGGGTAATCAGATTTATTGATCTTCGCTGCAGATTGTCGCTGCAAACCGGAGCGTGACTGCTTGCAGGTGATATCAAGGACCGATGGCAAACTGGCGCGTAGCTGGTTGAAGCATGCGCAGAGTGATGGTATGTATGCAGTGCTATGCGGGGATGGGCACTATATTCGCATGCTTATTAACAAGCTGACGGCGGCCCACCAACCCTATACGGGTCGTTAGGGCAGCTATCAATATCGAAAACAGGAATTCCAGGGATGACTATTCAACGGCGCGGGCGTATTCGTCGCGCGAAAAGAACCGTTCAGCCGCCTTATAGCGGTTCACATCCGGAATCGGCGCCGGCAAGCCTGGCTCCGCCGACTGCTCGAATGTCAGTTCCACTTTCAGTCCGTTGGGGTCATGCACGAACATTTGCCAGTTCGATCCGCCGTTGTTCTGTTCGCGCCAGGTAATCCCGAGGGACTTGAATTTTTCCCGGAACTCCAGAAAGCCATGCGCACTTAACGACAAGTGGTCGGCCACCCCGGATTCATTGTCGATTGGTATCGCGCCATCCGGATCAGTGGCGGCGCTGCCGGCATAGACATGGATCACCGCCTGCCCGCCCGGCGTCGGCACTGCAAGCCATGCGCCGGGGAACTTGATGGCGGTCGGACGCGGCACTTCCTTCAGGCCGAGCACACGGGTGTAGAAAGCAATTGTCGTCTCAAGATCCGCGGTGCGGATCGCGAGATGGAAAAGTCCGGTGATGAGCATGCTGCCTCCGAATACTTGTTATGGGTTTAACTTCAGGGAATTAAAATCAGTGATCCGGTAGTGGCCCTGGATTCGAGCGCGCGATGCGCTTCCGCTGCGCTGCCGAGGGGATAACGCGCGCCGACCAGGGGACGGATTACGCCTTTGCGGAGCGCATCGAAAACGTGCGCCGCCATGCTGCGCAGGTTCTGCGGGTCGGCAGTGTAATGAAACAGCACCGGCCGCGACAAGGTGACGGATTTTTCGCTCAGCTTCGCCAACGCAACCGGATCGTGGGCGCCGCTCGCCTCGCCGTAGCTGATCCAGTGGCCGCACAATGCGAGTGCAGTGAAGTTCTGGTCGAACGCGGCGCGCCCGAGACCATCGTAAATCACATTCGCTCCTTGTCCGCGCGTGATGCGCATCACGTCGTCCGCGAAACGGTAGTCGCCGGTCACAATCACATGCGCGCAACCGTGATCGCGCGCCAGCCGCGCCTTGTTTTCATTCGACACGGTGCCGATCACCGTTGCGCCGAGCTTGCTCGCCCACTGGCATAGCAGCAGTCCGACGCCGCCGGCTGCCGCGTGCACCAGCACCGTTTCTCCCGCTTTAACCTGGTGCGTGCGGTGCAGGAGATATTCGGCCGTCATTCCTTTGAACATGATCGCTGCCGCATCTTCGTCGGCGATATCGTCAGGCAGGCGAATCAATTGCGCGGAGTCCATGGTCCGGACGCTGGTATAAGCGCCCGTCGGCACGCAGGCATAAGCAACCCGGTCGCCGACTACGAGGTCGGTAACGCCGGCCCCGACATCAGTGATCACGCCGACCGCTTCCATGCCGGGCGCCCCGGGTAGCTCGATCAGTTGCGCGTATTGTCCGGAACGGATGTAGACGTCGATGTAATTGACGCCGATTGCGGACTGGCGCAGCCGCACTTGTCCGGCCGCGGGCGGCGGCGCCTGTGTCTTCACCAGGCGCAGCACGTCCGGACCGCCATGGCGGTCCAGCACGACCGACCATGACTCGCGCTGCTCGGTCCCGGCTGACCCGTTTTTCCCTACACGCGACGTTCTACCCTTGCCGCCCAGGTAGCTTGCCATTGCCTTGAAGCCGGCTTCATAAACGCCACTGCCCACCTGCTCCGCCAGTTCGCGCTCGCGTCCAGGCGGCGCATCAAAGGTCGACTCCCAGTGCCAGTAGGTGCGCGCGCCATCGGTGACAGGCTTCAGCCGTATGCTCGCGACGTAGCGTTTTAGTGGGATGGTCGAATCGAGTATGCAATAGGTCGAGATGCATTCCTCGTCGGATAGCGCGATCAATTGCTCGCGCAGCACATTGCCATCCTTGAGCCTGAAGGCGCGCACGCAGCCGACCTGATCGGATGGCTCGCCATTTTCAATTTCCGATTCGGCGATGGCCGGATGCCAGTCAATATGGCTATTGAAATCGCGCAGCACTTCCCACACGCGATCGATCGGCGCGTCGATGATGCTGGAACGGCTGACCCGTATCATCAGCGACGGCCGCCGAACTGGCGCTTGAGCGCGTCAAAGCCGGCCTGGAACACGCCCTGCCCGATCCGATCCGCCAATTCGCGCTCGCGCGCAGGGGCGCAGTCGAATTCCGCGCTCCATTCGGCGAAGGTGCGGTTGCCATCGCTGACCGGCGTCAGCTTCAAGGTTGCGATATAGTTTTCGACGCCCATCGGCGACTCGAGTATCGAGTAAGTGCATTGATAATCGTAATCCGACAACCCGAGCAATTGCTCGCGGAACTGGCCGCCGTCCCTGGCGTGAAAATTCCGCACGCAACCGAGCTTGTCCGAGGGCAGGTTATTTTCGATACGCGAATCGGCAATCAGCGGATGCCACTGCGGCATGCCGTTGAAATCGCGCACTTGCGCCCACACGGCATCGGCCGAACCGTCGATCACGCTGGAAGTATAGACTTTGATCACGCCCGCTTACTCCTTGTTGGGCAGGCTGACCGGGGCCTCCGCCATTGAGCCGGCCAGTTTGCCGAGATCGCCGGTATTGACGCCGATTTCCTTCAGCATCTGGTCGATCAACGGCGCCTGGGCACGATAGCGCAGTGCGGAATTGACCACGCTGTCGGAGAAGCCGCCCCCGCCCGCGTCGCCGCCGCCGTTGCCGTTGCCGCCCGAACCACCGAGCCCGTCGACATGCAGTATCTTGATACTCTCGATGCGTTCCATCGGCTTGACGCTTTCGCGCACGATCGCTTCGAGGTTGTCGGCCAGTTTCATGCGCAATGCCGAGACACGCGCCTCCGGAGTGAGCATGTTATGCGACTCGTTAAGCAAGCGCATTCCTTCGGCCTCGACCGCATACCTCAGCTTGGACGTGGACACCTCGATGCGCTCGGCGTCGGCGCGTGCTTCAGCTTCAGCACGGATCGCGGCGCCGCGATCCGCCGCGGCATTCTTTTCCGCCGTGGCCGCGACTGTCACGCGCAACGCTTCGCGCTCGGCGACCTGCGCCGCGCCGATCAGGTCGATCTGCTTTTTACGTTCCGCCATCTCGGTTTCCCGCGCGGTAAATACTTTTTCTTCGGCGGTCACCGCCAATGCGCGTGCAAGATCGGATTCGGCGCGCGCCTCGAATTCCGCCCTTGATTGCTCAGCGATTTCGATCGAACGCTGCTGCTCCGCAAGCTCAATCATTTTACGGCGCCCAATTTCAGCGGTCTGGATATTCTGTTCCTTGCTGATGCGTTCTTCTTCAACAATACGCTCGGACGCAATTTTTGCGCGCTCGACGCTTTCGCGCGCCGAAATCTCGGCGCGCTCGGCTTGCTGCTGCTTTTCCGAACGTTCGCGCGCAAGCGTAGTGCGCTGGTCGGCACGCGCGATCTCGAGCGTGCGCTCCTGCGCCAGCCGGGCCTGCTCGCTCTCGCGATCGATGTCGAGCGACAGCTTTTCCGCTTCCAGATTTTTGTTGCGGATCTGGATCATCGTATCCTGCTCGATATCGTTGCGCAGCTTCTTGCGCTGCTCGATGGTCTCGGTCAGGCGCGTCAGACCTTCGGCATCGAAGGCATTCGAAGGATTGAAATACTCCATCGCGGTCTGGTCGAGCTGGGTCAGCGACGCCGATTCCAGCTCGAGGCCGTTCTTCAGCAAATCCTCGGCGACCACCGCCCGCACGCGCTTCACGTACTCGCCGCGCTTCTCATGCATTTCTTCCATCGTTTTTTCCGCAGCGACGGTGCGCAACGCATCGACGAACTTACCTTCCAGCAGTTCCTTCAGCAGTTCCGGCTGCATGGTCCGCAAGCCGAGGGTTTGCGCGGCATTCGCGATCGCGTCGACGTCGGCTTGCACCCGCACGTAAAACTCGGCCGTCACATCGACCCGCATGCGGTCGCGTGTGATCAGCGCCTTGTCCCTGCCGCGCGAGACTTCCAGCCTCAGGGTATTCATGTTGACGGGGATTACATCATGCACGATGGGCAGCACGAAAGCGCCGCCGTTGACCACCACCTTCTGGCCGCCGAGGCCGGTGCGCACGAACGCCCGCTCCTTCGACGAGCGTAAATACAGCCAGTGCAATAGCCACACTATGATCGCAACAACAATGACAACGACGATCAAGCCAAGTAGGAAACTGCCGAATTGCGAGCCATTCATGATGTTCTTCTCCTAGTGCGTAATTTGTTTGAATTTTCGGGTTTGTTCGGTCAGGGCGATTTCAGTCGGCAGGCGTTCCATGCTCGACGCGCCGTAAAAGCCATGGCAATCGGGACATTGTCCGAGGATGAAAGCGGCATCCTCGGGCGTGGCGATCGGTCCGCCGTGACATAGCACGATCACGCCCGGATTGACGGCGCGTGCGGCGGCTGCCCAGGCACTGATGCGCGGCACGCAGTCAGCCAGTTGTAAAGTCGTTTCAGCGCCGATCGCGCCGCCCGTCGTCAGTCCGAGGTGACAGACGATGATGTCGGCTCCGGCGTCTGCCATCGCGGCCGCATCTGCCTCGCAAAAAACATAGGGCGTGGTCAGCAGATCGAGTTGGCGGGCCTGCCTGATCATTTCCACTTCCAGGCCGTAGCCCATTCCCGTCTCTTCCAGGTTGGCGCGGAAGGTGCCGTCGATCAAGCCGACAGTCGGAAAGTTCTGCACGCCGGAAAACCCGAGGTCGATCAGGCGCTGTAAAAACGGCCCGGTCAGCATGAATGGATCGGTGCCATTGACGCCGGCCAGCACCGGCGTGTGCTTGACCACCGGCAGCACCTCGCTGGCCATCTCGACCACGATCTCGTTGGCATTGCCGTAGGCGAGCAATCCGGCGAGCGAGCCGCGGCCCGCCATCCGATAGCGGCCCGAGTTGTAAATGACGATCAGGTCAATGCCGCCGGCTTCTTCGCATTTGGCGGACAAGCCGGTTCCAGCGCCGCCGCCGATGATCGGCTCCCTCCTTGCCATCATGGCGCGGAATTTTTCGAGAATGTCTTTTCTTGCGATACGTGGCATGGTATGTCTTACCTCCCGGCGAGTCGCGCTTGCCGCGTGGATGCGCCGATCTCGTTGAAACTGGCGACCAGGGCTGCGGCGAATAGCGGATCATTAATGTTGTAAGGCAGCCTGATCAGCTTGCGGTTGCCGCCCTGACGGAAATTGCTTTCAATCGCCTGGAACAAGGCCTTGTCCGCCACCGGATCCCAAAAAGGCTTGCCCGGCATATCCAGCATCGACAGTCCGCCTTCCGGTATCAGAAAGCGCACCGGTCCATCCATCCGGTTCAGCTTGGCAGCAATGAATTCGCCGATCGCGCGATTCTCTTCCGGGTTGGTGCGCATCAGGGTGACATTGTCGTTGTGCTGGTAAAGATTGCGGGCCTTAAACTTGGACGGCACGGTGTCCCGGGCCCAGAAATTCACCATGTCGAGCGCGCCGCAGGAACCGACATAGGGCAGCCTGGCGTGAATGATTGCATCCATTCGCTGCGGGCCGGCGCTCATCACGCCGCCCACCAGCTCATCGGCGATCTCGGTGGTGGACACGTCGATCACGCCGGCCAGCAAGCCGCTTTCCGCCAGCTTTTCCAGCGACATGCCGCCGGTGCCGGTCGCATGGAACACCAGGCAGTCATACTCCTGTTCCAGCGCCTTGCTGACGGCTTGCACGCATGGCGTGGTGAGTCCGAACATGGTGAGCCCCAGAGCAGGCTTGACGTCGGCGCTGGCCTCGCGCGCATAGGCCAGCATGCCGGACAGCGCATGTGCCGCGTTGGCAAGCACCCTCTCGCTGATCCGGTTGAGACCCGATACGTCGGTGACTGAATACATCATGCAGATGTCGGCAGGTCCGACGTAGGGCTTGACGTCGCCGGAAGCGACCGTCGACACCATCACTTTCGGCACGCCGATCGGCAAGCGCCGCATTGCGCGCGTGGCCATCGCCGTGCCGCCCGAGCCGCCGGCGGAGATCAGTCCGCCGAGATCGCGCCGCGTGGCGATGAAATTCTCGAATGCTTCCGCCATCGCAGTCACGGACGAGCCGCGGTCGCCGGTGAACACGGCGCGCTCGCCCTGCGGATGATGGCGCGCCACTTCACGAGGATGGATGTTGGCCGGGGAAGGCTTGCCGGACGTGGAGAGGTCGACGGTGATCGCGCGCAGCCCGAGCCGCTCGATGCAGGTGCGCAGGTAAAACAGCTCGCGCGCCTTGGTATCGAAGGTGCCGGCGATGTAGGCGGCGCGCATCGCCGAATGCGCCACGCTGAATTCGAAAACTTTCGCGTTATCCGCTCCGGCCGGCGGTGCCGGTACCGGTGCAGGTGACAGGCTGGCGCCAGCCGCTTCCCGCCGCAGCGTCACATCAGTGACGCTGGCTGATGGCGAGCCCTGGCTCCAGCGATTGAATTTGCGCATGGTTCGATCGGTTTCGCTCCCGGCGGTGCTCGGAGCCCCCGGCATTTCGATGTCGCCGGCGCGCTGGACCGTGAAGATACGGCTCGCCAGGACGTCGTCCTCAGGCACGGGCGCCGCCGCTGGTTCCTCGTCCTGTCCCCCGGATTGCTTCACTCCCAGGAGCAATTGCTGCAAATCGTGGTCAGCGGCAAGCTCGGCGGCCGCAAGCGTGCGCGCAATGCGGCCGTTAACCATTACCGCGACGGTGTCGGCCACGTCGATCGCCACGCCGAGGTTCTGCTCGATCAGCAGGATTGCGATTCCCTCCTGGTGCGCCAGCGATTTCAGCGTGTCGACCACCAGGTCGACAATCACCGGCGCCAAGCCTTCGGTCGGTTCATCCATCACCAGCAGGCGAGGATTGAAGAGCAGCGCGCGGCCGATCGCCACCATTTGCTGTTCACCGCCGGACAGTTGTGAACCGCCATTGTTCTTGCGTTCGGCCAGCCGCGGGAACAACCGGTAAACCCGCTCGACCGTCCAGTCGCCCTTGCCGGCCGTGCGCGATGCGAGCCGCAAATGCTCGTCGACCGTCAGCGACGGCCACATGCGCCGCCCTTGCGGCACGTAACCGATTCCCTTGGCCGTGATCCGATGCGGCGACAGGCCGAGAATTTCCTCGCCGGCCAGCTTGATGCTGCCCTTTGCGGGCACCAACCCGGTAATCGCGTTGCACAGCGATGTCTTGCCCATGCCGTTCTTGCCGACCACTCCCAGCACGCCTTTCCCGAGCGAGAGCGAGACGCCCTGCAGCGCATGCGCCTTGCCGTAATAGATGTCAAGATCCTTGATCTCGAGGATGGGCCCGTGGCCTTTTCCCTGGACGAAGTTAGTGGCCATGGTTTTTGCGTCCCATGTAAATCGCCTGCACTTCGGCGTCGTTTTCGATTTCATGCGGCGTGCCGTGCTTCAGCAGCCGTCCGTTATTCATGATCGTCACGCGATCGACGACGCGCAATGCGATATCGAGGTCATGCTCGATCAGCACGAAGCCGATATGACGCGGCAAGCCGCTCAGGATCGTCACCAGTTCGCGCCGCTCCGCCGGCGATAGTCCCGCAGCCGGCTCATCGAACAGGATAAGCCGCGGCGCGCCGGCCAGTGCCATGCCGACTTCGAGCTGGCGCTGCTGGCCATGCGACAGCACGGCAACTGGATCATCGGCGACCGGATCGAGCCGCACATGCTGCAAAAGTTCGCGCACAGCCGCCGTCTCCGGCGCGCCCCTGCTCGGCCGGCGGAAGCTGAAGCGGCCGCGCGATACGCCTTGCACCGCGAGGAACAGGTTGTCCCGCACCGACAGGTCGCGAAACAGCAGCGACGACTGGTAAGTGCGCCGCAGCCCGCGGCGTATTCTTTCGTAAGGCGGCATGTGCGTTATGTCTTCGCCGAAGAACTTGATGCATCCCGCAGTCGGTGGAAAATCGCCGGTGATTGCGTTGAACAGCGTGGTCTTGCCGGCGCCGTTGGCGCCCAGCACCGCCCGCCGTTCGCCGACCGGCACGGAAAAAGTCACATCGTCGATTGCCTTCAACGCGCCGAACGCGCGTGTGACGCCTTGCAGCACCAGCGCGTCACCGGTTGCGATCGTGGAGTTCGTCGACGAATGACGTGCAGCCAGTGGTTCAATTGAAGCCATGATTCAGGATACCTGTTCAAAAAGCATGCTGCGGGACAGCCGCACCGCCTTGCACTGCGCCTGCGGCCGCCCCATTTTCAACAACAGAGAGTTACGGGCAAGCCGGCTTTTCGCGCGTGCCGATTCCCATCGCATCGAAATCAGCCTTCGACAGGTTCAAGCGCTGGTCGACTTTCGGCACGACCTTCACGACCTTGTTGTAGAAAGTGCCGTCTTTCTTCTTCGCCACTTCGGTGATGAAGGTCGGTCCGATCGCCTGGCGGTTTTCATCCAGCGTCACGTCGCCGGTCGGGGTCTTCAACACCAGCTTGGTCAATGCCTCACGGTACTTGGCCTGGCCGCCCGACAGGTCGCCCTTCACCGCGTCGAGCGCGTCGAGCGCGGCCTTGGTGTTGATGTAGTACATGTAGGCGAACAGTCCCGGGCTCGGGAAGGCATCCTTGTAATTGGCCCGGTAATCGGCAACGAATTTTTTCCATCCGGGGCTATCATGCTCGTCCGAGAACGGACCGGCGGCGATGGTGCCGATGATCGAATCGCGGCGTTTGCCCTTGAAATTGAGCACCGACTGGTCTACCGTGATCGATCCGCCGACCATCGGCTTGGTGCCACCGGACTGCTCATATTGCGATAGGAAGTTGACCGCATCCGAACCACCCAGCACCACCAGCACTGCGTCGATGTTGGCCGGGAGCTTGGCAATGGCCGATGAGTAATCCTTGTTGCCAAGCGGGACCCAGATCTTCTCGACCATCTTTCCGCCGCCCTTGCAGTAGCCGGCCATGAAACCCTGCACCTGGGAATATGGGAAGGAATAGTCTTCGGATACCAATGCCATCCGCTTGTAGCCCTTGGCCAAAGCGTATTCGCCGAGCCCCACCATCCATTGCGCGCCGTCCGAATTAAATCGGAAGAAGTTCGGCGACGGGTTCACCAGCGTCGCGCCCTGCGCGCCGGACGAACCGTTGATGAAGGTCACGCCCGGTTGTGTTTTCGAGTAATCCTTGACCGCAATGCCCTCGCTGCCGGATAGCGGGCCGATCATAATCTGTACCTTGTCCTGTTCCACCAGCTTGCGGGTGGCGTTCACCGCGACATCGGGCTTGGCGTCGGACGAGGCCTTGATGAATTCGATTTTCTTCCCGGCCACCATGCCATTGCGCTCTTTGAGGGCGATCTCGGCGCCGCGCATCCCATCAGCCCCACCGGCCGCAAACGGGCCTTCCAGCGTTGCCAGAACACCGATCTTGATCACTTCCTGGGCCTGCGCCCCCGCGGCAAAAGCCATCATTACCGCGACACCGATTGTGGTGCGCACGAACCCTGCCTTGTTCTGTCTCATCTCCGTCTCCTTTGATTTTGTCGGCCGCCCACAAACTGTGGATGCGATGCCGTTGTTCAACACACTTACGAACGCTGTAACGTCCCCTGCCTTGCTAACGCATGCCGCTGCCGGTCCGGCGCCCCGCCATCCGGGCTTTCATTTTTTCCCAGAATCCGAGAACGCCGTCGGGCGAAAACAGAACGATCAGCAAAAACACGCCGCCGATCACCAAATTGAATCGCTCACGGCTAAACAGATCGACCGCGAAGTTTTGCAGCAGCACGAAAATCAATGCGCCGATGAATGCGCCGATCGGACGGCGCATGCCGCCGACGACAGCAATGATCAGGATGTTGATCATCGACGTGGAGTTCACCGTGCCCGGCGTGATCAGGCCGTTGTACCAGACCAGCAGCACACCGCCGACCGCGGCGATCAACCCGCCGACCGCGTGCGCCGCGATCCGATGCGCCGTGACATTGAAGCCGAGCGCATTCATGCGGCGCGGGTTATCGCGCACTCCCTGAAGCGCAATGCCGAAAGGAGACCGAACCAGATATTTGACGAAAAAATAACCGGCCAGGGCACAGAACAGGGACAGGAAATAGAATGGCAAGGGGTCGCGCCACTGCACACCGAACAACGCCGGCGGCATGACTTTTTGAAAGCCCTGGAAACCGTTGAAGGCAGCATAGTTTTGCTGGGCGAAATAGAAAAAGGCGACACCGACCGCCAGCGTGATCATGATGGTGTAGATGCCTTCGGTGCGTACCGATAGCCAGCCGATCAGCGCGGCGGCGATCGTTGCAAGCGTGAGCGCGGTGAGAATAGTCAGCCACCAGGGCCAGTTCAGGCTGATTTCAGGCGAACCGCTGAGGCCGAAAATCGCCGTCATGTACCCGGCGATGCCAGCCACCGTCATTTGCGATAACGAGACCATGCCGCCGTAGCCGGCGAGGAAAGTCAGCGACAGCGCGATCAGGCCGAATACCAGCGTCTGCGCGCCGATCTGGAATGTGAAAAACGGCGTCGCGACGAACGGAAAGAGCAACAGCAACGCCAGCGTCAGCCAGTGCCGCGGCTGGATTGCCGACAGCGCAGACCAGGTCTGCGCCTTAGCGTCGTTGGTGGATGTTCCGGCAAACTGCACCTTCCGGGGTTGACTTGCGTTGCCGCTTTCGGCGGCTGGCAGGACCGTCTGGCTGCCTGCGGCACTATTCATTGCCTTACGCCATTGTGCTGCGCTCATCGATGTTACGCCCTCTTTCCCAAAATGCCTTGCGGCCTGAATGCCAGCACAAACGCCATGATCACGAAGGTGAACACCACACCGTAAGTCGGCGCATAAGCGAGTCCGTATTGCTCGGCCACGCCGATCAGCAGTGCGCCGATCGCCGCACCGGTGACGCTGCCCATGCCGCCCACGATCACGACCACCAGCGAGGCCAGCAGGTAGCGCGTGTCCTCGCCCGGCGCGATCGAGAGCGCGGTGCCGCCGACTACGCCTGCGAATCCGGCCAATCCGGCGCCGACCGCAAAGGTGATGGCAAACACCAGTTGCACATTGACGCCGGCTGCGGAAAGCATTGCGCGATCATCCACGCCGGCCCGGATCAGCATGCCGACGCGCGTCCGGTTGAGGAATAGCCACAGGCCGATGCCGATCACGATTGATGCCAGCAGCAGCAAGAGGCGGTAGGTGGAGAACGTCTGCACTACCCACAGCTTGGTCGACCCGATCATCCAGGCTGGCGGATCGAACTGGTAAATTTCGCCGCCCCAGATCCATAACATGATGTCGGCAAGGACGATGGAAATGCCGATGGTGACCATGGTCTGACGCAGGTCCTGGCCCTGCATGAAGCGGAATACCGCGACCTGAAGGAACAGGCCGAGCAAGGCGGAACCGGCGAAACCGGCGGCCACCGCAAGCAGCCATGACCCGGTCGCGTCGCCAACCACGAAGCCGGTATAGGCGCCGAGCAGGTACAGCGAGCCATGCGCAAGATTGACGTTGCGCATCAGACCGAATACCAGCGTGAAGCCGCTCGCCACCAGGAAGTACAGCGATGCCAGCGTCAATCCATTCAGCAGCGTCAGGAAAAACAGTTTGGCGTTGCTGTCGATTGCCCAGATGGCAAACACCGCCAGGGGCAGGCCGATCAAAATAATCCAGAACCACTTCCAGAACTTTGGCAATTGTCGATTCCTTTATTGGTCCGTCACTTGGTCCGTCATGCGGCCGACAGCGACCAGCGGCCTGGTGCGGCCGCCCTCACCTCGGGCTGCTTGAAAAACTCGCCGTCCTTCATGATGGCCAGCAGGTTGCGCTTGTCGACCAGGATCGACAGATCGGCGAGCGGATCACCATCGACCAGCAGCAAATCGGCGAGATAACCCTCTTTCAACAGGCCCAGTTCGTCGCCCATCATCATCACTTCGCCGCCGAAGCGGGTGGCCGCAACCAGTGTTTCCATCGGCGTCATGCCGGCGTACTTCACCAGGTACTGCAAATCGGTCGCATTTTCGCCGTGCTTCGCCCAGGCGAAGCCATAGTCGCCGCCTGGCAGAACCCGGATGCCGCGCTTGTGCATTTCCTTGAGGCTTTTCGCGGTGGCTTCAGCTTCCTCCAGGTAGCCCATTTCGATGGCCTTTTTGTGCGAAATGCCATGCTCGTCGCCGGCGTACAAAAGTCTCTCGATGACTGACAATCCGGGCGCGACGAACACGCTATCCTTGACTGCTTCCAGCATGTCGAGCGCTTCTTCATCGGTGTAGCTGGCGTGATAGATCAGCTTGATGTTGTGGCGCAGCGCCTGCTTGACCGATGCGGTCGAACGCGCATGGACGATGACCCGCTTGCCGCGCACGCTGGTTTCCCGTACGGCCATCGCGACTTCCTCGTCGCTCATCCAGGTGGTCTTGGCGTCGGCGCCCGGCACAAAGTTATCGCCCGATAGGTTGAGCTTGATGTTGTCCACGCCATACTTCAGGAACATGCGGACCACTTCGCGCATCTGTTCCGGGCCGCTGACCACCCGGCCAAAGCTGAATTCCTGAAACGGCAAATGCGGCAGCGTGTCGTCGCCCAGCGAGCCCGCGACAGTGATCTCCTGGCTGGCGGCGAGATAGCGCGGGCCGGGAATCAGGCCGCTGTTGATGGAATTGCGAATCACGACGTCGATCCGCGGTTTCGGTGTGGCGGCCCCGACGCAGGATGTGAAGCCCTGGGAGAGATAGGTATGCGCGACACCGGCAGTCCACAGCACGTGCTCCTCAGTGGGCATCATCTGGATCCCGTCCAGCGTCGCCGAATTGTTCCAGCCGAAATGGGTATGCGCTTCGACCATTCCGGGCATCAGGGTTGCGCCGGCGCCGTCGATCACGGTCATGCCGGACAATGGCAACGAGCGCGCGCCCCTTGCGATGCGCGTAATCCGGTTGCCTTGCACCAGCACCTCGCCGGCATAAGGCGCCGCCCCGGTGCCGTCAATGATGCGCACGTTTGTGAAAAGTACGTTTGCCATGGTCAGCTCTCTTTCCTATATGCGCCGGGCATAAAATTGCTTGAGCAACTCGATGCACTCTTCCGGCTTTTCCAGCGGTTCCCAATGACCGCAGCCGCGCAACACTTCAACCCGGCTGCCTGAAATTTTTTCGCCCATCATGCGCACGGCTTGCGGCGGCGCCACCACGTCCTCGTCCCCCGTGACCAGCAAGGTCGGGCAGGTAATGCGCGACGCGTCGGCCGGCTGTGCTTCCGACAACGCATCGCACAGCCGGGCATAGCCGTCCGCGTCTTGCCGCATCAGGGTCTCGCGCACGAAAGCGACGGCGGCGTGGCGCCTGGCCTTGGTTTCCGCGGACAATGAGGCTTGCACCAGCGCGTCCGCAATTGCCTGCATCCCGGCTACGCCTTCACTGCGCGCCTTCTCGCCACGGGCGCGGATATTCACCCGTGCCGGGTCGGGCGGGGCCAGCAACGGGCCGAACAGGGCCAGGCTTTTGACCATCTTCGGTTCGGTCGCGGCCAGATGCGCAGCCACGATAGTCCCGAGCGAATGGCCGACGACATGCGCACGCTCGAGGCCCGTCGACGTCAGGACACGGACACAAGCCGCTACCAGCCGCGCGATCGAAAGCTCGCCCTCGACCTTGTGTGAACGTCCGGAGCCAGGCAGGTCGAAGCGAACGGTGCGGTGACGCGCGAACGCCGACATCAGCGGCGCCCACGTGTTGGATGTGCCGCCTAGTCCGTGAATCATCAACACGGCATCACCTTCACCGTCGATTTCGACAGCGATGCGATCGACAAATTGGGTAGTCATCTGTTTGATTTCCTTCAGGCCGCCGTCAGGCCGTAACGGCTGCGCACTGAACGGATTTCCGGTTCCTTGTAGAACACGCCGTCCTTCATCACCGCCAGCAAACGATTCTGGTCCTGCAGTATTCCGATGTTGGCCAGCGGGTCGCCATCGACCAATAGCAAGTCCGCGAGAAAGCCATCCTTTATCTGTCCCAACTCGTGGCCGCGCATCATCATTTGCCCGCCGAATTTGGTGGCGGACAGCAGCGCTTCCATGGTCGACATGCCGAGATACTTGACAAAATATTCGAGGTCCCTGGCATTCGTGCCGTGCTTGATCCAGGCAAAACCGTAATCTCCTCCGGGCAGGATGCGAATGCCGCGCTTGCGCATTTTTTTCAGGGTCTCGACCGCCGCTTCCAGTTCGCGGTGGTAGCCCATCTTCTCGGTGATTTCGGGCGTCAGGCCCCACTCCGAGCCGTGGAACGAGGTATTGATCAGCCATGCAAGCCCAGGGGCGACAAAATGCTTGTCCTTGTTTTCTTCCAGCATGTCGAGCGCCTCTTCATCGGCGAAGCTGGCGTGGTAAATCACCTCGATGCCGTGCCGAACGCACTGCTTGACGGAAGCGGCTGAACGCGCGTGCGCCGCCATGCGTTTGCCGCGCATCCGTACTTCTTCGGCTGCCACCGCAATTTCCGCATCGGTCATCGTAGTCATTTCAGCGGCAATGCCGGCAATGTACTCGCCCGACAAATTCAGCTTGATCGAATCGACGCCGTATTTAAGGAATTGCCGCACGACCTTGCGCATTTCTTCGGCGCCGCTGACTACCACGCCGAAGCTGAATTCGGGAAACGGCAAATGCGGCAATGTCTCGTCGCCCAGGCCGCCCGGCACCGTGATCTCCTGGCTTGCCGCCAGGTAGCGCGGACCCGGTATCTGGCCCGATTCGATTGCGTTGCGGATTACCACATCAAGGCGCGCCTTGGCGGTGGCCGCACCGACGCAGGAGGTCCAGCCGCTTTTCAAATAACGCTCGGCGATATGTTTGCACCAGAGGATATGTTCTTCCACCGGCATGCGCTGGATCGCGCCGAGAGTCGGCTGGTCATTCCAGGAAAAATGGGTATGCGCTTCGACCATGCCCGGCATCAGCGTCGCGCCGGCCCCATCGATAACGGTGGCGCCGGCCACTGGCAGCGAACGCGATCCCTGTGCGACACGCACGATGCGGTTGCCCTGCACCTGCACTTCGCCGCTAAAGGGCTGCGCGCCCGATCCATCGAAAATACGTACGTTGGTAAAGATAATATCCGCCACGACCGTCTCCTTGTCTGGCCCTAAACCGCGAGGTTTTCGAGCATGCCAATTCCGCCTGTTTCAATTCGCATGGCATCCCGCCGACATAATCTCTGTGGCGGGAACACGCTTCCGGTGCCGACCACGTGCCGTCGGCGAGGTCGCCACGGCACAGCGTCATAGCCGCGCAGCGCCAGTGATTGGCATCGATACAAATACAGCCTCGCCGAAATGGTGAGGTACTGTTGATGTGCGGGTGAAATGTGGCCCGCATTTCTGGACTCACATTTCTGGACTCACTATCCCGGCGGTGTATCGGCCAGGTACGGAAAGCCGCGCCCGATGCGTAAGGTTTTAAATAGTGCGAAAGGCATTCTTGTCTCCATCCTGTTCAGGTTGGTTCTATTTGGTATCGCTTGGTTTTTATATGTCACTATAATTATTCTTATAGAAAATAATGTCAAGCGCAAACCGCAACTGTTAAACCTTTCAAAAATAGATGAAAGCCTCTACAGCATGTCACTTGTACTATTTGCTGATTAATAGTAGCTAGTACGACATGTTTTCGAATTCGGCGACGTTCACCCTGCGCGGTGGGTAGTCGACAACAGACGTATGGAGAACCGGGCATGGTTTCGCTCCGCGTGCGGCGGCCCACAAGTTCTGCAACGCGAAAGCGGCACGCGAGTGATCCAACGCAGCCGAAATGGTTGCGATTGGTTCGACTCGGACGCTACGTGCAGCCGCCGGCGATTTTTCTTTGCTTTCGCAACACCGCGCAAGGATCGGGTCGCGCACCTCGGCAGACCGCTATGTGTACAATCCCATCACCTTGACTTGTTCCTATTTTGTTCGATTACGAATATTTGACATCGAGGTTATGATCCCGGAACGCCGCACATTTTCTGCGGGGAATTGGATCTCGCGTTGGAAAGAGCAGATAGACCGTCGCTTTATCGCAAAGTTAAACGCGTAGTAAGAAATGGCAGTCGTCGCCGTCGACACAGATTGTTTGAGCTGAAGAGAAATTATGATGTGGAAGGTATTGCTAGCGTTTCTATTGGGAGTAATCGGCTGCTCTGCGATGGCCGCTGATATGGCGCCGCTAAAGTTCGGCGTCGGGCTTTTCCAGCCTGACAAGGAAAAGAATGACGCAACCTATCGCCCGCTTGCCCAGTATTTGTCTAAAAAGCTCGGACGGTCGGTCCAACTGCGTACCGTCGACACGTGGGAGGGCCTGGCCAAGTCGTTGGCCAATGGAGAGACTGATATTGCCCTGCTTGGCCCGTGGGGATATGTACTGGCGAACAACGAATCACGCGCGCAGGTCGTCGCTACTATCCTGTACGACGGCAAGCCGGAGTATTACGGCATCATTGTGACCCACCCCGATTCCGGCATCAATTCCGTCAAGGACCTAAAAGGAAAAACTTTTGCCTTCGGCGACAAGGGCTCCACTTCGGGTTACCTGATTCCGCTGCACTATTTCATGCAACAGGGAATTGATCCCGACAAATACTTCAGCAAGGTGCTCTATACCAGGCACCAGGCTATCGAGATGCAGGTCACGGCGGGCCAGCTTGATGCGGGTGCCGACTACAACCGGAATCGCAACGCAATGATCGAGTCTGGCCTGATTAAGCCGGAACGCTCGAAAATCATCTGGCAATCCACCCCGCTGCCGAATGACGCCTTCGCGGTCAGCAAGCAGCTCGCGCAGGACAAGGATTTTGTCGCGAAGCTGCAGGCGGCGCTGGAGGGCGTCGGACCGTCCTTGAAACAGGCAAGCAATCTGTTGCCGCCCCATTACACCGGCTTCATCGCCAGGGATAACAGCTTCTACAAGCCGATTCGCGACGCGGGCCTCGCCACCGGCACGCTCCAGGCCAAATAAAATGATTCACCGGCCTGCGTTTCAGCGTCTGCACTTCCTGGGATGGGTAGCCGTCTATTTGCTGCTTGCCGCATCCTGTTTGTGGAGCCTGGCGAAAGACGACGATCTGTCGCTCGGCCGTAGTCCGTGGACAAATCTGCAGAAGACGGTGGTGGAGTTCGCCCATCCGAGCTTTCTGGATGTCTGGCTAGGTAACCCGAAACTGGAATACAAGAGTGACGACGGCACGATCTTGCGCACGGAAGACCGCCGTGCAGTGGAAAAGAAGTTTCTTACTGCATTGGTGGAAGCGACCTGGACCACCATCAAGATCGGCACACTGGGCTCCCTCCTCGCGGCGGTCGCTGCCCTTCCCCTGGGGCTGTTAAGCGCTCGCAATCTGGAAGCGCCAGCCGCCTTCCGATACTGTGCGAAGATCATCCTGGACATATCCCGGTCCATTCATACTCTCGTCTTCGGCCTCGTTTTAGTCGGCATCGTCGGGCTTGGGCCAACTGCGGGCATACTCGCGATTGCAGCGCATTCCCTGGGCACTTACGGCAAGTTGTATGCGGAAGCGGTGGAAGCGCTGGACATGGCTGCCATCGATGCGGTCCGTGCAACGGGGGCAAGTCCTGCGCAAGCGTTTTTTACGGCGGCCTGGCCTGCCGTCCTTCCTCAGCTCGTATCGAGCCACTTGTATATCTGGGAGTTCAACATCCGCGACTCGACCATTCTCGGCATGGTCGGCGCTGGAGGCCTCGGACTACTGATTTCCGAAGCGGTATCGCTGTTTCAATGGGGACGCCTGGCAACGATTTTGCTAGCCGTTGTCTTATTAGTCGCGGCATTTGACGCCATCAGTGCGCGTGTAAGGGAGCGTCTCTTGTGATTTCTCCTGTCATCCGGCTGCATCAGGTTGTCGCTTACGCTGGCGAACGCGCCATTCTCGACTCGGTCAGCCTGGAAGTGCGACCAGGCGAGCGCCTTGCGATTATTGGCCGGAACGGAGCGGGCAAGTCGTCCCTGCTCAAACTTTTAACCGGAAAGATAACGCCCTCCTATGGAAAGGCACAGGTTCTCCAATGGGAACTTGACGGACGATTGTCACATCGGGATCGGATGGCCTTGCATGCGCAAGTCGGCCAGGTTTTCCAGGGCCTCCATCTCGTGCAGCGCCTGACGGCTCTGGAAAATGTTCTGCTTGGTAGCCTGGGACGGAATACGTCGTGGCTGACATGGGCACGCATCTTTCCCCGTCAGGAGGTGCTGTTGGCAATGTCGCTCCTTGAGCGTGCCGGTTTGGTCGGCAAAGCCCATGTCCGCACCGACCGCTTGTCCGGCGGCGAACGGCAAAAGGTGGCGATTTCACGCATGTTGATGCAACGTCCCCGGCTGATATTGGCGGATGAGCCCACCGCTGCCCTCGACCCCGTCGCGTCGGCAGAGGTCGCCGCTCTGCTGTCATCGCTCACGCAGGATCGGCAAAGCACGCTTATTTCGGTCGTTCACGATCCCGGCCTTCTACCAATTCTGGCGGATCGGGTAATAGGGTTGCGCCAAGGACGAATCGTGTTTGACCTGCCGGTTGAAGAACTCGGCGATGACAAGTTGAACATGCTGTATCGCGATGGCAAACCGGAGGGATGGATTGCACGACTTGATGGATTCGCATTGC
>JAQGMO010000223.1 GCA_028292315.1 Herminiimonas sp. | reverse complement strand
TCCAGGTGCGCCAGCGCACCGCCGATTATGCGCTGGTGCAAAAGCGCATGGAAGAGTTCGATTACGATATGACCAGCCAGCGTTTTCCCGATGTCACCAGTCCCGGCAATGAAATGTTCGACATGTTCGGGTCCAAGGCGGCCGATGTCCCGGGGTCGAACAATGTATGGGGATTGAAAGACCCGGCGGTCGACAAGCTGGTGAGCGCGCTGGTTGCGGCCAATACGCGCAAGGAGCTGGTGGCGGCGGCGCGTGCGCTCGACCGGGTGCTGCTGCACAGGCAGATCGTGGTGCCGCACTGGTTTTCGTCGACGCATCGGGTTGCCTATCGCGACCGATTCGGTATTCCGGCCAAGGCGCCGCTTTATTACCAGGCCGATCCGTATGTGATTTCGAGCTGGTGGCAGGCCAAGGCAAGATGAAAGGGTAGATGATGAATATGTGGGCTTACATAGCGAAGCGCATCCTGCTGATGCTGCCGACCCTGCTGGGGGTAATTGCCATTACGTTTGCGGTAATTCAGTTCGTTCCGGGCGGTCCGGTCGAGCAGGCCCTGATGGAATTGCGCAAAGGCCAGACCGGCACCGGCGAAGCATCCGGCGGAGGCGCCGGTGAATACCGCGGCCGGCAGGGCATCGACGCCGAGCGGGTCAAGGAAATCAAGGCGTTGTATGGCTTCGATAAGCCGGCGCCCGAGCGCTTCTGGCAAATGCTCAAGGGTTTCGCCACCTTCGATCTCGGGCAAAGTTTTTATCATCACAAGGATGTCTGGAATCTGGTGCAATCCAAATTGCCGGTATCGATTTCAATCGGCCTGTGGACTTTTTTCCTGACCTATTTCATTTCGGTCCCGCTCGGCATCAGCAAGGCGATCCGGGAAGGCAGCCGCTTCGATGTGGCCACCAGCATGCTGGTGCTGATCGGCTATTCGATTCCCGGTTTCGTGCTCGGCGTATTTCTGCTGGTGATGTTTGGCGGCGGCAGCTTCGTGCAATGGTTTCCGCTGCGTGGTCTCACCTCGGATAACTGGGAATCGCTGTCGCTGGCCGGCAAGGTGCTGGATTACCTATGGCATATCACTCTGCCGGTGACCGCTTCGGTAGCCGGATCGTTTGCCGTGATGACGATGCTGACTAAAAATACCTTTCTCGAGGAAATCCGCAAGCAATACGTGTTGACCGCGCGCGCCAAGGGCCTGGATGAAACAAAGGTGCTCTACAAGCACGTGTTCCGCAATGCGTTGATACCGCTGGTGACCGGGTTTCCCGCCGCATTCATTGGTGCCTTCTTTGCCGGCAGCCTGTTGATAGAAACCCTGTTTTCACTGGACGGGCTTGGCCTGCTGTCTTATGAATCGGTGGTGCGGCGCGATTATCCGGTCGTGATGGGAACGCTGTACCTGTTCACCCTGATCGGGCTGGTGGTCAAATTGCTGGGCGACCTTTGCTATGTGTGGGCCGACCCCCGGGTTCAATTCGAAAGCCTGAGCCGATAATGCCGACTTCCAAATCCCAACCCGTTTCCGTTTCCCCGGGCCGCCGCGTCTGGCTGCGGTTCAAGCAAAACCGGCGTGGCTATTGGAGCCTGATTATTTTTTCGGTACTGTTTGCGATTAGCATGATTGCAGAACTGGTATCGAACGACAAGCCGCTGGTGGCGCGCTATAACGGCGAGCTGGTGTTCCCGATCGTGGCGAATTATTCGGAAAAGAAGTTCGGCGGCGATTTCGATTCTCCGGCCGATTTCCTTGACCCGTTTATTCAGGACCAGTTCAGGAAGGATGGCAACTGGGCAGTCTACCCGCTCAATCATTATCGCTTCGATACGCTGAATTATTTCGCGAAATCGCCGAATCCGGCCCCGCCGTCGACGCAGAACTGGCTCGGCACCGATGACCGTGGGCGCGACGTATTTGCACGCTTGCTGTACGGCTTTCGCATTTCCATTTTGTTCGGCCTGGCGCTGACGTTTACCGGCGTCTTGCTTGGATTAATCACCGGCGCGCTGCAGGGATATTTCGCGGGCCGCACCGACCTGTTGTTCCAGCGCTTCATGGAGATCTGGGGCTCGATGCCAGAGCTTTACCTGCTGATTATTTTCGCTTCGATTTTCGATCCCAGCATCGCCTTGCTGCTGATTTTGTTATCGCTGTTCGGATGGATGGGCCTGTCCGATTATGTGCGCGCCGACTTCCTGCGCAACCGCAACCTTGAATATGTCCAGGCTGCGCGGGCGATGGGGCTGTCGAACCGGCAAATCATCTGGCGCCATATACTTCCCAACAGCCTTACGCCGGTGGTGACCTTTTTGCCATTCCGGATGAGCGGCGCCATCCTGGCGCTGACCAGCCTCGATTTTCTTGGGCTCGGCGTGCCGCCCTCGACGCCCAGCCTCGGCGAACTGCTGGCGCAAGGCAAAAATAATCTGGACGCGTGGTGGATCGCGCTGAGCACTTTCGTCGTGCTCACGGTCATGCTGCTGCTGCTGACAAATATCGGCGATGCCTTGCGCAACTCGCTCGACGTGCGGAGGAAATCATGAGCCTCCTCGAGATACAAAACCTGCGCATCGCGTTCGGCGATTCCACAGTGGTCAGCGATGTCAGTTTCTCGATCGCGCCCGGCGAAAAATTTGCGCTGGTGGGCGAATCGGGTTCGGGCAAGACCGTCACGTCGCTGGCGGTGATGCGCCTGAACCAGGACGCCCGTTACGGCGGACGCATCCTGTTCGAAGGACAGGATATCCTGCAAAAGCCGGAACGTGAAATGCGTGCGCTGCGCGGCAAGGATGTCGCCATGATTTTTCAGGAGCCGATGACGGCGCTCAATCCCTTGTTCACGATCGGTAACCAGATTGCCGAAGTGCTGATGCTGCACGAGGGGATCAATGCCAAGGCAGCGGCGCAGCGCACGGTCGAATTGCTGGAAAAGACCGGCATACCGGAAGCGGCGCGCCGCGCGCAAGCGTATCCGCATCAGCTGTCGGGCGGGCAGCGCCAGCGCGCGATGATCGCGATGGCGCTGGCATGCAAGCCCAAGCTGCTGATCGCCGATGAGCCGACGACCGCGCTCGACGTCACGATCCAGGTACAGATACTTGAATTGCTCAACCAGTTGCAGCGCGAAGAGAATATGGCCGTGCTGATAATCACGCACGATCTGAACCTGGTGCGGCATTTTGCCGACCGGGTCGGCGTGATGGAGAAAGGCTTGCTGGTGGAAACCGCGCCCACCGGCCAATTGTTTTCTGCCCCGCGTGAACCCTATACCCGCAAGCTGCTGGCCAGCCATCCGCAGCGCATCGTCGATACGCTGGATACGCGCGGCAAACCGTTGATGCAGGCCGAGCGGGTACGCTGCACTTTCTCGATCAAGCAGGGCTGGTTCAGGAAAAAACAGTTTGTCGCGGTCGATGATGTCGATCTCACGCTCTTGCCCGGTGAAACGCTAGGCATCGTGGGCGAATCGGGTTCCGGGAAATCGACGCTTGGCATGGCGCTGCTGCGCCTGTCGGCGGCGAGCGTGAGCGGGCGCATCGTGTTCGACGGGCGCGAGATCAGCGCGCTGTCCAGCAGTGCTTTGCGGCCGCTGCGGGCCGGTATGCAGGTGGTGTTCCAGGACCCGTTTGCCTCGCTGTCGCCGCGCCGCACGATTGAGCAGATCGTGGGCGAGGGCCTGGCGCTGCATCAGCCGCAACTTGGCCGCGACGCGTTGCGGCGGGCGGTTGCCGATGGCTTGGCCGAAGTCGGCTTGCCGCCCGAGATGATGGCGCGGTACCCGCATGAGTTTTCCGGCGGGCAGCGGCAGCGCATCGCGATTGCGCGGGTGCTGGTGCTCAAGCCAGCGCTGGTGCTGCTTGACGAGCCCACTTCATCCCTCGATGTCTCGGTCCAGCAGCAAGTGTTGCAGCTGCTGGCCGAACTGCAGCGCAAGCACGGAATCGCCTATCTGTTCATCAGCCATGACCTGGCGGTGATCCGGGCGATGGCGCACCGGGTGATGGTGATGAAGGATGGTAAGGTGGTGGAAAGCGGTGTGACGGAATCGGTGCTGTCGGTTCCGGCGCATGCGTATACCAAGCGCCTGCTGGCGGCGTCGACGTATGCGGTGGACGAAGCGGTGACAGGGGAGCAGGAAGCAGGACGTTAGGTTTGTGAGCGCAGGGGTTTAACCCTGCGCAACCTTCTGTGCTTATCGATAGCCTGCTAATTCCGCAAGACGAAAAGCTTAGCGCACTTTTTTTTGTTTTGTCGTGGCGACCACAGTTTTCTATGGGCGGTCGGCTACCTTGACACTCTCATGCCGCTT
>JAQGMO010000202.1 GCA_028292315.1 Herminiimonas sp. | reverse complement strand
TGGGTAATTACCGCCACAAGCGCAAGGGTGAACATGGAGGGGTCGATATCCTCTCCATAACCATCGAAGTAAAGCGCAGCGCGGTGCAGTGTCCGCTTTGCGGAAAATAGAATGTCAGCAGAGGGTCGATACCGGCCGGTCAGGTGACAGGCTGCATTCGTAAGTCGCCAGGTTGTCTGGACAACGCATTAAGATGGCACGCATGTCCTCAGCCGGAACTGATGCCATGGCCCAAACACTCCTTCCTGACGAACTCTGGTCCCTTATCGAAACTCATCTCCCGCTGTACCGCCCATCTCCAAAAGGTGGCCGACCGCGCATCGATAACCGGGCAGCATTGACGGGTATCCTGTTTGTTCTCAAAACTGGAATACCTTGGGAGTACCTACCGCGTGAGCTCGGCTGCGGCAGTGGCATGCGTTGCTGGCGATTCGAATCAGAACAAGGACTGCAGCAAAGTCATTGATGCCATCTTCAGGTTTTCAGAAACTTTGGGGGAGGCCTTAAGCAGCGAAGACGCCATAGAGAGAATCGTTCCGGGAGGAGTAGGGAAGGAGGCTACGCTTTTGAAGGCGCTGGAAAACGCCAGGCAAGAGAAAGGCGAGTTGCATCATATGAAGTTGGAAGGCACGTTGGGCTGGCCTGGCCTGATGCGCACCGGGCTTGACAAAATTCTGCCTGAAATACGAACCGGTAATCGGAACTACGAGGGCGTATTACGGTTAGCCGTTCAGAGCACAGCAGACGTCCTGGAATTACTGTCTTCGGAGTTAAAAGCCAAGGTCGATAAGGCGGCAAACGCAGGGGGCCGGACCGGACCTGAGATTAGAGAATCGTTTTACGAAACCAGTGCTGCCGGGAGCACTGCCGTAAGGAAATCCATCGACGAGCTTTCAGTGCGTCTTCGACCGACTGATAAAAAATCGCCAGGATCGCCATGTTTTATTTATGTGTAGGCGAAGGAACAATCAGGCGCCGTCGGTTACACAGTTAATAGTTGTAGCTCGATTAATTGAGGAAACAGCCCGTCAGAAAACGTTTTAACCACGGCCGACGTTCGGAGCAAGTGGTCGGCCGATTCGCAACTTTTAAAAGGAATCCTGATCATGAAGGCATCAGACTTAATACGCGACTTCGGCACACATGCCGGGCTACCCAGCTTTTCTCTTGACGAACGTGGTCTGGCCCGTCTAAAACTCGACGGGAACCTGGTAGTCGACTTCGAACACGATGCCACGCTGAATGTCCTGCATGTGTATTCGGCGATCGCCCCGGCGCCGCACAATGGCGGTGAAGCGCAAATGCGTTTGTTGATGGAGGCGAACCTGTTCCTGGATCGCAGCGCTGGTTCAACCTGTGCGCTTGACAGTTTGACCGGCGAGTATATCGCCTGCCTGCGCCTGGATCCGGAAATTCTGGACGGTCAGGCGCTGGTGCAATTGCTCGAGCGCCTGGCTGACTCGGTTGAGCGCTTACGCGAAGACCTTGTGGCGCTCGACCAGAATGACGTGTCGTTGCGGCCGGCTAACGGTGAATCGTTTGATATGGGCAGGCCATTCGCGTAGCGGCACGTCGGCCTCAGTTGAATGGATTGACGGTTGATCGTCATGGCCGGCCGCTGTCGCGCGGCAGGGGCTGGCCATGACGACGACCGGAAAATGCATGTCCTTGCCCTGCTTGCTTGCAAATAAAGATACTGCTGGAGCGACGTCCATGTTTTGATGGATGCTGTAAGGAATGATTTTCGGGCGTATAGCAGTCAATGGTTTTTCTCCAAAACCTCTATTACCATGGAACTATCGAATCGCGACCCGTTACATATAAGGAATACCATTTGATTATTCAGGGCCGACCATGCCGATCGCTGCTGCTTTGCCTAAAACGGCGCCAAACCTTCAATCCGATCTCAATACGCAAATTCTGACGCGGGAAGCAGAGCGTGGTCATATCGGACTGCGTTACACACAAAATATGACACCAGGCCGACAGCGCGCTGTGTCGTCGTCGACGGGACTGCAATCGTTCAAGAGCTGGGTCGGGCGAAAGTTTGCAATTCTGACTGCGGAAAAAGGGACGCGGGCAATCCTGCGTTACGAATTCGCGGTCCGTGACTATTCACGGAAATCGCTTCAAACCTTGGCCAGCCTTGCCACTCACGGAGGCAATCCCGGTGGCGATAAGGAAATAGCCCGGCAATTCAAATCGCTGGCGGCATGCGCCGAGCGCGTAGAAAAGTGTGCGGACAGTGCCGGCGCTTCAGGAAAGGCGCTGGTTGCCGATCTTGCCGGGAAAGCTGCGACGTACCATGTCGCCAGTTTTTCAAACAAAGCGCTTTATGCCATCCAGGTCAGCGCCTCCCGGCTTCCGGCGGCGGGTGCCGATGCCGGGCTTCTGACTGAAAAAATTCTTTCGGAATTGCTGAATCGCCTCGTCAACTATCAATCCGAACTGAAAAATGAAGAAGAAAAACAGCAGGCCTCTTCTTCGAAAGGTTCGGGATCGAAGGCGGACTCGGGCTGGAGTTTTGAAAAGGACAAAAAGTTCGAAAAGGGTATGAGAATTATGCATACTCTAAACCAGTTCGTGGAAAAATCCGGTTTCAACGGCGAGCAGCTCTTGGCATTCCTGAAGAAAAATCAGGCGGGCTTCGACGCTGTCCTCGAACTGCACAATAATTTGATCGAATTGAATAGCGACGCTCAAAACCATACCGGCTCAGACAGCGCCAGTGTCGATAGCAATCATATAAAAGCGTTGCCGAGAACAAGTGACTATCCAGCCAGGCAGGCGAACGAAACAATTCTAGGCGCGATCCATGCTGCATCTGCGGAACAGCAACTCGAAACCACACTGAACCTGCTTATCCAGCCGGGCACGCGCGCAACCGATAAAGACATGCTGACGTCGCTTCATGACCTGTCTGAAAAATTTTCCGTTCTCGAAAACGATGGGTTCGAACAGCGCGTTTCAGTTCATATCAATAGTATGACTCTTGGCCAGCTTCTTAAACTGAAGGAAGGGAGCGACAGGGTCAAGCAAGTCTC
Organism: Herminiimonas sp.; assembly: GCA_028292315.1. Classification (GTDB taxonomy): domain Bacteria; phylum Pseudomonadota; class Gammaproteobacteria; order Burkholderiales; family Burkholderiaceae_D; genus JAQGMO01. Next base: position 6,034 of record JAQGMO010000202.1, on the reverse strand, counting down.
AAACGATAAAGAAGAAACGGGCGGCGCTGCACTCGGCCTGAAAATTGCCGCCGCAGTCAGTCAGCGTGTGAAGATCCTGGCATCGGAAGGCTACCTGAAGCTGCTACAGGAAGCACCGCAAGATGCGGACGGAATGCGTTTATTAACCAACGATCAGTTGGCGAATATTCGCAATCTGCTGAATACGGGCGCTGCAATTTTGGCCGATGCGAGCCCTGGCGGCGCAGCGGAGAGCGTGGCCGAAATGCATGCCAACCAAGCCATCAAAAAAGCGATCGAACTTTGTGGTCCACTTCAAATACTGGCGGAATTTGAGCACAACGAACGGATCATCGTCTATAAAAACTGGCTGGATGCGGTATCTCAGATTGATCTGTCTTCGTTAGAGCTGGCAAACCTGGAAGAATTTCGCGCACGTATCGTCAACCGTCCAGTTCTTCCCGACGATCAGCGCAGTAAATCGTTCGAAAGAAAAATCGAAATCCAGATTCAGAAACTTCTCGGAAACGCGGTAGCGGATACAGATCCGCTGGAAGGCGCGGGGACAGAGGTTTTTCGCGCGGTAGAAGAGTTGCTGACGTTTTTCGGACCCAGGAGCCCGGACGCCCGCGCCAATTTCGCATCAGATGAACTCGACGTCATTGCGGCAACCGCCGAACCCGAAAATGAAAGCGCGGAAGTGGCGAGGCTGGTAGGGGACGTGATTGGGCAAGTCAAGTCTGCCAGAAACGGCCTTGAGGCCTCGAGCGCGAAGGGGAGTTCCAGTTCCGCGCCGGGCGAACCGGCGCCTGCTCAGGCAAGCAGTCTCGGGAGCGCCTTGCGTACGCTGACGGCGTTGTACTCGGAGGCAAATATGTTGAGCAAGGCACGCACCTTCGACAAGGTAGCCGGGGGGGCCTGGAGAACCAGCATGGAGCGTTTATCCTCTTTTGAACTCGACATGGTAAGCCGGGAGTTGATCAATCAGGCAGGGACCGTGGCAGAATGGACTAACGCGTATGCAGTCTATGAATTCCTCATCCAGGGAACTCTTGTGCAAAAATTCGTGCTTGCTGTCCAGGACACCATGGAAAGCTTCATATCCGACGGCAGCGTCGAGGGCATCGGAAGGCAACTGGACGAGATAGAAAAAGTCGCCTCCCTGGCCAGCAGTATGGATATCAGCGTTTCAAATCTACCCGGTTCCGTTACTGATGTGCTTCGCAACTATACCCGTTTAAAAATAGCTGGCATCTCTGACAAGGCTTTGCTGAATGGATGGAAAGCGCTTGTCATGCGAAATCCGGCCAGGGTTGATCCCGACGAAATAGACCTTTCAGTGCCGGCAAGACTGACCGCCAGCGGTGCGCTCCTGGAATCGTTAGGGGATGAATTGGCGCAGCGAACGGCGAAAAATTATGAAAAGCAGATATACGCTCTGGTAGAAAACCTGAGGGGAGTGAGAACGCAAAAAGGAAAAATCGGCAAGGATACGATCGATGCCTTGTTTACCTTCGTGCGGGCGGCCGGCGAAAGTTTTGGCCTTGAAAGCGAAATAAGGCACTTTGCCCGATATGGTGACCGTCAAACGCTTCAGCATGCGTTAAGCGGGAGCTTTTCACCGTGGTCGGTTGAACTGATGCTGCACATGGAAAGAACCGGCGCTTTAGGATGGCTCGGCATATTGAGCACCGAGCTTAAAAAGATGACTCCCTCCAAGGAAGATTTTCAGACCTACACCATGCTCAATACGATGATTACTATACTCGAAGAAAAAGTGCAGGCGGTAAAAGAAGATATTGCAAGGCCTGAAATCGGCATGAAGATCGATAATGCATTTGCCCCGAAAGACAAGTCGCAAAAATTGGTTGTTTCCCAGTCCAAATCGATAAAGACCTTCTTGGCGCCGTATATCGAATTCGCGATCTAGACCGGAATTGGCGGCAGGCATGAAGTATCCCGGTCAAACCGGCTTCTCGGTAATAATGCGATCCAGCGCAATATCATGCGCCGCGGCGTCGAACGCGGCGTGGCTGCATGAATAGGCGATTCCCATGGTGAATGGGCGCGGCATGACGGCCAGCGTGCGGTCGTAGTACCCGGCACCGTATCCCAGTCGATAACGTTCGGCATTGAATCCTACGCATGGCAGCAACAGGCACTCCGGTGTGACGCCGGCGCCGCGTTGCGCCGGCACATGTACCCCGCATAGATCTTTTGTCAACTGGTCGCCGGGCTGCCACGCGCAGAATTCAAGCGGGGCGTCTTTCTCAACAACCACCGGTAACGCAAGCTGTACCCCGCGCGCCGCCAGCTCGCGGTACAAGCCTTGCAAATCCGGTTCACACTGGATTGGCAAATAAACGCCCATGCGCGATACCGGATGTGCATGCCACCACGCCAGGATTTGTGCGCCAATGTCGGCATCCCATTGCGCGCGAATTTCCGGATGGATTGCCGCGCGGGCGGCCATCAGCGATTTGCGTAAATTAATCTTTTTTGTCATGTGTTGTATAGCATGATTGTGTGCAATATCAGGGATGAAACGGCTGGAATCACGTGTTATTCTAGATGATCCCACCGCTGAATATTGATAGGGCCGTAAATTGATGTTATCCATGAAATGGATTGCCGGAATGGCATTTGCCGCCGTGTCCGCGCTGACGCTGGTGCCAGGCGCTTCCGCGCAACCACGCAATACTTCTTATTCCATGACCGATGACGAGGCGTTTCTCGCATTGCGTGATGCCGCGCGCCGCGACGATGCCGCAAAAACGTTCGAACTGGCCGCGCGCCTCGCTAATTATCCGATTCCTGCCTATATCGAATACTACCGGCTTAAGCCGCGTATCAGGGAAGCGTCGGTGGTCGAGATCCGCGACTTTCTGACGCGCCATGACGGCAGTGCAATCGGCGACCGTTTGCGTAATGACTGGCTGCTGGAGCTTGGCAAGGTGCGTGACTGGGCAACCTTTGATGAACAATACCCGCAGTTCGCGCTCGACGACGATACCCAGTTGAAGTGTTACGCATTGATGTCGAAGCTGGCGAAAAATCAGGATGTCGCCGCCGAGGCACGTGCGCTTCTGGTGTCGCCGAAGGATTACGGCGAAGCTTGCAACGCCTTGATTGCAAGCCTGGTGCAAAGTGGGCAATTCAGGGCGGACGATCTCTGGTTTCAGGTGCGGCTGGCGGCGGAATTGAACCAGACCGTTGTGGCGCGCCGCCTTGCCGCGCTGACCGACGCGCCTGAAAATATGATCGTTGTGGCAATCGAGCGGCCGGCGCAAATCCTGACACGCGGCCTCGGCACAGGCCGCGCCGCGCATGAGGCATTCCTCATCGCGCTGGGACGCACCGCCAGGGCCGATGTCGAGCAAGCCGGTTCGTTTCTGCTGGGCGCCTCGAACCAGCTGACACAGCAGGAAACCGCAATCGGTTGGGCCCAGATCGCGTTGCAGGCGTCGCTCAAGCTGGCGCCGGATGCCGCCGAGTACTGGCGCAAGGCAGGCGGCGCGCCGCTGTCGGTGGAAGGACATCAATGGAAAATACGGTCGGCGTTACGCGTCGGCGACTGGAAATTGGTCAGGGCCGGAATTGAAGCGATGCCGGCTCGGCTGCAGAAAGATCCGGCCTGGATTTACTGGCTCGGCCGCGCATACAGGGTGCAGGGAAAACCCGAGGACGCGCAGCAGCAATTCCAGTCGATTGCGGACCAGACCCATTTTTATGGGCAGCTTGCGCTGGAAGAACTGGGTCAAAAAATTGTTATTCCTCCGCGCGCGTCAGCGCCCTCGGCCGAAGAAATCGCGCTGATGGCGGCCAACCCGGGATTTCGCCGCGCTTTCAAATTCTTCGATATGAATTTGCGCTTCGAAGGCTATCGCGAATGGAATTGGCAATTGCGCAAGATGACTGAACGGCAGCTTTTGGCGGCTGCCGAATTCGCCCGGCAGAACAACCTGCTCGACCGCATGGTCAATACTTCTGACCGTACCCGGACCGAGTTTGATTTTTCACAACGATTCCCGGCCCCCTTCCATGACATCATGCATTCCGCAACCCAGCCGCTCGGCCTCGACAAGGCATGGGTGTATGGACTGATCCGGCAAGAGTCGCGTTTTGTCATGACCGCGCGCTCGCATGTAGGCGCATCGGGACTGATGCAGCTGATGCCGGGAACCGCGCGCGAAGTAGCGCGCAGGATCGGCATGACCAACTTTACCCAGGGACAGGTCAATGACGTCAACACCAATATCGTGCTCGGCACGAATTACCTGAGCATGGTGCTGAATTCGCTTGATGGATCGCAGGCGCTTGCGACCGCGGCCTATAACGCCGGTCCGGGCCGCCCGCGCGCCTGGCGTTCGACGCTGACGCGCACGGTCGAAGGGGCAATTTTCGCGGAGTCGATTCCATTCAGTGAAACCCGCGGCTATGTGAAAAACGTGTTATCAAATGCCACCTATTATGCGGCCCTGTTCGAAAACAGTCCGCAATCGCTGAAGGCCCGGCTAGGCACGGTTGCGCCGAAAGGGTTCATCGGGCCTGTGACGCCCGACCCGTTCTGACGAGGGCTCACGCCGGAGACGCTCGCGACCATGGCTTACTCTTCCGTTTTAGTCGCAGGCGGCACCGGCTTCATCGGCGGCCACCTGGTTGCGCGTCTGGCGGAAACCGGTGTGGCGATAATCGTGCCGACCCGGCATGCGGAACGCGCCAGGCATTTGCTGGTTTTGCCCGGCGTCGACGTGGTAGAAGCGAATGTCAATGATGAAGCGACGCTCGACCGCCTGCTGAAAAATGTGGATGCCGTGATCAACCTGGTCGGTGTGCTGCATTCAGCGGCGGGGCCGGCCGGCTCTCCATATGGACCGGGTTTTGCGCATGCGCATGTGGCGTTGCCGCGTAAAATTGTCGCCGCGTGCGGCGCGAACAAGGTGCGCCGCTATCTGCACATGAGCGCACTGGGCGCCGATAGTAAAGGGCCATCGATGTATTCGCGCTCGAAGGCGGATGGCGAACTGGCGGCAAAGTCGGACCCGGCGCTGGCCGTCACCATATTCCGGCCTTCCGTGGTATTCGGCGAAGATGATCATTTTCTCAATCTGTTCGCGCACCTGCAGCGAATTCTGCCGGTAATATTGCTCGGCGGGGCGAATGCAAAATTGCAGCCGGTATATGTCAAGGATGTCGCGCTTGCCTATGTCAACGCGCTTGAAAATCCCGCCGCCATCGGCAAAACCTATGAGATCGCCGGGCCGGAAGTGTATACGTTGCGCGAACTGGTAAGGCTGGCCGGGATTTATAGCGGACATTCGCGGCCCATCATCGGTTTGCCGGAACCGCTTGCGCGATTCATGGCGCTGTTGATGGAGCATATGCCGGGGCGGCCGCTGATGAGCCGCGACAATCTCGCTTCGCTCAAGGTGGATAATGTCGCTTCGGGACCGATCGATCCCGCGTTGCTGCCGAAACCGACGCCGCTCGAGGCGATCGCGCCGTTTTGCCTGCGTCCGCGCACCGGCGGTGTTGAAGAAGTGGTAATCAATCCGCCCACGGTACTATAGTGCGTGAATAACAATAACCACCCGGATGAAAGACATGCAAACCACAGAACTCGATCCCGCTGTTTCCCAGGCATTGAGCAGCGCTGAAAACCCCGGTCTGAAGCTCGTCATCGCCAACAAGAATTATTCTTCATGGTCGATGCGCCCCTGGGTCGCGCTGACCGCATTCGGCATTCCATTCGAGGAAATCCGGATAGCGCTAGCCCAACCGGAAACCGCTAGTCAGATCGCCCGCTATTCCGCGGCCGGGCGGGTGCCGGTGCTGCTCACCGGGGAAATGGCGATCTGGGATTCGCTTGCCATCTGCGAATACCTGGCCGAGCAGTTTCCCGAAAAGGACATGTGGCCGCGCGATATGGCGGCGCGTGCGATGGCGCGTTCCGTATGCGCGGAAATGCATGCGGGATTTGCCGGACTGCGCAGCGCGATGAGCATGAACATACGCGCGCGTTTTCCGGGCAAGGGACGGACGCCGGAAGCGCAGG
>JAQGMO010000189.1 GCA_028292315.1 Herminiimonas sp. | reverse complement strand
ACCTGGAAGCGCCAGCGCCTGCAACCGTAAATTCAGGAACCCTGCGGCAAATGAGGATCGCTGCCGTAAACGCAAAAAGCTTGCAATGGATGGCCTGAATTTTGAGGTAAGACAAGCAGACTTGGCGATTTTACGATATGTTAATATTCAAGAAACTGTGCAGTTGCTTCGGGCCGTTAAAAACAATTAAAGGAATTTTGCCGATTGCATCAGGGAATCCGATGGGAAGGCAACGATGGAAGCATCGTGCCGGAATAAAGAGTGCAGTAACCGGGCCAGGCGCTGAATATCGGCATATGGCGCGCTCGCGGTGCCGCAGTCCGAGTCCATTTAGAAGGACACTAATCGGGATAGTCAAACCGCTCCGTCTTGCCATTGCAAGCGGTTTGCGTTTGCCCGCCCTGATCTGAAGGTTCAGGCGACATCCGGCCTGCGACGTGAGCGGATGTAGGCCAACGGCCTTTGGAGGCCGCCCAGGGGTATGATTCGCAAGAGGAGGCAATCATGTTTTGGGAAAAAAAGCTGGAAAGCTGGGTCGACGACATCCGCCATCAGACTGCGATACCGCTACGGCTCCAGTTATGGAACGGCAGGCAGTTCGACTTCGGCGTGCAGGCACCCCGCGTTACCGTGCGGGTACCCGATGTTTCCGCCCTATCCTATCTGCTGCAACCCTCGTTCGCCAATCTCGGCAAGGCCTATGTCGAAGGCATGCTGGAAGTGGAGGGACGCGTCAATGAAATCATCGGCGTCGCCAATGCGCTCGCATCGAGCACCCTCAAGCGCGGCAGCAAGGCCTCGTGGCTGACCAACCCGTTCCGTCACACCCGCCAGCAGGATGCCGAGGCAATCCAGTACCATTATGACGTGTCGAATGATTTCTACCGGACATGGCTTGATGAAAACATGGTGTACTCATGCGCCTATTTTGAAAACGGCGATGAGGATCTTGGAACCGCGCAATTAAAAAAGATCGACCATATCCTGACAAAAATCCAGGTCCGGCCGGGCGATGCCCTGCTCGATATTGGATGCGGCTGGGGTGCGCTGGTGATCCGCGCCGCCGCAAAATACGGCGCAAAATGCGTTGGCGTCACGCTTTCGAAAAACCAGTACGCGCTGGCGCGCGAGCGCGTCGAACAGGCGGGGCTGTCGGATCGCGTCGAAATCCGCCTGCAGGATTATCGCGATGTGACCGGCACCTTCGACCGTATCACCAGCGTCGGCATGTTCGAGCATGTCGGCGTAAAGAATTTGCCCGCCTACTTTTCCCGGATGCGTTCGCTGCTGGCCGATGATGGGCTGGCCATGAACCACGGCATCACCACCGCCAATGTCGACAATGGCGAAGCCGCGAACGGCACCGGCGAATTCATCGACAAATATGTTTTCCCGCAGGGCGAGCTGCCACATATCGGGGAAGTATTGAAAGCGATGCAGATCGGCGGGATGGAAGCGCTCGATGTCGAAAACCTGCGCCGGCACTATGCCAGGACCTGCGGCATGTGGGCCGATAATTTTGAAGCGCAGGCCGAACGGATCAAGGGTCTGGTCGATGAAAAACGCTTTCGGATCTGGCGCATCTATCTGGCCGGCTGTTCCTATGCGTTTGCCGAGGACTGGATTGCCCTGAACCAGATCGTATGCGGCAAATCCGGGCGCCATGCATCGGCCTTGCCCTGGTCACGCCGGCATATGTATTCCTGATGGTTTTCCCATCTACCGAATCAGCTTGTCCGCATAGGTTTTCCTGAACTTGGCGACCTTGGGCGCGACGATGTAGGCGCAGTAACCCTGCAGGGGATTCTGGCGGAAATAGTTCTGGTGATAGTCTTCCGCCTTGTAATATTGTTCGGCCGGGCTCAGTTCGGTCACGATCGGCGCATCCCATACATTCGCCATTTCGGCAATGACGTGGCGCGCCACTTCCTGCTGTTCGGGACTGTGGTAATAAATGACGGACCGGTACTGGGTGCCCACATCGTTGCCCTGCCGGTTCAGCGTGGTCGGATCATGGATCGTAAAGAATATTTCCAGTATCTCGCGATAACTGACCACGTCGGGGTCGAAGGTCACGCGCACCACTTCCGCATGGCCGGTGGTTCCCGAGCAGACCTGTTCATAGCTCGGATTGACGACCGTCCCGCCCGTATATCCGGACTCCACCTGCTGCACTCCCTTCAGTTCCTGGTACACCGCCTCCGTGCACCAGAAACAACCGCCGCCCAGCGTTGCTATCTCGCTTGCCATATCCTGCTCCATCCTGATTAATATCTTGTTAACACTTTAGCGCAAACTGTGCCGTATTCCTACCTGAAATCCTCGGACGGCCCGCCACCGTCAATTGAAAACGATCGTACCGCCGGCCAGCAAGGTATGCAATACCGGGCCAAGCCGCGTTTGGTCGAACAGGACGGCATCCACCTGGCATGGCATGGCAGGTCCGCGCGACGCCGATGCCAGCATGTCGGCCATGCTCTTGCGCATGGCGTGAACCGGGCCGGTCCCGGACCAGGAAACGAGTTCGAGGCTGGCTTGCGCCGCAGCGTCATCGATTGCCAGCGGGTCATACGGGCAGCGTGTCATGATCAGTGCCGATAGCGGTCGCGGCATCACGGAGCCGCGCCAGTCCATGATCGGTGTGTCGTCGTGATGCAGAATTATCCTGACCGGCAGTTCCTGCGCAATCCGGTGCAGGCTGGACTGCAATGACTCCTGCTCGAGCGGCATCAGGCGTGCGCCGCAACGCGCCAGCGCCAAATACAGCATGAGTGCGTCGGGATGCGCCGGTCCGCAATAGGCGGCGCGATCGCCGCGCCCGACATGCCACTCGCCCTGCAGGCGTGCCGTTGCACGCTCGATCCGCGACCACAGCTTGCGATAGGTGACGGTACGATAGCGGGATACCATTGCGATCGAGTCGGGTTGTTCGTGCGCATACTGGCGCAATGTTTGAATCAAGTCCATATTACGGGGAATGAGTGGTTGCAATGCCAGCGGTTGCAGGCATCCACAATAATTACGTTATGCCGATTCTACGTAAAATCCTGTCGATTCATCCTGGTAAGTTGTTTTTAGGCATAATTATTCATGTTCTTACGATTTCGGATATTCGATGTCTACTGATTTCCCGGGCGCCATGTCGCCGGAATTCGATTCCAGCCACTTTCGCCGTGCCCTTTCCCAGTTCGCAACCGGCGTGACCGTTATCACGACGCGGCTGCCAAATGGGCGCTTTTTTGGAATGACCGCCAGCTCATTCAATTCGGTGTCGCTGACGCCGCCGCTGGTGTTATGGAGCCTGGCGCAAGGCGCCGGCAGCCTGCCCTTGTTTACCGGAAATTCGCATTATGTCATCAATGTCCTGTCGGCCGGCCAGGCGGAACTCGCCGAGCGCTTTGCGCGCCGGATGGACGACCGCTTCGACGGGGTGGATTACGAACTGTCGCGCACCGGATTACCTATCCTGAAAGGGGTGGCGGCCTGGTTTGAATGCCATAACCGCAGCCGCTATCCGGAAGGGGACCATGTGATTTTTGTGGGAGAAGTCGAACGCTGCGAGGTCCAGCCGCAGCCGCCGCTGGTGTTTCACGGCGGACGGTTTTTGAGCCCGTAACCGTCAATCATGTTTCGATTTGCGGACTGGGCGGACGGACTACCGGCGCGCCTGCGGCAGCGCTCAATCTGCCGCCCGGCAGTCGCGCCATGGCTTCGCTTACAGCCAGTTGCGCTCGCTTAATGCATTAATTATCACATCTGAAAGAAGCTTATGCCCGAGCGTGCTCGGATGCGCGCTGTCGGCAAACTGAAACCGGTTATCCAGCATCGCGGCCGCCGTCAGGGTCGCACCGGAACAGAATAGCGAAGAGCCGGATTGTTCACGTCCGCCGGTCGCCGCCGCAATTTTGACGGGATCGCAAGCCGCATCCTGATTATTGATAATCCCGTTGGCCGCCGGATTCGTATACACCTGCCTGCCCGCCGTATTGGCGTCGACGAAGAGCACATTCAACTGCTGATCGTCTATCCCCTTCGCCAGCGCGGTGTTAAAAGCATTGACCAGGCCCTCCAGCACTGCGCGGCCGTTGGCGTCCAGCGATTTTTGACCGAACGGCGTCTGCGCACTGTTCGGCAGATTGACCATCACGACGAATTGCGCGCCCTTCGCCAGTATTTCATCGCGTGCATACAGGACCAGTTCGTTTGCCGCGGCGGTCATCGCCGCGTCGGTCACCTGTTTCGCCACGGCCGGGCTCTTGGCCGGGTCGGCGGCGACCTGGTTGAATACCCCGAGCTGAAAGAAAACGTCATTATTGCCGGCGAATAAAAACACCAGCTCAGCCGGATTGAACCTGCCATTGTGCGCCGCCAGATGATTGGCGATCTGGGTCTTGACCGGAATGGTCAGCGCGCCGGCCTGGGTACCGGTCTCATTACCGATCCCGTTCGGCGCGGTCACACGCGCACCGCCTTGCGCGTAACCGGTGCACGCCGGCTTGCCGCAGACTACCCATTTCGTCTGGTCGGCGCCAAAACCGACGATATTGGGCGTGATCGAAAGACCAAGCCTGGATGCGATATTTTCAATCCAGACCGGTCCCGGATTGGTCGTGAATTTCCCCCCGTTCGGCCCGGTGGCCGCGGCATAGGTGCCGACGTCGCTCAGGCTGTCGCCGAATGACACAACTGAATTGAAACGCGGGGAAGAATCGTCGCCGCCGCTGCATGCGGTGAGCATTAGGGCCGATGCGGCAACCAGCAAGACGGTCCGGAATGGATTTGATGTCATGCAAATCTCCTGGGTTGATTTGCCGGATAGCTTGCGCTTTTCGCCTGGCATACCGGAGCGGGGAATGGCCGAATGCAAGTCCGCGCAATCCCTGTTTTTCCCTATCATGGCATGAAAACGCAAGGAAAGACTGATCTATGTTTGCCGACGTGACGGCTTCATCAATTTGAGCGGCTTCCATCAGGCTGTGCGAACGCCGCTCCCGGAGATTTCATGAGCGCCCGCTGTGGCGTCGATGACGGAAACAGGCGCCCGCAGGCCTTTCGACGCAAATGGCGAACAGCTCTATCGTTGATCGATCAGGCTGCTCAGGGCGCCGGTCGAATCGAATGCGGCGCGGCGCAAGCGATCGTTGATACCATGCCAACGCGTATCCTGCGGCGGCGCTTCCACCAGGATGATGGCGGCATTTGCCTGGTCCATCTCGCGCAATGCCGCATACAGCGCATGCGCATACCCTTCCGGCGTGTCGGGCATTGCAATCCGGGCCGGCACGGAGTGTGTTGGCGCCCCGGCTGACGCTGCAAGCGCCGGCGCCGGCGAATAATGGATCAGCGCAGCCTGCCGGCCGAGTACCGCCAGACTTTGCAACACGCCGGCGATCTCGCTGGCGGGAAGCAACGCAACCGGCGTGCGCGGCGCGTAGTGCGCATCGAGCGACCCCGAGACGCGCGGGGCGGCCACATCCGGCATGCGCGGCTCGCAGCCGATCACTTCGGCAATCCGTGCCGCACTGATATGTCCGGGACGCAGCAGCACCGGCCCATGCGTCGCCATGCGCGACAAGTCCAGTATGGTCGACTCGATCCCGACTTCGCTCTGGCCGCCGTCGAGGATGCAATCCACCGGGCCAGCGGGCGGAATACCGAATTCATCGCGTACATGCTGCGCCGTAGTCGGGCTGACATGACCAAATTTGTTGGCGGAAGGCGCCGCTACGCCGCCCTTGCCTTGTCTGAAGGTTTGCAGCAAGGCTTGCGCCACCGGGTGCGAGGGGCAACGCAAGCCGATCGTGTCCTGTCCGCCGGCCACCGCATCGGGAATATGCGACGCCCGTTTCAAAATCAGCGTGAGCGGCCCCGGCCAGAATGCCTCGATCAGGCGGTGCGCTTCGGCGGGGACCGCCACCGCCCAGTAAGCCAGCTCCGCCCCTGGCGCCAAGTGCACGATCAGCGGATGATTCGATGGACGCCCCTTGGCCGCATAAATTTTCGCGAGCGCATCCGGATTCTCGGCATCAGCGCCAAGGCCATATACGGTTTCGGTTGGAAAAGCCACCAGCGCGCCCTGCTCCAGCCGGCGCGCCGCCGCGATAATCGCCGGCCACTCGATATCGCTCGCGTCGCCGGTCGTGTTACAGCTCGTATTACAATTCATCTCACACCGCAATGCCAAGGATTTCGCACGCCGCGCGCATGCTTGCCTGCGCCTGCTCCGGCGTCGGCGCGACAAATGTCACATGGCCCATCTTGCGACCGCGCCGCGCATCCTCCTTGCCGTACAGGTGCAGGTTGGCGCCGGGCAGCGCCAGCACCTGGTCCCAGGCCGGTTCGCGCGGCTGGTCGCTTTCACCTTCAAACCAAAGGTCGCCGAGGATGTTCAGCATGATGGCCGGCGAATGCTGGCGAACATCGCCCAGCGGCAAGCCGGCCATAGCGCGCACCTGCTGCGCAAACTGGCTGGTGACGCAGGCGTCGATCGTATAGTGCCCACTGTTATGCGGACGCGGCGCCATCTCGTTGACTGCCAGCGAACCATCCGTCAGCACAAAGAATTCAATGCAAAGCACGCCGACATAATCGAGCCGGCGGATGAATTCAAGGGCGGCGCCCTGCGCCTTTTCAGCATTGGCATCGCTGACGCCCGGTCCCGGCACCGTGGTGCTGAACAGGATGCCGTCGCGGTGCACGTTCTGGGCGATCGGGTAAACCACGGACTGCCCGTTAGCGCCGCGCGCCGCCAGGACCGATATCTCGCAGGCCAGCGGCAGCATCTTTTCGAGTACGCAGGGAACGCCCTTCATGCCGGCAAAAGCGGCGCGCGCCTCTTCACGGTTCGCAACCCGCGCCTGCCCTTTGCCGTCATAGCCAAGCCTTACCGTCTTGAGGATGCCGGGAAACAGCGCGTCGGGCAGGTGGACGATATCGGCGTCGGTTTCGACGGCTCGGTACGGCGCCGGCAGCACTCCCGAGGCGGCGGCACAGTCGGTAAAGAAGCGCTTTTCAGCGATCCGGTCCTGCGCAATCGAAACGCAATGCGCGGAGGGCGCGACGACGGCGCCGGCCGCCAGCGCGGCCAGGCTTTGCGCCGGCACGTTTTCAAATTCAGTGGTGACCGCCGCGCTTTGCGCAGCCAGTTCGGCCAGCGCGGCCGGATCGGCATAGGGTGCGCACAGCAGGCGGTCGGCGGCATGACCGGCGGGACAGGAGGCATCCGGCTCGAGCACGATGACCTTGTAACCCATGGCTTGCGCCGCATGCACGAACATGCGGCCCAATTGGCCGCCGCCCATCACGCCGAGCCAGGTAGCCGGTTCGGCGCAAGGAAGGAAAGGGGGACGCGCGTCGCTCATGTCGGCAAGGTCATGGCAAGTGCCGCCGCGCTCTGGCGGCTGCGGAATTCTTCGAGGCGGGCCGCCAGCGCGTCGTCGCTTACGGCCAACATCGCGATCGCGGCCAGCGCCGCATTGGCGGCGCCGGCTTCGCCGATGGCAAAGGTGGCGACCGGAATGCCTTTCGGCATCTGCACGATCGATAGTAGCGAATCTTCGCCGCGCAGGTATTTCGACGGGACCGGCACGCCGAGCACCGGCACGATGGTTTTCGCGGCCAGCATGCCCGGCAAGTGCGCCGCGCCGCCGGCGCCTGCGATGATCGCGCACAGCCCGCGCTGGCGCGCCGTTTCGGCATAGGCAAACATTTCATCGGGCATGCGGTGCGCCGACACCACCCGCGCCTCATGCGCTATGCCGAATTCCTTCAGGATCGCTACCGCATGCTGCATCACTTCCCAGTCGGACGAGGATCCCATCACCACGCCGACCATTGGCTTGCCTGCATTGGCATTCGCTGTCATGGAAGTCAGTCCTTGAGGTTCTGGCCGGTCAGGCGCAGCAGCGCCTCGCGGTATTTTGCGCCGGTTTTTTCCACCACGTCGGGCGGCAATGCGGGCGCCGGGGCGGTCTTGTTCCAGCCCGGGACCGTTTCCAGGTAATCCCGCACGAACTGCTTGTCGAACGACGGCGGCGAAATTCCGGTTGCATAGGAATCAGCCGGCCAGAAGCGCGATGAATCGGCAGTCAGCACTTCATCCATCAGATATAGCTTACGCTGGTCGTCGAGACCGAATTCAAACTTGGTGTCGGCGATGATGATGCCGCGCGTGGCCGCGTAGTCGGCGGCCGCCTGGTACAGGGCAATGCTGACCTCGCGTATCCGGGCGGCCAGTTCCTTGCCGATGCGCTGTTCCATTTCAGCATAGCTAATGTTTTCATCATGCTCGCCGAGGTCAGCTTTGGCGGCCGGCGTAAAAATCGGCGCCTGCAATTTTTCAGCCTGGCGCAAGCCCGGCGGCAAGGAAATGCCGCATACCGCGCCGCTGGCTTGATAATCCTTCCAGCCGGAACCGATCAGGTAACCGCGCACCACTGCTTCGACCATGATCGGCTGCAGGCGCTTGGCGACGACGGCACGGCCGCGCACCTGCTCCGCTTCCTCCGGGCGCACCACCGATTCCGGCGCGATACCGGTCAGGTGATTCGGCACAATGGCGGAAAGTTTATCGAACCAGAAGTCGGACATCTGGTTCAGCACCATGCCCTTGCCAGGGATCGGCTCGCTCATCACGACGTCGAAGGCCGACAGGCGGTCGGTCGTCACGATCAGGATCTTGTCGTCGCCGACGGCGTAGTTATCGCGTACCTTGCCGCGGCCTAGCAGCGGCAGCGAGGTGATGGTGGATTGGTAAAGACTGGTCATGATGTTCTCGTTGATCTGCGTCTGACTGGTTGCAAGCCGTGGTTTGCCGCCGCCAGATCCGCTATCCCCGCGGAAGGGAACTGTGTTCGGCGCACTATGTTTCGCTTGACATGCCGGCCCGAACAGGCGGGCTGGACTATCGCGCTGAATACACCTGCGTCACTGCGTTTGCGGCTCCTCCCCGTTCGAGGGAAAAGGCTGGAATGAAAGCCCTTCCCGAGTCCGGGAGGGGCCGGTAAAAATACTTACTGCGTAGTTACTGCATGCGCTTACTGCACGATCTGCGACAGCTCGCCCTTCTTGTATTTCTCGGCCATTTTTTCCAGTGGGATCGGTTTGATCCGGGCGGCCTGGCCTTCGCACCCGAACGCCAGGAAACGCGCCTTGCATACGAGTTTGGCGGCTTCACGCGCCGGCTTCAGGTAATCGCGCGGATCGAACTTGGAAGGGTTCTCGGCTAAATAGCGGCGAATCGCGCCTGTCATCGCAAGCCGGATATCGGTGTCGATATTGATCTTGCGCACGCCATGCTTGATGCCTTCCTGGATCTCTTCCACCGGCACGCCATAGGTCTCTTTCATGTCGCCGCCAAACTCGCGGATCTCGGCCAGCAATTCCTGCGGCACCGAAGAGGAACCGTGCATCACCAGGTGCGTGTTTGGAATGCGCGCATGGATTTCCTTGATCCTTTGAATCGCGAGAATGTCGCCGGTCGGCTTGCGCGAAAACTTGTAAGCGCCATGCGACGTGCCGATCGCGATCGCCAGCGCATCGCACTGGGTCAGCTTGACGAAATCCGCCGCTTGCGCGACGTCGGTCAGCAACTGCTCGCGCGTCATCGTACCTTCGGCGCCATGGCCGTCTTCCTTGTCGCCCTTCATGGTCTCGAGCGAACCGAGCACGCCCAGCTCCGCTTCAACCGTGACGCCGATCGAGTGCGCAAATTCGACCACCTTGCGCGACACTTCCGCGTTGTATTCATAGCTGGCCACCTATTTGCCGTCTTCCATCAGCGAGCCGTCCATCATCACCGAGGTGAAACCCGATTTGATCGCCGCCATGCAGACCGCCGGCGATTGCCCGTGGTCCTGGTGCATTACGACAGGAATGTGCGGATAGGCTTCGACCGCGGCTTCGATCAGATGACGCAGGAACGGCTCGCCGGCATATTTGCGGGCGCCGGCCGAAGCCTGCATGATCACCGGTGCGCCGGCTTCATCGGCGGCTTGCATGATCGCCGTGACCTGCTCCAGGTTATTGACGTTGAAAGCGGGAAGACCGTAGCCGTTTTCAGCGGCATGGTCCAGCAGTTGACGCATGGATACGAGGGCCATATTGATTCTCCAGAATGAAATTAGTGTTCGCCGACCGTCATGATATTAAGCGCATTGGTGCCGCCGACCTGTCCCATCGGCTCGCCCCAGGTAACCACTATCATGTCACCTTTCTGGACGACCCCTTTAGCCAATAACAAATCCTGTGCCGCTTTCAGGACTGCCGCGCGGTCGGGAGATTGCGCCAGCTCCATGGTGTGCACGTTGCGGTACAGCGCGGTCTTGCGCCGGGTCGTCAGGCTCGGCGTCAGGGCAATGATCGGGATATCGATGTTATGGCGGCTCATCCAGAGCGCGGTCGAGCCCGACTCGGTCAGCGCCACGATCGCCTTGACCCGCAAATGATAAGCGGTAAACAAGGCGCCGTAGGCGATCGACTGGTCAATGCGGGTAAAGGTCACGTTGAGGAAATCGGCGTCGAGCTTGAAGTCCTCGGAATTTTCGGCTTCGATACAGATCGCCGACATGGTTTCGACGGTTTCGACCGGGTATTTGCCGGACGCGGTTTCCGCCGAAGTCATCACGGCGTCGGTGCCGTCCAGCACCGCATTGGCGACGTCCGATACTTCGGCGCGGGTCGGGATCGCATTGACGATCATCGATTCCATCATCTGGGTCGCGGTGATCGCCAGCTTGTTGGATGTGCGGGCCATCCGGATCATGCGCTTTTGCAGCGCCGGGACGGCGGCATTGCCGACCTCGACCGCAAGGTCGCCGCGCGCCACCATGATGCCGTCGGAGGCGTCCAGGATTTCCTGCAGCACCGGAATCGCTTCGGCGCGCTCGATCTTGGCGATCATCTGCGGCTTGTGCCGGTATTCTTCACCGGCGATATTGGCGAGCTGGCGCGCCATCATCATATCGGTCGCGCTTTTCGGGAATGATACGGCGATGTAGTCGGCCTGGAAGCTCATCGCGGTCTTGATGTCTTCCATGTCCTTGGCGGTCAGCGCCGCCGCCGTCAGGCCGCCGCCGAGCCGGTTGATGCCCTTGTTATTGGATAGTTCGCCGCCGATCCTGACCGTGGTATGGATTTGGCTGCCGATCACCTTGTCGACCACCAGCACGATCATGCCGTCATTGAGCAGCAGGACATCGCCCACTTTCAGGTCGCGCGGCAGTTCCTTGTAATCGAGGCCGACCTGTTGCTCGTTGCCGATCTCGCAGGCGGCGTCGAGAATGAACCGGGCGCCGTTCTGCAACTGGATCTTGCCGTTCTCGAATTTGCCGATGCGGATTTTCGGGCCCTGCAAATCCGCCATGATCGCGATTTCACGGCCGCAGGAAGCGGCGACCTGGCGCACCATGGCGGCCCGGTCGATATGATCCTGCGCCTTGCCGTGGGAAAAATTCAGGCGCACCACGTCGACCCCGGCATGGATCATCCGGGTCAGTGTTTCGAGGTCGCTGGAAGCGGGTCCGATGGTCGCGACGATCTTGGTAGCTCTTTGCACTTTCACATCCTTTCGAAACACGCGCGACTGGCGCCTGCGGTCCTTCATGTGGCAGCCCTGGCGGCGCGCTGCAACAGGATATCCACCGCCGGCAAGGTTTTCCCTTCGAGGAATTCGAGGAAGGCGCCGCCGCCGGTCGAAATGTAACCGATCCGGTCCGCGATGTCATATTTGGCGATCGCCGCCAGCGTATCGCCGCCGCCGGCGATGGAAAACGCGGACGAATCCGCGATCGCCCGCGCCAGCGTGCGCGTGCCTTCGGCGAACTGGTCGAATTCGAATACCCCGACCGGGCCATTCCAGACGATGGTGCCGGCCTGCGCGATCTGGGCGGACAGCTGGGCCGCGGTGCGCGGGCCGATATCGAGGATCATGTCGTCGTCGGCCACATCGGCGACATCCTTGACCGTGGCCGCCGCATTCGGGGAAAATTCTTTCGCGCAGACCACGTCGACCGGAATCGGCACCGAAGCGCCGCGCGCCGCCATCAGCTCGATGATGGTTTTTGCATCATTCACCAGATCGGCTTCGGCCAGCGATTTGCCAATCTTCAGGCCGGCGGCGAGCATGAATGTGTTGGCAATGCCGCCGCCGACGATCAGGTTGTCGACCTTGTCGGCCAGCGTTTTGAGGATGGTGAGCTTGGTCGACACCTTGGACCCGGCGACGATCGCCACCAGCGGGCGCGCCGGCTGGCCAAGCGCCTTGCCGAGTGCATCGAGTTCCGCCGCCAGCAGCGGACCGGCACAGGCGACCGGCGCAAATTTTGCGATGCCGTGGGTGCTTGCCTCGGCCCGATGCGCGGTGCCGAATGCGTCGTTCACATAGACGTCGCACAGCCGCGCCATCTTTTGCGCGAGTTCATCGCTATTCTTTTTCTCGCCCGGATTGACCCGGCAATTTTCCAGCAACACGACCTGGCCCGGCGCCACATCGACGCCATCGACCCAGTTCTGTTTCAGTTCGACGTTCTGGCCCAGCAGTTCGGACAGGCGTTTCGCGATTGGCGCCAGCGTATCTTCCGGCTTGAACGCCCCTTCGGTCGGACGTCCAAGGTGGGAAGTGACCATGACGGCGGCGCCGGCCTCGGCGGCTTGCCGGATCGCCGGCACCGAGGCCCGGATGCGGGTATCTTCCGTGATATTGCCTGCATCATCCTGCGGTACGTTGAGATCGGCGCGAATAAAGACGCGTTTGCCCTGGAGTTTCCCCTGTTGGACCAGGTCACTGAAGCGAGTGAATTGCATGGTTACCAATTAAGTATGTGATGGAAGGCCGCTATTTTACCGCAAGGCACCCTCGAAAAAGACCGTTTTTGCATGATAAAGGCCAAGACGCCGGTTCAAAAATTTCGTATAAGAGACGCAAGGATAATTACATATACAGGCGCAGCGCCGTATAAAGCAGCATTCCCGATATGATCGTTCCCAATAAATGACGCGTTGCAAGAAAAAACACGGCTGCGCCGAGTCCGGCCAGCAGTTTGGGATTGGTCCAGCCGATGTCAAGCGCCCCGCCCGTCATGACCAGTTCCGGCACCACGATGGCGGCCAGCGCGGCGGCGGGCGCATAGCTCAGGGCATGCTGCACCCGGGACGGCAGCTTTACCGCGGGACCCAGCAGGAAGATCAGGCAACGGGTCAGCAGCGTCCCGAGCACCAGCAAGCCTATCGTCGCCCAGACGTCCGGCGCGCTCATTGATGACTCCCGCCGGATTTTTTGTCGATCAGGGCGTCGATCGCCATGGCCGCCACCATCCCGAGCACGACCGCCAGCAATAATCCAAACCGATACGGCAAACCCGCCGCAGCGACCGCAACGACGCCTGATACCGCGACACCAGCCAGCACGGCCGAATTGACGATCAATGGAATCAGCACAGCCAGAACCGCCAGCGAACCGGCAAACTCGATGCCCCAGCTCTGCGGTATCCGGGATGCGAGCAGGATGCCGGCAATCGAGCCGGCTTGCCATGAAATCCAGTTCGGATAAGCGATGCCGGAAAAAAAGCCGACCTTGCCGGCTGTCTGGCTCACGGTATGCGGCGGAAAACGCTGAGGGAAAAACGCCATCGTGATATCGGCATTGAAATAACCATACCAGGCGCGCTTGTACCATGGCAGATGCGCAAAATGCGGGCTGACCGCGACCGCGAATATCACAAAACGCAGGTTGACCAGCACCGAGGTGAAGAAAATCACCAGCAGCGGCACATTGGCGGTAATCAGCGGCAGCACCGCCAACTGCGCGCTTCCGGCAAACACCAGCAAGGTCATGCCGAGCGCCTGCCATATCGTCAGTCCAGCCTTGACCATGGCGATGCCTGCGACGATGCCCCAGGCAAAAATACCGAGCATGGTCGGCGCGCTGGAACGATAGGCTCTACGAAATTCCTGTTTTTCTATTTCTGGCCCGCCGGGCAGCGTTACGCTTACATTTGTTTGATTCATTATTTATTGCAGGACGAACCCCGGGCGCAACGCGCGCGGCAATTCAATTGACCATCTTTCCTTACCGGTTTGATTGCAACGAGTTGGTTGCAACGACTTGATTGCGACGAATTTATTACAACGTATTTATTACTACTTATTTATTACTACTTATGCAATTGGACAAAATTGTTCGGCCTCTATTCTACCGATGAAGCTTTGAACGCGTCCGAATCCGTTAAAATCGAAGTTTTGCAATAATTATTCGGAGAATCAATATGTCCATGGCTGACCGCGACGGCAAAATCTGGAAAGACGGTGAAATGATCGATTGGCGCGACGCCACGATCCATCTTCTGACGCATACCCTGCATTACGGAATGGGCGTGTTCGAAGGGGTGCGTGCGTATAAAACGCCGGCCGGCACCGCCATTTTCCGTCTGCGCGAACATACGCAACGGCTGTTCAATTCAGCCAAGATTTTCCAGCTGGAGATTCCGTTCGATATGGAAACCGTCATGGAAGCGCAGCGCCAGGTCGTGCGCCAAAACAATCTCGAATCC
This sequence comes from Herminiimonas sp., assembly GCA_028292315.1. Lineage (GTDB taxonomy): Bacteria > Pseudomonadota > Gammaproteobacteria > Burkholderiales > Burkholderiaceae_D > JAQGMO01. The sequence continues at coordinate 8,552 of JAQGMO010000189.1, read as the reverse complement.
TGCTACCTGCGTCCGCTGGTCTGGATCGGTTCAGAGAAAATGGGGATTTCGGCCAAGGGCAATACGATCCATATCGCGGTCGCAGCCTGGCCGTGGGGCGCCTACCTCGGCGAAGACGGCATTGCCAAGGGTATCCGCGTCAAGACCTCTTCCTTTACCCGGCACCATGTCAATATCTCGCTGGTGCGCGCCAAGGCTTGCGGCTACTACATCAACTCGATCCTGGCCAACCAGGAAGCGCTGACCGACGGTTACGATGAAGCCTTGCTGCTCGATACCGAAGGCTATGTATCGGAAGGCTCCGGCGAAAATGTATTCATCGTCAAGAACGGCAAGATTTACACGCCGGACCTGGCTTCCTGCCTCGACGGCATCACGCGCGACGCGGTACTGACGATGGCGCGCGACCTCGGCATCGACGTCATTGAAAAGCGCATTACGCGCGATGAAATGTATTGCTCCGACGAGGCCTTCTTCACCGGCACCGCCGCTGAAATCACGCCGATCCGCGAACTCGACAACCGGCAGATCGGCGCAGGCAAGCGCGGTCCGATCACCGAGAAGCTGCAGTCGCTGTTCTTCGACGTGGTCGCCGGCAAGGCGCCGCAATACCAGCATTGGTTAACCCTGGTTTAAATGATCCGGAGCGTCAGATGAGTGAAGCAACAAAACCTACGGCAGCGGTTGAAATCGACGGCAAGGACTTGCCGGCATTTTGCCCGAATCCCGCGATGCCGATCTGGTCTTCGCATCCGCGCGTGTTCCTCGACATGGCGGCGAATGGAGAAGGAAAATGCCCGTATTGCGGGACTGTATACCGCGTCAAGCCCGGCACCGCTGTCCGCTCGCATTGATTGAAGCAAGCCGCGCGGGCCGCTCTCGCGGTCCGCTGCGCCCTCCTCACGGCTTGGCATGTTTCGCCGGCGCCGCCCGAGGCCGGCCCGGCCAACCCGCCCCATAGCCTGACATGCGTTCAGATCCGACTTCCTATCATGCCCCGCGCTGGCTGCCCGGCGGCCATATGCAAACGATTTATCCCGCCACCTGCATCGCCAAACCGCCGGTCGCGTTCCGGCGCGAACGCTGGCGCGCGCCCGATGGCGATTTCATCGACACCGATTTCATCGACGGCCTGCCGGGCCGCCCTTTCGTCGTACTGTTCCATGGTCTTGAAGGCTCTTCGGACAGCCACTATGCGCGCGGGCTGATGGCCCATATCAGCGCACTCGGCTGGTCCGGGGCGGTGCCGCATTTCCGCGGCTGCTCGGGGGAAGTGAACCAGGCGCCGCGTTTTTATCATTCCGGCGACGCCCAGGAAGTCGACTGGATCGTACGGCGCCTGACCGCGCACCGGACACAGATCCGGGCCGGGAAATTTTTTGCGGTCGGCGTGTCGTTGGGCGGCAATGCCCTGTTACGCTGGCTCGGCGAATCGCAGCACCAGGCTGAAATCATCGACGCCGCATGCGCGATTTCGGCGCCGCTCGACCTGGCCGGCGGCGGCGCCGCGCTATCGCGCGGCCTCAACATGATCTATACCCGGGTCTTCCTGCAAACGCTGAAGCCGAAATGCCTGCAAAAGCTCGACCAGTTTCCCGGCCTGTTCGACCGTGAAACGATGCTGCGCGCGCGCAACCTGTATGAGTTTGATAATATCGTGACGGCGCCCCTGCATGGCTACCGCGACACCGACGACTACTGGAATCGCGCCAGCGCAAAACACGTTCTTGACGATATCACGGTGCCGACCCTGGTGCTGAATGCGCAGAACGATCCTTTCCTGCCGGCGCGCCACTTGCCGCAGACCGCATCGGCGCATGTCAGGCTGGAGTATCCGCGTGAAGGCGGCCATGTCGGCTTTGCCGTCGGCAAGCCGCCCGGCTCGAACGCCTGGCTGCCGCGGCGCATCACGCATTTTCTGGAAGGCGGCGCGGGCGACTTGGCGCAAGCCACCGCCAGGCATACCGGTTAAAATTGAAAGACAATCCGGGAGTTCGTAAAATGGATGACATCGTTAAGCAGGCAATGGCGAAGTGGCCGAATGTTCCGCACTGCTACGGCTGGCTGGGCCTCGATGCGCGCGGTTTATGGCGCATGCGCGATGAAGCGGCGCAGGCACGGCAACTGGCGGGCGACCGCATCAATCATGCGGCGCTGCTGGGATTTATCAATCGTAATTACCTGCATGATGAACAGGGCCGCTGGTATTTCCAGAACGGCCCGCAGCGCGTCTATATCGATCTCGATGCCACGCCTTTCGTCGCGCGCACCGATCCGGCGCTCGGCTTCGTGCTGCATACCGGCGCGCCCCTGACTTCGATCGAGGCGGTCTGGATGACGGACGACGGGCAGTTGCTGTTGCAAAATGGGGATAGCGTCGCGCTGCTGGATGACCGCGATCTGGCGCAATGTATCGCGGATTTGCGGCTGGACGGCGCCGCCGTGACAGACGAGCAGTTGATGGAATGGCTGGCTGCCGCGCCTGCGCAGGCCGGCACGCCGAGCTTCAGTTATCAGGGCCGCGCATTACCGGTGCAGCGGATCGCGCGCGACGCCATCGCCGCGCACTTCGGGTTCGTGCAGCGGCCGCGGCCGGCGGAATCCTGAATTCCGTAGCGCCTGCCGGAGTCGCCGCCAAACCCAAACCGAAACCCTAACGCACCTTCTTCCCTTCATCCTCTAATTCCTGACGCCGCCGCGCCTGGAAGTCGCGCTCGCGCGCATCGATCACGGATTGATCGTAAAACGACGCATCCGGCGAACGCCGTGCAATTTGCAACTGATCGAGCGCGGCCGGCACGCTGCCATTCAAGGCATAGGCTTCCGCCAGCGCCAGGTGCTGCAGCGCCTGCTTGCCCTGTGCGGCATAGGCTTTCGCCAGCAAATCCTGCAGCTGCGGCTCTTGCCGGTACAGCTGGGCCTGGTCGCGCAGATAACGTATCGCTTCATCATGCCGGCTTGCCGCCATCAATGCTTCGGCATATTGGCGCGCGATGCCGCGCGCGAGCGGAAACTGGGCGCGCGCGGCGTCCGCTTCCCTGACAGCATCGCCGGTCTGCCCCGCCGCCAGCCGGATCTCGACACCCAGGCTGGCCAGCATCGCACTATTGGCCATTGCGGGAGCGCTCTGCGCCGCGGCACGCACCTCCTGCAGCAAGCCCTGCGCCCTGGCATGCTCGCCTTGCCTGAGCGCGAGCAGGGCTAGCCCGTACTTGGCGGCAATGGTCTGGAGCCGGCCCTTTTGCACCAACTGGCTATCGAATGCCAGCGCCGCTTCGCGCCGGCCCTGCACCGAATCATCCTGCAGCACGCGCACGCGGGCCCGGACCAGGTGAAAATCGAGACTGTCCGCACGCTGCCTGTAACGCTGGTCGCGGATCCGCGCCTGGATATCGGCGATCCGTTCGGTGGTAAGCGGGTGCGAGCGCAGGTAAGCGGGCACCGTATCGTTATAGGCACGCGACGCCGATTGCATCCGGCTGAAAAACGCCACCATGCCGGAGGTTTCATAGCCGCCGTCACGCAAAATCTGTAAGCCGACCCGGTCGGCTTCGCGCTCGGCATCGCGGCTGAAATTGAGCTGCCGCTGAATTGCCAGTCCCTGGCCGCCCATCATCGTGGCGGCGGCCAGGTCCGGACTGCTGCGCGCCGCCAGCGCGCCCAGCACCATCGACGCCAGCGGGATCAATGCATCCTGACGCTGATTTCCCAACATGCGCGCGATATGGCGCTGCGACACATGGCCGATTTCGTGCGACATGACGGAAGCCAGTTCCGATTCGGTTTGCGCCGCCAGGATCAGCGCGGAATGCATGCCGATGAATCCGCCCGGCAGCGCAAAGGCGTTGAGGGTCGGATCGCGCACCGCGAAAAAGAAAAAGTCATAGCCCGATTCGCCGCGGACTTCGGGCCGCGCCGCCACCAGCGTGGCGCCGAAGCTGTTCAGGTATTCGAGCGTCGGCGCATCGTCGAGATAATCGCGGTCGCGCCGGATGTCGCGCATAATCTGTTCGCCGAGCTTGCGTTCCAATGCCGGCGAAAGTTCTTCGCGCTCGGTGCCGCCGAGATTGGGCAGGTTTTGTGCAATGTTGTCCGGGGGCGCCAGCGCAAACGGTATGGCGGCCAGGATGGCAAATGCCGCGGCAGCCAGCCGTCTTGCCGCAAAACGCCTGGTCCACGCCGCTACGCCGGCGGGCCGACGCTTTGCCGATGGGGTGATAAGCAATAAATTAGGTTTCGATTTCACGTTAATATGATACCTGCTGGTGTCTATCGTTCCGGCGCAACTTCCATTAATGCAATATTTAGTTTTCCAATGACTACAGAAAAAGATCGTAACAGAGGCGCTCCGGCTCACCAAGCGCTCACCCATTTCGATGCCGCCGGGCAAGCTCACATGGTCGACGTCGGTGAAAAGGCCGAGACCCACCGGATTGCCGTTGCCGGCGGCACGATCCGCATGAAGCCGGACACCCTGGCCCTGATTGAATCGGGCAATGCGAAAAAAGGAGATGTGCTGGGAATTGCCAGGATTGCCGCGATCATGGGAGCCAAGCGAACCAGCGATCTGATTCCACTTTGCCATCCACTCGCCCTGACCCGGGTTGCGGTGGAGTTCAGTATCGACCAGGCGCTGACGGTCATTTCATGCAGGGCGCAGGTATAGACGTATGGCAAGACCGGCGTTGAAATGGAAGCGCTGACCGCGGTTCAGGTCGGACTGCTGACGATTTACGATATGTGCAAGGCGGTCGATCGCGGCATGATAATGAGTGATATCAAGGTGCTGGAAAAGCATGGGGGCAAGTCGGGCGACTGGGTGGCGGATTAACAAGTTACTGCCGCAAATAGTTGCTGCCAGGCGCACCAGATGGGAAACAGTGCTGGCATCGCGGAAGCTCACCCAAGAGAATCAGGACAGTAGGCCCGGGTCTGTCCACGCAGGCTCCATCCCGATTGCAGCGGCGAAGCTTTCGCTTTTTATCACCCAAACCGCACAGGTTCAGGCTGCCGGTTTTTTGATCTGACAACGACCGTCCCCGCCAGCTTATCGTGCCAACCCTGCTTTTTCCGATCGAATCCTACCCAGACAAGACCCATGCATAATGGAAGTATTGAGACGAAGTACCCTAGGTATCTGCCTATGTGTTGACCAAAACTTGGCGCGCCACCGGATTTTTCATCAACGATCTTCGCACCAATAGCCATCTTTCCAGGCGTGGCGTGGCGCGCAATCCAAAATGCGATAATGGCGACAGCCGGGAAGACAAATGAAATGATGAAGTCTGCAGGACCTTTAATCAGCGCATCCTGTGAATAATAATCTTTGCCGTATATCATCAGCAATACCGGAGCAGTGATCGCCATCAGCAGCACCGTATCGATAATACTCGCCCACACTCTCAGCCAAAACCCGACGTACTCAAGCTCAACAGGTTGATTCATTTTTATCCTCGTTTTTCGATATCGATTTTTTGGGATACAGATCAAACCCTGTCTTGTTCGACTGGCATTGTCTTATCCGGCTCGGCCATGCTTTGCGTATATAGGTACGCTGCCGGATATCGGATCCGACAACTAGTCTTTCTCGCCGAGGTCAATTTCTCCTATGCTTGGCACGATCTTGAAACGCCCATGAATTGCATCCCAATCAAAATTACACTGGGAAATGATGCCGGCAAATTCTGTTTCAGTATGGTCCAGGGCATTCGGAAACTGCGTCCCGGGTAATACTGCTATGAGCGGACTGCCAGTCACATTCGCCTCGCTATCCCAGTGGTCGTCACACCGGATCATCATGTAGCCGGCCTTTTCCATCGAGTTGACCCGCGGCGCGCCCTGATACACAATGGCCAGCACGCTGCCGATCCGGGATGCCTGCGCATGTTTCAGCCCCATCAGATAAGCATACCGCAACGCGCCCATCAGCCCTGAATTAAAACGATCCGGTCTCGTGACCGCCCTCGACATCGCAAGCACCCGTCCTGTGATGGGTTCACGCGAGACCGGGTATTCCAGAAATGATTGCGCCGAAAAGGCATTATCGAAAATCGTCATACGCAAGGAAGATACAATCTCATCCCCCAACCGCGCGGTAAGCACGATGCTTTTTTCGTCAAGGGCGGTCCAGTCGGCATGCTGCATATCATGCAGTGAAAATTCTTTGCTTCTTGACAGTGCCGCTCTCCGCAAGCCTGAAATTTTTTCAGCGTCATCCGGGGTTGCCACATCAATTGTATATAGAGCGACGGGATTTTCCGGTATGGCGTTGTCCGTCATCGCTGGTGTGGTCGGCATGCTGTAGTCCTTCGCCATTTGATTTAACATCGTGAGATAGATATCCGGATGAAGCTGCGCATTACAGTTCATTTCTAACAACCAGACCTGATCCGCTGCGTCGACAATTGCATCGAGCACCGATACGGTGTTATGGCGCACTTCTTCCGGAATCCCCTGATATGCCACCTCCCCGGCCCGCTCGAACTGGCGGACAAGGCCGGAGCCGCGCAACGTGTCGAGAACATTGAAATTCTTGTATATGGACGGATTCAATGCCGACACATAACGATAGTCCGCAATCATTTCCAGTCCATTTGGAACAGGCTGTCTGAAATCGACATTCTGGATCGCCGCGATTCTATCGAGCCTGGTCGGCATTACCCCATCCACGCCGATCGTGAAGCGGACTAACTGTTCCAAGGTTGACTTGCCGTCTCCTGTTACTTTCGGCATGTCGATCAACTCCAGGACTGCCAATGTCGAATTCCAATACCAGGCGCGGGCAATTCTTCCAAAAATAATTTCTTCGTAATATTCGCCGGGCTTTAACCTGACCTCATCCAGATATTTTTCATCGGTCCGGTACGGGCCGCGAATGCCATACCCGAAACTGGAACTGGATTCTTTAATAATGAATGAATAATCAATCGACCCGGCGTCCATCGATGAACGCGGTGTTCGCAAGCCATGCTCGCGAACGAAAGATTTGAATCCGGCTTTATCCTGGGCAATCGGCCAGCACTTCATCTGATAAGGCAGCCAGCCCACGAAGCCAACGGTCATGGACCCTAATTGAGGCGAATAACACATCCTGCCATCGTCCAGCCTGGTGACAAACTGAGGCAACATGCGCCATTCGAAATCAGGATGCTTCACATGCAGCCACATCGTTTCCATATCGAGGTGGCCGACTGAACCGGATTGGGCGAGCCAGGTTCGGATGCTGTACATATGCCGCATTAAGTCGGTCTTGTATCTCAGCATATTGATCTCGGATGTTTCGCGCCCTGAGAGCAGGTTGGTACCGGAACGAACGGAACCTGCCTGTCTCGCTCAATGTTTCGCTCAGGCTTGAACTCAGTGCTTTCAAATGCAAGCCGTGCTCAGAAGAAATATAAGTCAGTGAGAATTGTGACGAGGTCGATACAGCAAAATATCGTTCTCATGCATCCTTCCCAGAATATGAATCAACCTTTTCATCATGGGTGATTTGACGTCAGGCGCGTTACCTGTAGCCGGTATGGTTGAGCTGGAAAATGCCGATGCCGGTTGGCGCTCGTGCAGTGCAATCAATGGAGCCGAAGGCAAATTCGGGCTGTGTGATGCATTGGGTCGTTCGTTGTTCATTCGATCTGCTTTGCCGGGTAAAACATTGCGTGCACTTTGGAAAGTATCCATGCTTTGCGTTTCCGTTTGATAGGTCAAGCGTTATGCGCGACTGCGCAATATACCCGGATGCTTAAGTAACACGTTGGGATGATTAGTTCCCGGTTGCAGATGGCTGAAAAGGAAAAGGGGCCAAGTCGATCGAGCATGGCGCCTTTTTTCATTTCAGCACGTCAAAGGTTTTCAATAGAGTAATAACCTGGCTTGCTTATGATGGCAGTATAGGCAAGCAATGTGCCGATGGGCACCGTTTCAATCACGAGCTGACCTGGAACTGTCTGCAACGCTGTGCGTTCCCAAGCCCCGGCTGCATTCTGGGTATAGGCAACTATTTTGAACGCGTTGGCCTGACCAGCCGACAGCTCGGAATCTGTCTTCTTAAGCAATGTCAGCTGGATGTTGCGCAGCACGTTGAATTCGCCGTTTGCGATCAGATGAGCAGCGATCTTGTTTGTGCCGAGCAAAGCAACGACCGGGGCAGGCGGCGGTGTATAGGCGGAATCGGAAGGTTCCACCAGGCAGGTATCGAGGGTTAATTTGCCTGATGCAGGCGATTTGAATTTCAGGGAAGCCGAAGATGCGCTTCCGAATGAAATATTTGCGTTGGCAATCGTGCTGTCCGTGCTTGTAAAGCTTACGGCGCTGTCGGGGCACTTTACTACCTGGATCGGCGACCCGGTTACATCGCCATTGGTGCCGGATGACGCAATAACGGATTGATCGGCGCTTGCCTGGTCGGCGCCGGTCGTAAGCGGTTGCGTGGAATCATTGCCATCCCCGCCGCACGCCGTGATCATGAGTGAAAGAACGAGTGCTGGAAGTACTGAATTTTTCATTTTATTCCCTACCTGGAATTGTTTGACTACGGGCGAAAAATGATCGGGTAA
>JAQGMO010000171.1 GCA_028292315.1 Herminiimonas sp. | reverse complement strand
AGGCCACACTGCCGCAATTCCGCGACCAGATGCCGGCCTCGATCGATGTCAGCGTGATGAACGACCGCTCGACTTCGATCCGGGAAGCAATCCACGACGTGAAGCTGACGCTGGCATTGACGGTGGTGCTGGTGGTGATGGTGATCTTCCTGTTCCTCAAGCGTATGACCGCCACCCTGATTCCAGTCCTGTCGCTGCCTATTTCATTGATCGGCTGCTGCGCATTGATGTATTGGCTCGGTTACAGCCTCGATAATATTTCCCTGCTGGGTATTACGATCGCGGTCGGCCTGGTGGTCGACGATGCGATCGTGATGCTGGAAAATATTGTGCGCCATATCGAGGAGGGCATGCCGCCGCTGGAAGCGGCCCTGAAGGGTTCGCGCGAAGTCAGTTTCACGATTATTTCCATTTCCATTTCGCTGGTCGCCGTTTTCATCCCGATTTTCTTCATGCCCGGCGTGATCGGCCTGATGTTCCATGAATTCGCGGCGGTGGTATCGCTCGCGGTGCTGGTCTCGGCGCTGGTTTCGCTGACGCTGGTGCCCATGATGTGCAGCCGCTTTCTCAAGCACGACAAGCATGAAAAGGATAGTTGGATCAGCCGCAAATTCGAGAACGGCTTCAATGCGGTGCTGGGTTCGTATACGCGCGGGCTGGACTGGTCGCTGGGCCATGGCAAGATCATCCTGGCTGTTGCATTCGCCACATTTGCGGTGACCGCTCTGCTGTTCATGACAATCCCGAAAGGGTTTTTTCCGAGTGAGGATATCGGCCAGATCAGCGCCACGATCGAAGGTCCGCAGGATATATCGTATCCCGCCATGGTCGCATTGATGACGAGCGCCTCCGACATCATTCAGCGCGATCCCAACGTGGAAAGCGTGACGTCGCGCCTGGGCAGCGGAAACAGCGGATCGCTATTCATCGGTTTGAAACCGCGCAAAGACCGGCAGCCTATGGACAAGGTACTGGAGCAGATGCGGCGCAAGGTCGGCAGCATTCCGGGCGTATCGGTATATCTGACGCCGGTCCAGAATCTGCGGCTGGGCGGCAGGTCGAGCAAAAGCCGCTTTCAGTATGTATTGCAAAGCGTGCGTGCCGATGAACTGAGCAACTGGTCGGAACAGATGCAGGCGAAGCTGCGGGCTGAACCGATGTTCCGCGACGTTACCAGCGACTCGCAGCTGAAAGGCTTGCAGGCCGTGGTCGATATCCAGCGCGACCGCGCCAATGAAGCCGGGGTAGAGATCGAAGATATCCGTACCGCGCTGTATAGCGCGTTCGGGGAGCGCCAGGTTTCCACTATTTTCACGAGCAGCAATAACTACTCGGTAATCATGCAGGGCGCCAATTCCGGATTGCAGGATGAGTCGGACCTGAACGGCATTTATGTCCGTAGCAAAGGCGGAACCCTGGTGCCGCTGATGAGCGTGGCCAGCGTGCGCCGCGCGGCCGGGCCGATTTCAGTCAATCATCAGGGTCAGCTGCAGGCCATCACGATTTCATTCAACCTGGCGCCGGATGTGCCGCTCGGCGATGCCACCCAGCGGATCGCGCAGATCAAGTCGGAACTCGGAATGCCGGCCAGCGTTATCACCACCTATGCCGGCGACGCGGCGGTGTTCCAGTCTTCGCAAGGCAGCCAGATCGCGCTGCTGCTGCTGGCCGTGGTGGTGATCTACATACTATTGGGCGTGCTGTACGAGAGTTATATCCATCCGATCACGATCCTGGCCGGCTTGCCGTCGGCGGCGGTCGGCGCCTTGCTGACGCTGTACCTGTTCGGGTTTGAGCTCACCCTGATCGCGACCATCGGCATTCTGATGCTGATCGGTATCGTCAAGAAGAATGCCATCATGATGATCGATTTCGCGCTGGATGCGCAGCGCACGCAGGGCCGGAGTCCGCATGACGCGATCCGCACGGCATGCCTGTTGCGGTTCCGGCCCATCATGATGACGACGCTGGCGGCGCTGATGGGCGCGGTGCCGATCGCGCTGGGGCTGGGCGCCGGAGCGGAGTTGCGCCAGCCGCTCGGTCTGGCCATCGTCGGTGGGCTGCTGGTGTCGCAGGTGATTACTTTGTTTATTACGCCGGTGATTTTTCTTTACCTTGACCGGTTTAGCGGCACCGGGCCGTTGCAACTGGAAGGCGATCGCGTGGCGGGCGTTCCGGGAGCGCGTACGCTGGCGCCATGACGCAGCAGCGCCAGTTCGAACTGCCGCGCGATGCATTCCGTGACTTAATTGAAACAATCGACAATGAATTGACGCGCAAATTTTTTCTTATTTCTTCTTATGCAGTTACTCGGTTAGAAAATCTCTGTAACAGGGAACTGGCGCCCGGAGAATGAAGCGAAATCAATGATACGGAAGCGCGGCATGTTGACCATCCATCTGATCGGGAAGCAGGACGGTGGATTTCCTCCGTACGACTTGGCTGCATTGTCCGGAGCGCCTAAACTGGCCAGGCACGCTCCAGGATATTCTGTTGCTCTGCACCCGTCCCCAGCGTGCCATATACGCGCCCGCACTGTGCATCGATGCGGCTCGAGATAAATGCCTCGGCGACTGGTGCCGGCGCATGCTGCAACATCAACCCGCCCTGAACCGCCAGCACCAATCGCTGCACGAAACGGCGCGCCAGTGCCTCGCGCTGCTCCGGCGCTACTGCCATATCATTATGCAAGGCGTTCACCAGGCCGCGCAAGCCGGTGTGGCCGGCGGCTAGCTCGCCCAACTGATCGAGCAATAAGGAAAATCCCTCTGTTTCGCGTTCGACCGCGCGCAGCACATCGAGGCACATCACATTGCCGGAACCTTCCCAGATCGAGTTCACCGGCGCCTCGCGGTAGAGTCGCGCCATCGGCGCATTTTCAACATAACCGTTGCCGCCCCAGACCTCCATGCATTCGCCGGTAAACTCCAGCGCGCGCTTGCAGATCCAGAATTTCGCCGCCGGCGTCACGATGCGGCGCCAGGCGCGTTCCAGCGGATCAGCCGGGGTTTCCGATGCGTGCGCCAGGCGCAGCATCAACAGCGTCGCGGCTTCGCTCTCAAGCGCCAGATCCGACAGCACATTGCGCATCAAAGGCTGCTCCGCCAGCGGCCGGCCGAATGCGCTGCGATGCCGCGCGTGATGTGCCGCCTGGACAAACGCCTGGCGCATCAGCCCGGCGCTGCCGATTACGCAATCGAGCCGCGTATGATTCGCCATCTCGATAATGGTTGGAATGCCGCGGCCTTCCTCCCCGACCATGATGCCGAACGCATCCTGAAATTCGACTTCGCTGCTAGAATTGGAACGGTTGCCCAGCTTGTCCTTCAGACGCTGCACCAGCACCGAATTCTTGCTGCCGTCCGGCCGCCAGCGCGGAACAAAAAAACACGACATGCCGCCCTCCGTGCGCGCCAGCACCAAATGCGCATCGCACATCGGGGCCGAGAAAAACCATTTGTGCCCGGTCAGCGCATACTCGGCGCCGCGACCCGAGCCATTGACCGCACGCGCCGAGGTGGTGTTGCTGCGCACATCGGAGCCGCCTTGCTTTTCAGTCATGCCCATGCCGATCAGGATCGATTTCTTTTGCGCCAGCGGCACGTCGCGCGGATCATGTTCGCATGAAAATAGCTGCGCCTGCAGGCTGGCAAACAGGGCCGGCTCGTTTTGCAGGACCGGAATCGCCGCAAAGGTCATGGTGGTGGGGCAGAGCGATCCGGCTTCCACTTGCGAATGCAGGAAATAGCCGGCGGCCCGGGCCACGTGGGCGCCCGGTCGTGGCGCCATCCACGGCAACGCGTGCAAACCTTCGCGCCGCAGCAGGCGCAGTAATTCATGCCAGCTCGGATGGAATTCAACCTGGTCGATGCGTTTGCCGAAACGATCATGGCTGGCGAACTCGGGCAAGTGGTGATTCGCCTGTTCGCCGAGGCGCAACACCTCGCCGCTGCCAAGTTCGGCGCCAAGGCCGGCCAGTCTTTCCTGGTGCCACTGCGCTTGGCCGCGCCGCACGCCCTCGCTGAGCGCAATGTCGGTGCTGAAAATATTATAGTCGCGCAGTTCCGGTACCTGGTTGGTCACCTGGTGGGTGGGATATTGCATGATTGAATTCCTTGTCGGTATATATCGGTTTTTAACCTGGTCATATAAAATTGGCCGGCGTCGGCCGCGCCGCAAAACCAGCCTGCCTGAAACGCCGGCTGGGGTAAAATGATGTCCAGATTAATTCCAGATTTCTTATGTCCTATCAAGTCCTCGCCCGCAAATACCGCCCCCGCAGCTTTGACACCCTGGTTGGGCAAGAGCACGTGGTGCGGGCGTTGACGCATGCGCTCGAGAAAAAACGCCTGCATCACGCCTACCTGTTTACCGGCACCCGCGGCGTCGGCAAGACGACGCTCTCGCGGATACTGGCGAAATCGTTCAATTGCCAGGGCAGCGATGGAAATGGCGATATTACCGCGCAGCCGTGCGGCGTGTGCGATGCGTGCGTCTCGATCGATGCCGGCCGTTTCGTCGATTATATCGAGATGGATGCCGCTTCCAACCGCGGCGTCGACGACATGGCCCAGTTGCTGGAACAGGCGGTGTACGCGCCGTCCAATGCGCGCTTCAAGGTCTATATGATCGATGAAGTCCACATGTTGTCCAATCAGGCATTCAATTCGATGCTGAAGACGCTGGAAGAGCCGCCTGCCCATGTCAAGTTTATTCTGGCCACGACAGATCCGCAAAAAATCCCGGTAACCGTCCTGTCGCGTTGCCTGCAGTTCAATCTCAAGCAGATGCCTCCAGGACATATCGTAAGCCACCTGGAAAATATTCTTGGTCAGGAAGCCATTGAATTCGATGTGTCCGCATTGCGCCTGCTGGCGCAGGGCGCCCGCGGTTCGATGCGCGATGCGCTTTCGCTGACGGACCAGGCAATTGCGTACGCCGCCGGCAAGGTCACGCTGGATGCGGTGCAAGGCATGCTTGGCGCGCTCGATCAGTCGTTCCTGATCCGCCTGCTCGATGCGCTGGCCGCAACCGACGGCGCAGGCCTGCTTTCGGTGGCCGACGACATGGCGGCGCGCAGCCTCTCGTATAACGCCGCCTTGCAGGACCTCGGTTCCTTGTTGCATCGCATAGCGCTGGCGCAAACGGTGCCTGCGGCACTGCCGGAGGATTTGCCGGAACGCGCCGAGATCCTGCGCCTGGCAGCCGCATTCGATGCCGAAGAAATCCAGTTGTTTTACCAGATCGCAGTCCATGGCCGTAATGAGCTCGGCCTGGCGCCGGACGAGTACGCCGGATTTACGATGACTTTATTGCGCATGCTGGCGTTCCGCCCGGGAATGGGTGGCGGTGACGCCAGACCGGTAGCGCCGCGGGCAGCGGCTGCGCCGGCTGCCGCTGCGCTGGCATCAGCCAGGCCAGGCGCGGTGGCGCAAGCGGCACCGGCTGCGCCGGCGAGACCTGCCGCGTCGATTGCACCGGCTGCGCCGGCCGCACGTCCTCCTGCCGCGCTCAGCCCGGCGCGCGCCGCGCTGGAGGCGGCACGCGGCCGGCCGCAAGCGGCAGTGGCAGCAGCCGCCAGGCCGAAAGCGATCCTTACCCCGCCGTGGGAAGAGGAAGCGCCGGCTTCCCGGCCAGAGCCGGTGCCTGGTTTGAGCAGTCCGGCTGCTCAAAAAAAAACTGAATTCGATTCGGTAGGCATACTCGAACCCGAACCGCCGGTAACGGCAAACGCCACACCGGCAACCCCCGCTCCGGCGACGCCGAGGCAGCAGCCGCCGCGTTCGGAGGAGGCGCAACCGGTGCGGCCGGCACAACCGGTTCCCGAGTTGAATTGGGACGGCGATTGGCCGCGTCTGGCCGGTGCGCTGCCGCTACGAGGGGTGGCGCAGCAGTTGGCGCAGCAAAGCGAGCTGGTCGGATGCGGGACCGAAGGCGGCGACATGCAATTTCAATTGCGCATCCCGGTCGAAACCTTGCGTTCGGCCGGCAGCGTGGACAAGCTGGCGGCGGCATTGACCGAGCATTTTGGAAAACCGGTGCGTATCCAGACCGAGATCGGTCGCGTGCGGCAAACGGCGAATGCGCTGGCGGAGGCCGAACGGGCGGCGCGCCAGCGCGAGGCGGAACAAACCATGCAGAGCGATCCGTTCGTACAGACGCTGATGCGCGAATTCGGCGCGACCATCGTGCCGGGATCGATCAAACCACTTTGACTGATATAACAGGAGAATTATCATGATGAAAAATCAATTGGCCGGACTGATGAAGCAGGCGCAGGCCATGCAGGACAATATGAAAAAAATGCAGGATCAGCTGGCGACCATCGAGGTCGAAGGTCAGTCCGGCGCCGGCATGGTCAAGGTCGTGATGACTTGCAAGAACGACGTGAAACGGGTATCGATCGATCCGTCGCTGCTGGCGGATGACAAGGACATGCTGGAAGATCTGGTGGCCGCGGCGTTCAATGACGCGGTGCGCAAAGCCGAGGCAACCACCCAAGAAAAAATGGCCGGCATTACCGCCGGCATGCCGGCCGGTTTCAAAATGCCGTTTTAAGAATCATGGTCCTGCCGCGCGACAGGGGATGCGGCAGGATCCCATGCCTAACGTTAAAGGGTAAGAATCATCGTGAAAACCCCGTCCAGCCTGGAATTTCTCTCTGAAGCATTGCGCCGGCTGCCCGGCGTCGGACCGAAATCGGCGCAGCGCATCGCATATCACCTGATGCAGCATGACCGCGACGGCGCGGCGATGCTCGGGCGCGCCCTGTCGCAGGCAGTTGAAAAAATCCATCACTGCGCGCTTTGCAACACATTCACTGAAAACGATGTGTGCGAAACATGTTTGGATCCCGATCGCGACGCCAGCCTTTTGTGCGTGGTCGAGACGCCGGGCGATCAGTTAATGATTGAACAGACCATGACGTACAAGGGTCTGTACTTTGTGCTGATGGGCCGCCTGTCGCCGCTCGACGGCATCGGGCCGAAAGACATACATCTTGAAAAGCTGATGAGCCGCGCGAGCGACGGCGTCGTGACGGAAGTGGTGCTGGCGACGAATTTTACCAATGAGGGGGAAGCGACCGCGCATTACATCAGCGAGACGCTGAAGGCGCGCGGCCTGAAGGTGAGCCGGCTGGCGCGCGGCGTGCCGGTTGGCGGCGAGCTGGAGTATGTCGATGCGGGCACGATTGCCCGCGCCATGATCGACCGGCGCGCGACCTGACACGATTCGGGGCAGATTGCAGTGGCACGATCCCGGTGCATTGACCATGAAGGAGAGGGCCTGTGCATGAATGAAAGTGCGCGGGTCGTCCGATTCGCCCTTAAAGGAGACGTTCCAGCGCTAGCCTGATGGTCCGGATTTGCGCATTCATGTAGGTACGCAAGTCATCCGATTCGATCGACTCGAGCAGTGTAATCAAGCCATCGTCCTGCAACGCCGCGGAAAGATCGCTGTCAAATAGCGAGTCGACAACCATATCATCTGCCCAAATCGTGTCGTCCGGCGCAAAAATCCATTCGAAGCTATCCGCAACCAGGTAAAACCGGGCGCCAAGGCTTACATCCAGTCCGGTTTTCTCAAGCAGCATTTGGCTTACGACTTCCGCATCCGTGCCAGGGACAATGCCTGCCAGCAGTTTCGGCACCCGGGACATCTTGTCCTTGAAAAAGGCTGCACCGTATTCGATCAATTTTCTGGCCTGAAGCGCGTCGATATTCAGCTGGCCGCGGGAGAGCGTGTGTAAATCCTGATGTGTTTCAAGCACATGTGCGGCGAACAGCATGCGAGCCATGGGTGAATTCTGATTTCGCGCCGACATTGTGGCCAATCCATCACTCACATGTTCCATTACAGAAAAAATGGTAGTTGCAACCCGGTGACTGTAGCCGGCGTCGAAGCATAGTGATTTGATGACCGCTTTTTTTTCCTTCATCAAGTTGGTATCCCGTACCGTGAAAAGGACTCTATCGATGGTATCCGCGAAATGCAGAAATCGAATTTTGTGCGCGGCAAACAGAAGCCGGTCGATGATTTCGGAATCGGGATGCGGGGTCTGAAACGCCGCAGCAAACAGATCCTCGTCGATTTGCAGCATGCATTTCGCAAGCGGCAGCAACAGTTCTATCGCTTCCATATTCTTGTTGAGTACCGCATATTTCAATGCAGAAATACTATACGGAAGGTTCACACCTGATGAAACTTGCGCCGGAGTCAGGAACGAATTCAAGCGCTCGGCGATCCAAACTATGAATGTGTGGGTACCGTGTGCCCCGGCCGCGAGCAGACAGCGCATGATGTCAACGTGCCCGAAACGCGCTGCCACGATGAGAGCCGTAGCGCCGTTGGCGCCAAGCTGGTTGACCTGCGCGCCGGCGTCACACAGCAGCTGCACCATGCCGGTATAGCCTTTTTCTGAGGCCACATGAAGTACGGGGACGCCCTGCCTCGTTCTGATATCGGGGCTCATCCCATTCGAGCAAAGCAGCGCCACACAATCCCGAAAATCCTTTTCCACCGCTAGAACGAATGCGGATTCAGATGCGGCGACGCCTAATCCTAACAGGAACAGGCCCATTTCGCGATCACCCCGTTCCAGTGCGGTACAGATCAGCGTTTCGTCTGGCTCCTGGTGACGCTGCGTTAGGGTGAGTTTCAGGCGCAAGCCGGCGCGCATCAGCATCCTTGCGATCTGAACATCACCGCCGTGGATCGCCAGCCTCATCAGATCGCGGCGCGGCGGCAACGCGTTCTCAGCGTTCGCCCCGTGTTCCAGGAGAACCGCTGCCACATCGCGACGCTGGTGCTCTACCGCGAGCGCCAGAGCCGTTTCGCCCAGATTGTTGTGGGCTTCGATATTCGCGCCGTGCGTTATGAGCAGCCTGACAATGCGCGGATCGCTCTGTGTGCTGGCAAAAATCAGTGCCGTATTGCGTTTCTTGCTAACGGCATTGACATTGGCTCCGCTTTGCAGCAGCGCGTCGACGCTTTCATATGGGCCCGTCTCGCAAGCGCGCATCAGGGCGGTGCAGCCGCACCAATCGCGCTTTTCTGCGTCGGCAACTTTTGCGCGACGCCTGAGAGCGGGCGACGCGATACGGTCTTGTTTCAACTGCGGCCGAGGCTCGGGATAGCCGCTCAGGACCGGTAACGCAGCAGCGGACGGACCGGGACTCGTCTGTGCCCCGGTTTCCGCCTGACCGTCTGGCGGCGCGAACGCGGGCATGAATCCAGAGAAGCCTGCGCTCGGATGTGCTCCAGCATGGATGAGCGGCGCGGCTGGTTGATTCGGCACATTCGCCAGCTGGTCATTCGGCGACTCCGATGGCCGTAAAGGACGCGGTCGTACCGAGCGCGTCTGGTGATCATGGTCGGGTAGGCGCTTCATGGCTGCTGTGCCGGCAACGTGGCGCGAAACGACCGGGCGGCGGCCTTTACAGCTGGCAACATTGAATGCGGCACTGCAATCTCCAATATAAATAAGTGGTTAGTAACAAGCGTGACGATTTGTTCCATCGACCGATATATAAATTTTTTCGATGTTCAGGACGCCTGGAGATGGAACATATAAAACCGGCGGCTCGGCCGCCGGTTTGTGAAAGCGAGCGCCGGGCCGTCAGCGCAGGCTATGAAGTTCCGGGTGCTCTGGGGTATGATTAGGCATAAACCGCACGATATCAACTAGACGGCGTACCACCTTACAATAAAAAATCACAAATCAGTCAGGAGACAAAATGAAACTCACATGGAAGCAGTTTGCGGTCGCGTTTGGCCTGTTTTTACTAGGCTACTTCAGCTTCAATAACCCTCTGTTCGCCCAAACGGTCGAAAAACAAAAGGTTTCCATCGCGGTCGGCGGCAAAAACCTGTTCTATTACCTGCCGTTGACAATCGCGGAACAGCTCGGATATTTCAAGGACGAAGGCTTGCAGGTCGAGATTTCCGACTTTGCCGGCG
Source organism: Herminiimonas sp. (assembly GCA_028292315.1). Classification (GTDB taxonomy): domain Bacteria; phylum Pseudomonadota; class Gammaproteobacteria; order Burkholderiales; family Burkholderiaceae_D; genus JAQGMO01. The sequence continues at coordinate 6,180 of JAQGMO010000171.1, read as the reverse complement.
GCGCCAAGGCCCTGCAGGCACTGGTCGGCGGCAGCGCAGATGTCGTGTCCGGCGCCTATGAGCACACCATCAACATGCAGGCCAAGGGACAGCCGATCACGGCCTTCGTATTGCAGGCGCGCGCGCCGCAAATCGTGCTTGGCGTGTCCAACAAGACCATGCCGAACTATAAATCGCTCGCCGACCTGAAGGGCAAGAAAATCGGCGTTACGGCACCCGGTTCCTCGACCAATATGGTTGCCAGTTTTGTGCTGGCCAAGGGCGGTTTGAAGCCGAGCGATGTTTCGTTCATCGGTGTCGGCACCGCCTCCGGGGCAGTCGCCGCCATGCGCTCCGGGCAGATCGACGCGATATCGAATCTCGATCCGGTTATCAGCATGCTGGAGCAAAAAAACGAAATGCGGGTTATCGTCGATACCCGCACGCTGAAGGATACCAATGAGCTGTTCGGCGGGCCGATGCCGGCGTCGACCTTGTATGCATCGGAAGAGTTTTTAAAGAAAAATCCCAAGACGGCACAGGCATTGACCAATGCCATGGTGCGCGCCCTGAAATGGCTGCAGAAGGCCGGTCCCTCGGACATCATCAAAGTGGTTCCGGAAAGCTACCTGCTCGGCGATCGCGGCCTGTATCTGGATGCGTTCGGCAAGGTGCGGGAAGCGATTTCGCCGGACGGCATGTTCCCGGAAGCGGGTCCAAGGACAGCGTTGAAGGCCTTGCAGGCATTCGACCCTAGCCTGGCCGGCAAGACTTTCGATTTATCGAAGACCTTCACCAACGAGATGGTGAAGAAGGCGAACGCGAAATACAAATAAGCACAAATATATCGTTCGCCTCATGCTTGTTCAACAAGGGATAGACCTAGGGATGACTCCTGCGCTTTTGCTCGACAATATCAGCTGTACTTTCATTTCGAAAGACGACCGCAGCCAGCGTTATACGGCGGTCGCGAACACGACGCTGTCGATTGCGCCGGGCGAGTTCGTATCGGTGGTCGGGCCGACCGGCTGCGGAAAATCGACCTTGCTGAATGTCGGCGCCGGCCTGCTGGAGCCGTCATCGGGCAGCGTGAAGGTGTTCGGCGAACCGCTGGCCGGAATCAACCGGCGCGCCGGCTACATGTTCCAGGCGGAAGCGCTGATGCCATGGCGCAGCGCGCTCCAGAATGTGATCGCCGGCCTGCAGTATCGCGGCATGGACGAGGGCGAGGCGCGCCGGCTTGGCGAAGATTGGCTGGCGCGGGTCGGCTTGCAAGGCTTTGGCGATCGCTTTCCGCATCAGTTATCGGGCGGCATGCGCAAGCGGGTCGCGCTGGCGCAGACGCTGATCGTCGATCCGGACATCATGCTGATGGATGAGCCGTTTTCCGCGCTCGATATCCAGACCCGGCAACTGATGGAAAATGAAGTGCTCGATCTGTGGGGCGCGAAAAAGAAGGCGGTGCTGTTCATTACCCATGATCTCGATGAGGCCATTGCAATGTCGGACCGCGTGGTGGTGCTGTCGGCCGGTCCGGCGACCCATCCGATCGGCGAATTTCCGGTCGACCTGCCGCGTCCGCGCGATGTGGCCGAGGTGCGCGCGCATCCGCGGTTCGTCGAGCTGCATTCGCAGATATGGAATGTATTGCGGGATGAGGTGCTGAAGGGATACCAGCAGCAAAAAGTCCGGGCATAGCGCAGCGCGTGCCGCCGTCAGGCCCCGTAGAAACCTATAACGAAAACAGCCATGTGGAACGCCCTGAAACCCAACCAGAAAAACCTGCGTATTTACCAGGTGCTCGTCTTCATTTTATTTTTCGCCGGCTGGCATCTCGCCACCCGCAATCCCAAGACCGCCTTCTTTTTCGGAGAACCGATCAAGGTAGTCACCCGCATCTGGGAATGGTTTACCGTCGGCAGCGGCAAGCTTGAAGTCGGCTTCGGCGATGCGACCTGGTTTACCCTGAATTTTCCGGCTGAAATTTATTCGCACCTGCTGGTCACCCTGACCGAGACCATGCTGGCATTCGGCATCGGCACCACGCTCGGGCTGGGCGTCGGCCTCTGGCTGGCTTTGTCGCCGGTGACTTCCGCCATCCTGGATCCTTATATCAAGGCCGCCAATTCCATGCCGCGCGTGATCCTGGCGCCGATTTTCGCAATGTGGTTCGGGCTTGGCATTTGGTCGAAAGTGGCGCTCGCGGTCACGCTGGTATTTTTTATCGTGTTTTTTAACGTGTACCAGGGCGTGAAGGAAGTCAGTCCGGTGGTGCTGGCGAATGCCCGGATGCTGGGCGCAAACGGGCGGCAGTTATTGCGCACGGTGTATCTGCCATCCGCGACCTCGTGGGTATTTTCGAGCCTGCACACTTCGGTCGGCCTGGCGTTCGTCGGCGCGATCGTCGGGGAATATCTTGGTTCGGCGCGCGGGGTGGGTTACCTGATCCTGCAGGCGGAAGGCACCTTCGATATCAATACCGTATTCGCCGGCATTCTGGTGCTCACCGCATTCGCATTGGTGCTTGACGGCGTGGTTGGCATGATCGAGAAGGGGCTGATGAAGTGGCAGCCCAAATCGGGTGAGACGGAAAAGCTTTAGCCGTGACTTTGTTGGCCCATTTATTGCCTATGATGGTGCAGTGACAAGCCAACGCACCGTTTGTGGGCGCTGGCATCTGCGACCAACATCAAAATAGGGAAAACATGACCACGCCTGCACTAAAAAGATCCATTCGCCACGCGGCGTTCGCCGCCGCCGCACTTTTCATGGCGCCTGCATTCGCGCACAACGGCGATAACCATGCCGTCCTGAGTCTGAGCGCCGGATTCGTTCATCCATTCTCCGGAGTCGATCACCTGCTGGCGATGCTTGCCGTTGGCGTCTGGGCTGCGCAAAACAGGCGTCCTGCGGTGTGGCTGCTGCCGATTGTTTTTCCGTTGATGATGGGCCTGGGCGCCATCCTATCGTTCTTAGGCCTCAGCATTTCAGGCGTGGAGGCCGGCATTGCCGGATCGCTCGCAGTGATGGGACTTCTGACCGCATTTGCAATCAGGCTGCCGGTTCGGATAAGCATCGCAATGGTTTCGCTATTTGCAATGGCGCATGGGCTGGCGCATGGAGCCGAACTGCCGCAGGGTTCGTCATTCGCCTTTTATGCCGCAGGATTTATTTTGGCCACCGCGCTGCTGCATTTGCTTGGTGTAATGATCGGAGCAATCGGCACGAAAAATATCATTAAACACGGTATTCGCCTGAGCGGTGCAGCAGCCGCCGCAACCGGCATGGTTTTGCTGATTCCCCTTGTATAGCGTAATTTGGGACGTGCCGCATGCAGTCGATTTAATTTAATTCGAATCGCACACACGAGGCTGCCCGCAAACACAATGCAGGAAAGCCCGGCGCGCCAGCCGTGCTTTCCTGCATTATTCAAGCGCTACGCCACCATCCGTTCCAGCTTCACCGCATCGGCGCAGAACAGGCGAATGCCCTCCGCCAGCTTTTCGGTCGCCATCGCATCCTCGTTCAACATCAGGCGGAAGGACTTTTCATCGAGCGTCAGTTTTTCCATGTCGGCGGATTTCGCCTGCTCCACGCTCAGTTTGCGCGTGACCGGCGTATCGGCTTCAGCCAGTTTCCGCAATAGCTCGGGACTGATGGTCAGCAAATCGCAACCGGCCAGCTCGATGATCTGCGAGGTGTTGCGAAAGCTTGCACCCATTACCTCGGTGTCGTAGCCGAATTTCCTGTAATAGGTATAAATCCGTTTGACCGATTGCACACCTGGATCTTCCGCGCCGGTGTACTCTTGCCCGGTCGACTTCTTGTGCCAATCGTAAATGCGCCCAACGAACGGGGAAATCAGCTGCGCCCCGGCGTCCGCGCATGCGATCGCCTGCGGCAGGGAAAACAGTAGCGTCATATTGCAGCGTATGCCTTCCTGCTCGAGCACCTGGGCGGCGCGTATGCCTTCCCAGGTCGATGCGATCTTGATCAGGACGCGCTCGCGCGGAATTCCGGCGGCTTCATACAGGGCGATCAGCTTGCGGCCTTTTTCAATCGTGCCCTCCGTATCGAACGACAGGCGGGCGTCGGTCTCGGTCGATACGCGGCCGGGAATAATGTCGAGAATTCTGCGGCCGAAAGCCACCAGCAACTGGTCGATGACGTCGTCGCTGCTCTTGCCGGAATGGTCGCGCACCGCCTGTTCAAGCAGCGGTTTGTATTCCGCTTTTTGAACCGCTTTCAGGATCAGGGAAGGATTGGTGGTGGCGTCGCGCGGCGAGAACGCTTCGATCGACTGAAAATCGCCGGTGTCGGCGACGATGGTGGTGTATTGCTTCAGTTGTTCAAGCTGATTCATGATTTCGATGAGTGGTAATGGATAGGATGTGTGCTGGCATATTGTACGCAATCCGCCCGCGCGTCATGCCGCCGGCGGATTTTCAATGAACGAGTCGAGCTGCATGTCGATCCGTTGCAGGGCTTTTTGCGCACTCTGCATTTTCTTGCGGAATTCCGGGCCGCGTTTCAAGGCCAGTCCGACCGCCAGAATATCGATGACGACCAGGTGCGCCAGCCGCGCTGAAATCGGCGTGTAGGGATCGGTGTCCACGCTCAGGTCGACCGGCACCAGCACCGTGGCCAATGCGGCCAGCGGCGTGCCGCTCGGCGTCAGGGCGATTACATCAGCCCCCGCACGGCGCGCCAGCTGCACGCTGCGCAACAGCGCCGCGCTGTTGCCGCGCTGCGAAATGGCAAGTACGGCATCGCCCTTGCGCAGCAGCGCCGCTGAAATACTATGGATATGCGGATCGGAATACGCAACCGCAGGCACCCCCGACCGGAAAAATTTATGCTGGGCGTCGGCCGCCACGAGGCCGGACGTGCCCTGGCCATAGAACTCGATCTTGTTGGCGCGGGCCAGCACATCGAGAGCGCGCTCAATGGCATCGGGGTCGAGGTTGTTGCGCAAGTCCAGCAAGACATTGATGGAACGGCTGCAAATCTTGCCGACCAGGTCGGCTGCCAGGTCGTCCTGCCTGGCCGTGTCCGCAACGCCGGGCGGCGCCAGCGCCAGTCCTTGCGCCAGCCTGAGCTTGAAGTCATGCCAGCCGGCATAACCGATCGTACGGCAAAACCGTACCACCGTTGGTTCCGAGACCTGGGCGCTTTTCGCCAGCGCCGTGATGTTTTCGGTGAGGGTCAGCTGGGGGTTTTCCAACACGGCGAGCGCAACCTTACGTTCAGATCTGGATAAGGAATCCAGTTGCGTGCGTATTGTATCGAGCAGCATTGGAAGTCAAACCTCCGGCAAGGCTTCTTCGCGCCATTGGAGGCCGTCGCGCCCGATCAATGCGCTGGCCGCGGCCGGCCCCCAGCTGCCGGCGGTATAGGGAATCGGCTCGTTTTCTTCCTGCTCCCAGAACTCGAGGATCGGCTCCACCCATGCCCACGCCGCTTCCAGTTCATCGCTGCGCATGAACAGCGTCAGCTGTCCGCGCAAGACATCCATCAGCAACCGCTCATACGCTTCCATGCGCGGCTTCTTGAAGGTTTCACGGAAATCCAGTTCAAGGTCGACCGGCTTCAGGCGCATGCCGTCGCCCGGCGTCTTCGCCATCAGGTTCAGGTGCAGGCCCTCATCCGGCTGCAGGCGGATCACCAGTGAGTTCGGTTGAAAACTGCCGACCGGCTGGGCAAAGATCGAATGCGGAATCGACTTGAAGCGCACCACGATTTCTGCCAGTTGATCGGCCATGCGCTTGCCGGTGCGCAGGTAAAACGGCACGCCGGCCCAGCGCCAGGTATCGATTTCGGCCTTGACCGCGACGAAGGTTTCGGTCCGCGAATGCGGATTGGCGTCGGGCTCGCTGCGATAGCTCGGCACGGCAACCCCATCCACGTGGCCCTGGCGGTATTGCCCGCGCACCACATTCTGCACCAGCATGGAAGGCGTGAAGGGCCTGAGTGAACGCAGCACCTGTAATTTTTCATCGCGAACCGCATCGGCCGTCACCGATACCGGCGGCTCCATCGCGACGATGCATAATAATTGCAGCAGATGGTTTTGAAGCATGTCGCGCAGCGCGCCCGACGTTTCGTAGTAGCCCATGCGATTGCCGACGCCAAGCTCTTCCGCGATCGTGATCTGCACATCGGAAATCCATTCGCGCCGCCACAGCGGTTCGAACAGGATAT
>JAQGMO010000163.1 GCA_028292315.1 Herminiimonas sp. | reverse complement strand
GATACCAATAACAACCTTGTCTGGCGTTGGGACAATGGTGATCCGTTCGGAGTAGCGGCACCGGATCAAAATCCCTCCGGGCTAGGTGTGTTTGAATACAACCTGCGGTTTCCAGGCCAGATAGCGGGTAAGGAAACGTATCTTGTCCAGAATGGGGCGCGGGATTATGATGCAATGGTAGGACGGTATGTGCAGAGTGATCCGATTGGGCTCGAAGGCGGCATCAATACCTATAGCTACGTCAATAATCAGCCGACACGGTACACCGATCCATTCGGCCTGAATCCATTTGCGGGTGCCGTGGCTGGCGCTGAAATGGGCGCGGCGTTTGGACCAGTTGGTGCAGTTGTTGGCGCCGCTGCGGGGGCTTGGGCTGGCTGGAATATCGTTGGGCCGATGTTTGCCAAGCCGCCAGAGAATGCTTATGATCCTCAAGGTCCGAAAGCGCCTGGAAAACCGGGTGAGGCGGAAGGATTTAAAGATCCAAAGGGTGGCGAAAATTGGGTCCCTAATCCGAATCCGGGTAAGGGCGGTTCAAGTCATGGCTGGCAAGACGCAAAAGGTGATGTGTGGTGTCCAACGGGTCCTGGCGGCAGAGGCCATTCGGGGCCACATTGGGACGTGCAAACACCAGGTGGAGACTACCGAAACGTCAAGCCGTCACGCTGGAAATAGAAGCTGATATGAAAAATATCCAGATTATTGATGGTGCGCGAAACTCTGTTTACGATATTTTTGCGGCGACAGAAGATGAATTTGCACTCATATTTCCTGGTGAAACTGACATTGCTTTTATAGATGAGGTTTACGCTCGCGAGGATGAGAAAATACTGGATGCGGCCTTTAACCGAATTTGGTTACGTCCTATTCAAAAGTCACAAGCTCAAGGAATCCATGGGATTCTCTTTTACGAGCTTGAGAACAAGAAGATTTACTATCCTGGGCGGCGAGATCAAGATGCTGTCAATCCTGATGGTTCGCGGCTTCGATAACGCAGGCACTTGATTAGAGTAAAAAAAGCCACTACCTCCGAACTTCCCGGATGCAGTGGCTTCTCTTTTGACGCGCTTTGTCGAATTAGGTGGCGTTGTCCTGTCTTGTTCAGGCAAGGCCAACTTCAACGCAGGCCCGCTAAGCGCGTATATCGAAAAAGGCGCTGCGCGAAACTACAGCAATTCCGAGTCCACAATATATAGCGGAACAGGATTCAGCGGCAGAGACAAGTTCTCAGGGCTCGGTGCGTCAGGATCGGTGGGCGGGCAGTTTACTATTTACGCGGGCAGAAAATGAGCTCTATCAGAAAAACAATTGCTATCGCAGCGATCTTTGGTATGACTCTCTACGCCCTTGTCTATTTCATGGCCATCCGTAGCGATGCGTTTAAGTTCATCGTGCAGGAAATTGGTAATTCGCAAACAATTCGAACGCAGGTTGGCGACATCAAGAAAATTCGACCGAGCTTCCTCGGCGTCTTCGATCGAAAGACTGCGGACTCGGATGAGTGGGTATCGATGATGGTTGACGTATCCGGCCAGAAAACAACCTTAGAACTTCAAGTGAAGGCAAAAAAAGAAAACGGCGCTTGGCTGCTGCAAAGCGTTAAAAGCGGTGACCAGAAGCTTGATCTGAATTAGGCTGGCGCTAGGGGTAGTGGCGCGGCCGCTTTCGGTAACGCCGTGTTTCTTCCGCGACGCCGAGATTCGCTACAGCACCGCCAGCGCCTGCTCGATATCCGCAATCAGGTCGAGCGGGTCTTCCAGGCCTATGTTAAACCGTACCAGCTGGCCGTTGCCTTGCCATGCCTTGCGCATGGTCTGAATCTGGTAAGGAACGCACAGGCTGCCCGCCCCGCCCCAGCTGTAACCAATCTTGAACATCTTCAGGGCATCGATAACGCGATCGGTCTGCGCTTCGGTGTAGCGCTCGTCGAATATCACGGAAAACAAACCTCCTGCTCCGCTGAAATCGCGCTTCCAGATCTCATGCCCGGGACAATCGGCAAACGCCGGATGCAGCACCCTCGAGATTTCCGGCCGGTCCTTCAGCCATGCGGCCACTTTCCGGGCACCCGCATCATGCGCATCGAAGCGTAATTTCAAGGTCGCCAAACCGCGCAACACCAGGTAGGCATCGTCGGCCCCGACGCCCAGCCCGAGCCGCATATGGGCCAGCTCCAGCCGGTGATGCAACTCCCGGTCGCGGGTAATCACCGCGCCCATCAGTACATCGGATCCGCCGGACTGATATTTGGTCAGCGCCTGCATGACGATATCGGCGCCGTGATCGAACCCGGCGAAAGCAATGCCTGCCGCCCAGGTATTGTCGAGCGCGACCAGCACGCCCCGCTCATGCGCTGCGCGGCAGATTGCGGGAATATCCGGCACTTCCATCGATACCGAGCCTGGCGCTTCAGTCCACACCAGCCTGGTATTCTGCTGTATCAATTCAGCGATCCCGGCGCCGGTCAGCGGATCATAGTAGCGCGCCGTAATGCCAAAATCGCGCTCCAGCCAGTTACCCATTTCCCGATTCGGGTTATAAACATTATCGGGCAAAAGAACATCGTCGCCGCTTTTCAGCAATGCCAGGTCGACCATCGCGATGGCCGCGAGACCGCTGGGCGCGAGCACGCAATGCTCCCCCTGCTCGATCGCCGCGAGGCGCGCCTCGAGCGTAAACGTGGTAGGGGTGCCGTGCAAGCCGTAGGTATAGCCGGTCTTTTCCTGCCAGTTGCGCGAACGCAGCGCCGCCACATTCTTGAACAGGACGGTCGAGGCATGGTGGATTGCCGTCGGAAACGCCGCAAATCCTTCCGGCGGCGTGTAATCGCTATGAATAAGTTTGGTCTGCAACGATTTCTTGTCGGTGGTCACTTGGCATCTCCTGCAAGTCCGGCCTGATGATTATTGAACGGGTCGCAGTGGCAGCCGGGGCGGCTGCGCGGAACGCGGCTTTACCGGCCAGGCAGGTTGCTTGACCGCCGTGGCGGGTTCCACTGCTTTTAGAACAAAAGGCTTGCTGACCGAGCCATCAGCCGACAACCAGTTCCCGCGGATGGTGTCGCCATCGCGCCGGCCTTCCCATTGACCGGACACATCGGTGCCGTTTTCAGACTCTTCCAGGAACACGTCGTCGCCTTCGAGCTCGCCTGCCAGCAGGATAGCCCGGGTACGGCCGAAGATGAAATACTCACCCTCAATGCCTTCATCGATCTCCGCCTTGGGCCGCACGCTGGCCTGAACAGTCGCCTCGCCTAGCGTTCCACGCAAGATGACCGGCTCGCTGAATAATGACGCAGCGGATGTGTGACCCGATGCCGGATTGGCCGCGCCATCGGCCGCGAATACCGTGCCGCACACCAATGCGCCCGCCATGAAAGCCGACCGCAAGACAAGTCCAGCCAATCGCATTATGCCTTGGCCCACAAATCATGCGCATCGGCCGCGATGACGGTCACATCGACAAA
>JAQGMO010000161.1 GCA_028292315.1 Herminiimonas sp. | reverse complement strand
GGTTTTTCCGGCATCATCGGTGCGTCGACCAGGCGCACATTGCTCATCTTGCCGAGCGTGACGAGGCGTAATTGCTGCGCCGTATTCAGCAGGGCCGTGTACAGCTCGGTATTGACCTTGACTTCACGCGACAGGCGCACGACTTCCTGTTCCAGGGTCGGCAATGTCTTGATATGCCCGGCGACCGACTTGATTTCGTTATTAATATCGCGCAGCTGGGCGTCGAGCCCTATCACGATCGGATGATTGGGCGTGAAGCGCGTCAGCAATTCATTGCGCTTTTGCTCGAGTTCGATGCGCTTGGTCTTGGCGGCCGCCGATTGCTGAAGGCTGATCTTTGCTTCTTCGCCGAGGTCGATCGTGCCATTGCTGTTGCGGAACTGGTTATATTTTGCTTCGGATTGTTCCAGCTGCTGCTTCAGTTCGGGCAACTGCTTGTTCAGCGATGCAAGGGTTTTGTTCGCTTCTTCGGTCTTGCGGGAGGTGTTCTGACGCATGTATTCATCGCTGATCGCGGTAAGAATGCCGTGTACCGCCTGCGGGTCGTCGCCTTTGAGCGAAACGCCGATCACGCCGGATTGCTTGCCCTGTTCCGCGACATGGAGATCCCTTTGCACGCCTTCGATCAGCGCCATGCGCGAACTGCGTTTCAGGAAAAACTGCGCACCGGCATTGGCGGCCAGCTCATCGATCTGCAATTCAATCGGCCCTTTCGCCGTTTGCACATTGAGCGGCGTGCCGACCGTGCCGCGGACGACAATCTTGCTTTCTTTTTCGGTGAGCCGATAGCGGCCATTGCCTTCTGCGGTCAGTACGAATTCGCGGTTCAGCAAGGCATCCGGCACATTAAAGCTGGCGACATTCAGTTTTTCCGCGCCCCATGCATAGCCGCCGTAACCGAAGATACCGGGAGACGACAGGCCGTCGTTGCTGGAGGCGATCATCTTTCCGATGACAGGAAAATATTTCGGACGGCTATCGATGTAGAGCCGCAGCGTATCAATCGCACGCGACACCACCAGGCGCGACTTCAGCAATTCCATTTCAGAAGTCGCAGCGGTCTTGACGTCGAACAGCGACCCCATTTCACCAAGGATATTCTTGGCTTCCTTCTGACCCTCTTCCTCGACATGGATCAGCATATTGGCTTCATACACCGGCCTGACCAGGTAGGCATAGGTCATGCCCGCCAGGGCGACCAGCAATGCGATGGTGAGGATCAGCCATCTGCTGTCATAAAGTGTGTTGAGATAGCTGGACAGTTCCACTTCATTATCGTCGTTCATAATGGTTGGAACTGGCTGCTGGATGTACACCGGGGCCGGTTGCTGGACAATTGGATTCATCATGATTTTTTAACTGTTGTTGGAACGTGTTCAAAATAACTTCTGACCAAATTATTGATGCGGCATGATGAAACTTGGAACCTTGTCGTATCAATAAACCCGCTGCTGCAGGAGACCGCCTGTTTCAACTGCTTCCCTGATACCGGATTCCTGTATTTCAAAGCGCCAGGCGCATGGGCGACAGCCCAACCTGCGCCAGTGAAAATTCATTTCCGGCGCGCTTCTGTTCGCCCGCCCGGATGCCCTCCGCGAGCTGATATACGCCGGCGGCAATCAGGTTGCTGGCGTGCCGGAACGCGCGCATGCCTTGCCCGTAGGGGTCGGGAATATCGACATTGTCTTCCTCGCCCAGCCGCCGCACCCTGGACCGCGCTTCCGGATACAGGCGCTGGATGGTGCGCGTCTGCTCGCGGTCCATGGTCAGAATCAGGTCGGCCTCCATGACCATCCAGCCCGCCAGGTTTTGCGCGCGATGCGGTGCGATGTCGATGCCGCGCTCCGCCATCAGCTGGATCGCCAGCGGATCGGCCGGGTCTCCCACCATCGCGCCGAGCCCGGCGGAACAGACTGCCCGGTCCGGCATCGCGCGCCTGAACAGGCCTTCCGCCATTGGGCTGCGGCAGATATTGCCGATACAAACGAACAGCACGTTCTTGATCACGTCAGGGCCTGATCGGGTTGACTGCGCCAACCGCCGACGACAACGCGCCCGGCAGGATCTGGCTGATGGTGCGATGCCAGTTTGCCAGCGGCGTGGCGGCAACATAGACGACGTCTTTCGGCTGAAGCTCGAATCCTTCGGCCATCGCAAGGGCGCCCGGCGCATGCGCATCAAGACGATACACGACCGGTTCCGTGGCGGATTTGCGCACCACGTAGATTTGCCTTGCATCGCCGCTCAGGGGATTAATGCCGCCCGATTCGCCTAGCGCTTCATTCAGGGTCAGGCGTCCGTTATGCATGGTCAGCGAGCGCGGCTGAATGACTTCGCCCGAAATGAATACCTTGCTGGAGTCGCGCGACAGTACCCGCACCAGGTCTCCGTTGGCCAGCATGATGCTGCCGGGATTCACGCCCTTCTGCACCAATTGCGGAAGATTGATGTGATAGGTGGTTCCGTCGCGGCTGAGCGCGATCTGGCTTTGATCGGCGGTCGGCAGCATGCCGCCGGCCCGGTTGAGCGCTTCCACCAGGGTCATCGGAATATCGTTGATTGCCTGCAAACCAGGGGCCTTCACCTCGCCATCGATGTAGATCCGCTTGCTGCGATAGGATTGGACCCGCAGCGTCACGTTCGGCTTATTGATGTAATGGGCCAGCTTGGTGGTAAGTACATTGCGCGCCTGCTCTTCGGTCATGCCGGCCACCTTGAGTTTGCCGGCGTAAGGAAATTGCACCATGCCTTCATGGTCCACCACGAAACCCGGTGATGGCGTCGTTCCGGGACCGGGGTCGACGCCGGCTATGCCGGCCGTTCCCGGCGCCATGACTGCGCCGGAAAGTTCCGGGTGATCCCACACGACGATCGAGAGTATGTCGCCGCTTTCAATGCTGTATGGCTTGGGCTTGCCCAGCAGCTTGCTGATATCCTGGCTGGCCTGCTTGTCGCGCAATTCCTTTTCGCTTTTCACCAACTGCGGCGTAATCGCCTTGACGACCGTCGGCACGGTTGCCGAGCTGGCTTCGGCGCCGTTTCCGGACGAGCCCGCAGTCTGCTCGAATTGCATGCCCGGTCCGACCGTGCTGCATGCGCCGAGGATCGGCAGTGCGAGCAGAACACTCCATTTCTTCAGATCGCTTGTTGAGAAAAGGTCCATGATGTCATCTCTCTTTTATTCGCTGGCCGGCATGTCGCGCCGGCTTTTGCCATTTAAAAATCGCTTTGGGCGCCCGTTGCATTCTTTCGAAGGTCTCTTGAAAAACCAGCGTTCCTTGGGGAACTGCCCGATTTTGTTTTTCCTTCTTTCGGAAAACTGCCTTTAGTGCAACTTTACGGGTGTCCGCCGAGCATGTATTGACATCGCTCATGGCTTGCGGCTTTTCCTGCAAGGTACCTGGATCGGCCGTCAGGAGGGGCTCCTTTTCATGAAGGCATGCCGGCAGGCAAATGTCATTTCACTCTGGCCGCCTGGCGCGGTGCGTAAAAATTAATATAGACAAGGCGGCCCCGAATCACACTGACGAAGCGCAAAGCTTTGAAAAAGGAGAAATCAAGAAAGGAAACGGGAAATGAAAAGAAATCCCTGACCGCTTCCGGGCGGACAGGGATTTCGGGAAAAGAGAACAGCCGGGAATGGGGAACCGCTATACCGGAGGCGGGATATGAGACCGGGCCTATGAAACCAGGTCTATGACACCAGGTCTATGAAACCTAGTCTATGAAACAGGTCTATGAAACAAGTCTATGAAACAGGGAGCCATCACCTCTGCAACGATGGCGCCCTGTCATGCTTCCCTTATCGTGCGCATCGGCGGCTGATTCAATACATTGCGCAAGCCGACCCAGCCGCCGACGAAGGCGCAGGCGGCGCCGACCGCGAAGCCGGCCAGCCATACCATCGGGCTAAAGGTCCATTCAAAGTTGAACACATATCTCGCAAGCGCCCACCCGACCGCGGCCGCGCCGCTCGCCGCCAGCAGGCCCGCGAGGCCGCCCACCAGCGCAAACTCGATCCATTGCGCCTGCGACAACTGGCTCCTGGTCGCGCCGAGCGCGCGCAACAGGCCGGCCTCACGCGTGCGCTGGTCCTGCGAGCCGACCAGCGCCGCATACAATACAAGCACTCCCGATGCCAGCGTGAACAGGAACAGGAACTCCACCGCCATGATGACCTGGTCCACCACGCTTTGAATCTGACGGATCACGCTGCCGATATCGACTACGGTCAGATTCGGAAAATCGCGGATCAGTTCGCTGACCGCGGCCGGCCTGTCAGGCGGCAGCCTGACCGCAGTGATCCAGGTCTGCGGCATCCCTGCCATCGCCGCCGGATTCAGAATGACAAAGAAATTAACCCGCATCGATCCCCATTCAAGTTTGCGCAGACTGGTCACCGGCGCCTCGACCACCTGGCCCGCGATGTCGAATGCGAGCCGGTCGCCGAGCTTCAGATTGAGTGTTTTCGCAAGCCCTTCTTCCACCGAGGCTTCCGGCTTGCTGTCGTCGAACCAGCGGCCCGCCGAGACCTGGTTTTGCGGCGGCGCCGCCGCCATCGCCGACAAGTTGAATTCCCGGTCCACCAGGCGTTTTGCGCGATCTTCGACATAGGTGTCGCCGGTGATCGGGACATCGTTTATCCGTATCAGGCGGCCGCGGATCATCGGATACAGCACCGGCACGGCGGCGCCGTTTTTAATCAGGCGCGACGCCACCTCCGCCTGTTGATCGGGCTGGATATTGAGTATGAACTGGTTGGGCGCATCGGCCGGCGTCGAGGCCCGCCAGGCTTGCACCAGGTCGCCGCGGATCACTGTCAGGAGCAGCAGCGCCATCAGGCCCAGGGCGAGAGCCACCACCTGCACCACGGTGGCGCCGGGCCGGCGCTGTAATGCCGTCACTGCGAAACGCCAGGCCTGATGCTTGAATGCGGGGCGCACCAGGCGCAGCAACTTCAATCCGAGCCATGCGATCAGCGCGAACGCGGCGAGGCCGCCGAGGAAGCCGGCCGCGGTCAGCAAGCCCAGCTTCAGGTTACCGGCCTGCCACAACAGCAAACCGATAAAACTCAGCAGACCCAAGCCATAGGTGACCAGCGTCATCGGCTGCGGCGCATCCTGCTCGCGCCGGATGACGCGGTTGTGCGGTACATTGCGCAATTGCAGTATGGGCGGTAGCGCAAACCCGATCAGCAATATCAGGCCGGTTGCGATGCCCTGCACCGCCGGCAGCATGGTGGCTGCGGGCAGGTCGCTCGCGACCAGCTTTCCCAGCCATTCAAGCAGGACGAAGTGGGCCGCAAAGCCGACGGCGGCGCCGATGGCGCTGCCGGCCAGGCCGATCAGCAGAAACTCGACAAGGTAGAGCACCGTGACCTGACTCTGCGTGAGGCCGAGACAGCGCAGCATTGCGCAGGCGTCGAGATGCCGTACCATAAAGCGGCGTGCCGCCATGGCGATAGCCACCGCTGCCAGCATCGCCGACAGCAGTCCGACCAAAGACAGGAACTGTTCCGCGCGATCGAGCGTGGCGCGCATTTCAGGGCGGCCCGCTTCAAGCGATTCAAGGTGAATGCCCTTGAGGTTACCGCTCTCAATCTTTTGTTCGACCCAGCGCTGAAATGCGCTCGCATCTTCGGGCTTCCCGGCCAGCAGCAGCCGGTACGATACGCGCGAGCCATCCTGGATCAGCCCGGTGCCTGCCAGGTCGGACATCGGCAGCAAGACGCGCGGCGCGAAATTCATGAACGAGGCACCGCGGTCGGGCTCCACCGAAATCACCTGCGCAATGCTGAAGACCTTGTCGCCCAGCTTCAGCCGACTGCCGGGAGACAGGTTTTGCGCGGCCATGAGATTGACGTCGACCCATACGGTGCCTGGGGCCGGCAACTCGCGCGTGACGACGCTGCTCCCGTTCGGCCCGGCGAGCTTGAGATTGCCGCGCAGGGGATAACCGGGCGTTACCGCCTTGACCGAGGCCAGTTGCGACATGGCGTTATCGCCTTCGCCTGAACTCGCCATGCTGGGAAACGTGATGGTTTCGGCGCGCTGCAGTCCGCGCCTGGCGGCTTCGGCTTTCCATTCATCGCTGATCGGCTGATCGGCCCGGATCACCAGGTCGGCACCGAGCAGTTGATGGGCATCGCGATTCAGTCCATTGCGCATGCGGTCCACAAAGAAGCCGACCGACGAAAGCGCGGCCACCGCCACGATCAGGGCAATCAGCAGAAAACGGAGTTCTCCCGCGCGCCAATCGCGCCGGGTCATTCTTAACGATTGACGAAACATCAGGTACTAAGCTTTCGGAACAGCCATCGCAGACCGCGCCATAATTTCGGCAACAGCCAGAGCGCGGCGATAAAGAACACGGCCAGGAATACGAACAGTATCCAGGGATGGAAAAATGCGGCGAGCAGCCCGCCGGCGACGACGGCTTCTTCGGAAAAGGAAGCGGCCCAGTTGCTGAACGGCTCCGGTGACGTATTGATCAGGGCGCGGCTTCCTGCCTTGGTGAGATGCGCACCGGCCGCGAGTGTGCCGCCCAGCAGCGCCGCCACCGTGGTCCAGGCAGGGTCCATCTGGCCAAGCGCAGCCGCCCCAAGGATCGCGCCGGCCGGTATCCGGATGAAGGTCTGGAGCGCATCCCAGGCGGAATCAACCCCGGGAATCTTGTCCGCCAGGAATTCAATTCCGAGCAATACCCCGGTTACGCCAAGTACCCATGGCGACTCCAGTACTTCCAACGCCGGAGGTAAGTCGAGCCAGCCCAGGCGGCCGAACCAGCCGGCCATGAACAAGGCCATGTAAAGCCTGATGCCGCTGGCCCATGCCATGCCTCCGGCCAGCGCCGCGGCGGACAGTGGGTCAGCCATGCGGACCGCTCCGGTAAGATGTTTGCCTTAAGTAATTTTCTGGCAGACAGTGCAACATGATTCAGTGGTGGTCTGTTTGAAATATGCATAAGACTAGCGCAAAAAAGCAGGAGCTGCCGATTTTGTGTGACCATGATGAATACTTACCCGAAAATAATTTCATTCAATGCAAGCATTTTCATGTCAGGCATGGTGCACCTGCAGTGCTACTGTGCGCTGGTCGACAAATCGGTCAAGGTTTCGAGGAAACGAACCAGGTCATCAATATCCGCGGCCGATAGCGCGGGCATCATGCCGGGCAGCCGGTCATATGGCACTTCATCGGTATTCACATTGTCTCGATACTGCTGCGGCAAATCATTGAATTTTTGCGGGGCGCCGCCGGGGCCGGCCGGATACCATTCCCCGGGATGCGTATCCCGTCTCGCATAGAAGCTCACGGCGTCGCGCTGGCTCGTAAAGGCGCCGTTATGGAAAAACACCTTGCGCGTTGCGACGTTGCGCAAGGTCGGCACCTTGAATGCGCCGCATAATTCCGCTTGCGCGGCCAAGTCGATGCGGTCGGGTCCGCACAGGCCCAGGTCGAAATAAGTGCTGTCCCGGTTCGCCGCAATAGCACTATTGCGCGGGACGCCCAGATTATCGAACGTAAAATCGGTGAACAAGGGCGGCGTGCCGTCGGCGCCTTTCGCACTCGGATGGCAGGCGAAGCAATTTCCCTTTTCCGGGTCGTTAAAAATCGCCAGGCCACGCTGTTCCGCGTCGTTCAAGGTGGCTTTACCGGCCAGGAATTGATCGTACCGGGAATTAAATGGATGGAATTCCGGCGCTTCCACCTGGAATTGCTGAAGTGCGAAGGTCAGGCGGTCAAATGCCTCGTCCGGATGTTCCAGGATGTGCGAACCAAAAACATTGCGAAATTCTTCAAAATAGCTGGCGCGGCGAAGGCGCTTGATGACTTCTTCTTTATTGGCGTTCGCCATTTCATGCTGTGCCAGGAACGGACGCTGTGCCTGCGCCGCCAGGGTTTGGGCACGTCCATCCCGATTAAACCCCCCGGTCGGCGTGCCCTCATCTGAAAAAGAAAATGCGGGATTCAGGTCCAGGTATCGCAGCGATGGCACCGCGCGAAAGCCGGGCCGATCCAGGTTTGTCCCGCCCGGCTGCACCGCCAGATTGTTGGGCTGCGCATGAGCGTGATCCGGGCTGTGACAAGTGGCGCAAGACTGTCTCCCGGAGGCAGACAGCGTTTCATCGCTGAATATTTTTTTACCGAGGCCGGCAGTCGGGCTCAAGCCGCTGTTTGGCTCAGCTGTCACTTTTGCGGCATGACCACCGCCGCCAGCGTTACAGGCGGCAAGCAATACGAAGGAAGCAGCGCTCGCCGCACGGAACAGCGTCCGCCGCCAGGTCGTGCCCCGGACCTTCGTGCGGAATTTTTCAACGCTGTTCGGTGCGAGACGGATGAGCCGCTTTAAGGTACAAGTTGCGAAATTAGACGAGTCCATCTCACCTTTCCGGGAGTGATGTAACTCGCTGGCTAGGCGCCGGAAGCTGGAACCCGGCGGGCAGGCATGGCTTGCGAGAAGCGGGAAGAAAACTGTTCAAACTACCGCGGCAATCGAACGCCCTTCGACGCTATTGCAACGATGCGCGACATACCTTTCAATATGGCAACTCCTGTCGAGGCAATTTGAAGCGCATGCAGGCAGCCGAAAACCAGAAGTTGATTGTAATTGACCGCCATACCCGCTGTCCATGCTGTAAACCGCGGCGCACCCTGATTGGAAATGAACTGTTGGTTTTCGCGGATTTGATGAAAACAAGGGGTGATAAACACCAGCCCATGCGGAGGAATCGGCTGAAACCCGCCCTGGAACGACGCGTTCCTGCAAGCGCGTTCCTTCCACATCAAGATTCGGCGTCAGGAGAGTCTTCTTTCTTCCTTTTGCCCTTTCGTTGCTTTTGCTCTTGTTCCTTACCCTTGTCGCGCTCCCTGTCCATCGCATCTCGCCGGATGGCATCCATATCCGGATGGTCGACGCGCCACTGTGGTTCGTTGAACCGTTCATCGATATCGCGATGCTTCGCTATCCAATCGGGATCGCTGACGCGGTCGTCAATATCGGGATGTGCTGCGATCCAGTCAGGATCATTGTATGTATCGTCGACATCGACAACTGCCTCCTCTGCCTCGATCGGAAAAAGCGCGCCGCCCGGTTGGCGGCTTTCAGGCAAGACATAGCCGCGCTCCTGCATTGCCTGCTGTTGAAACAGACTCATCAAGGTTTTACGCCCGCGCAAGTCATCCATCGACGCGGATAAGGCGGTAAGGGTCAGCAGGAGGGTGCTATCAGCGGCCAGGCTAGCACGATGACGTGGTGTCACTCCCGGCTTCGAGGAGGGGCGTTGCGAATCGTCATGGCCTTTCTGGCGACCGGTATCGCTGTTGGCCAGGTAGGGGACAGGTCCGATTTTATATTCGCTCATGATCGCCATGGATGAAATAGAAAGAAATGCAGAAGCAGGCAGCCCGGCAAATTCATGCCGGGCTGGTTTCGCCCCTCTTTTTCAACCGCTTTTGGAGCGCGATCATTCATGAGTGACCTTTTTTACCGAATTGTTCCATGGTTCCGGTGGCACCGCGCAGAAATGGATCCGGTCGATCAGTCCTGGAGCCCAGTCCTGGAGCCGGTTGCGCATTGGTGTGCGGAACGCATGAACCGCTCTACTATTGCGCCACGGCCGGCGCGGTTCCGCAGTTCGCGAAAAAAGCGTCGATTTCACCGAGATATTTTTCTTTCGCGCGCGGCGCCAGAAATGACGCGCTGATGCTGTTCCGGGCCAGTTGCCGCGCATGGTCCACGGTCAGCGGCAAGGCTTCGAATGTCGCGATAAAATTGTCATTGATGTAGCCGCCGAAATAGGCCGGATCGTCCGAGTTGATGGTAACGGCGATGCCCGCGTCGAGAAGCGTCAGTAAATTATGATCGTGCATCTGATCGAACACGCGCAGCTTGATGTTGGATAGCGGACATACCGTCAGTGCGGTCTGTTGCCGGGCCAGGCGTTCCGTCAACCCGCGATCTTCCAGGCACCGCACGCCGTGATCGATCCGTTCGACGTGCAGGACATCGAGCGCGGTCGTGATGTACGCGGGCGGCCCCTCTTCGCCCGCGTGCGCCACCAGGTGCAGGCCGAGTTCCTTGCAACGCGCAAATACCCGCGCGAATTTTTCCGGTGGATGGCCGCGTTCGGACGAATCGAGCCCGACACCGATGAATTTGTCGCGGTACGGCAGCGCCTGTTCCAGCGTCTCGAATGCCTCTTCTTCGGAAAGGTGACGCAAAAAACACAGGATCAGCGACGCACTGATGCCCCACTGCGCATGCGCGTCGCGCAAGGCCCGGTGCATGCCCGTGATGACAGTGCCGAATTCGACCCCGCGCGCTGTATGCGTTTGCGGATCGAAGAAAATTTCGGCGTGCAGTACATTGTCGGCCTTGGCGCGCTCCAGGTAGGCCCGCGTCATGTCGTAAAAGTCTTGCTCGGTCAATAGCACGCTTGCGCCGGCGTAATAAATATCGAGGAACGATTGCAGATCTGTAAATGCGTAAGCGCGGCGCAGTTCCTCGACCGATTTATAAGGCAGATCGACTCTGTTGCGGCCGGCCAGTTCAAAAATCAATTCCGGCTCCAGCGATCCTTCAATATGAATATGCAGCTCCGCCTTGGGCATTGCCTGCACAATTTCGCGCAGTGTGGTGTTCATTGCTTTCCCTATTGTGATGAAGTTCTTTTTACATGCTCAATGGTAAGCGTTCAAACCCATTGTGCAAAGGGACAGGCTGATCAGGAACCGCGCCAAGTACTCGAATACGGAAGGAATAAGGAAGGGATACGGCGGAATTCGGCGGATGCGGCCGAACCGCAGCGTGCGCTATAGGGAAGCGCCCCTGGTGGAATCGGCGTGGGTTTTTTCGTACATATCCTGGCAAGGTGCACAGCGATCGGCGGCGGGCTGGGCTTGCAGCCGCTCAAACGGAATCTGGAAGCCACATTCAATGCACTCGCCATAACTGCCGTTTTCCATGCGGGTTCTAGCCGTTGCAATCGCCCGCAGCTCATTCAGATCGCGCGTCACCGCGGCATTGCCGAGATCGACCGCCAGATTGGCAAACGAAGAGTCGCCGGGATCGGGCACTTCACTGGCGAGCTGAGCGTAATCATCCTGGAGATTCGCTTCACGCAGGATGTCCGCTCGAAGCGCACGTTCGCGTTGATTCAGCAAATCCTTCAGGTGGTCGAGCTGTTGCACTGGCAAATTTTCCATGGCGATTACGAATCAGTGAGTCCTGGGGAATTGGCCCCGGTAAGCCGTTCAGGAATGCTGATGCATTCAAGCGCAACGGGTGCCCGACTGTTTGTTGGAGCGTACGACAATCTTGCGCTGAAACCGGCCCCACATTTTGATGTACAACAAGCCAAGCCGGACGACATGGCGTGTTTCCATCGCATTTCCGATGAATCCAGTTTTTTTTTGCGTTGCCGCAAGCGGCTTCGGCGACACAATTGAAGAATATGGTGGGTTATATTTACCACAAAGCGACATTTGATGATAACCAATTGATAAACCTCAACGGTTGCCGGCCAGTTCTACTTATGATTCCTGCTAGACACTTTCAAAAGATATTACTTAGGGAGTAAATATGACACCGAAAACTGGAACGGACGCTGTTATCGCTGACATGATCGAAGCGACCCACGGCCAGGGCCTTTCCGCACGCGAGCAATACGTGTACAGGGAAGCGCTGCTTTCACTGGTGCGGCTTGCGAAGTCGGAATTAGTGCATGAGATCAAGACCAATGTATACAAGCTGATCGGGTCGCCGATCACCCTGTCGTCGCGTCAGCGCGTGAAATCAGGACAAAATACAGAGCGCAATTTTGTCCTGGTCCAACAGCAATTCGAGTTCAACCGACTCGATTAGCAAAAATTGCCTGACACGTTGCGCCTCAGTTCCATCGGCCTTGCTTGCCAATACTGTACCGCCCTGCGCCGAGCACGGCGACAGCGAACGCGGTAAAGAGGAACATTCCTTGCAGCTCGAGCGCCCAGCCGCCGGTGCGCGAGAGAGTGAAAATCTGCTGCGTATGTGCCAGAAAAACCGCGACGATCATGTTGACGGCAATTACCAGCGCGGCGGGCCGGGTCCAGATGCCAAACAGCACGAGGAGAGGCGCAATCACTTCACCCACGTAAACCAGGTAGCCCAATGCCACCGGCATGCCTGCATTGGAGATCATGCCGAGTACCGGCCCCGGCCCGTTAACTATCTTTGCAATACCATGAAACAGAATCAGAATGGCGAGCGCGGCACGCAACAGCAGCTTTCCAAGATCATCGGTATTTTTCATTTTATTCCTCAGGTTGAAATAAAGCACCACGGCCTGACGGACCAGTGCCTTGAATTAAGTCAATTTAAAAACATCTCATCAGATCAAACACTTACTGCTGACCACCTAACGTTATCCACAAGATTATCCACGTTTAATGGGGATAAATACATCGGGCCGCCTGCCTGCCTGCCTGCCTCGTTGCAGAACTATCGCATGGCGAATAAATCTCACCCTTGAGTCCATCGTTACGACAATTCGGGTAGGACAGTTCGAGTTGACAATTTGGGCGCCACAATTACAAGCGGAGAAATATTCGATGCAAAATCCACCAGCACACTTGCCGGAAGAAGCAGACATTGGAAGCGGCGAAAAAACGCCTGGACAGCGCGACACGGAAAAGCTGATCGAGCAGGTGGGGACCGAGCCCAAGCAGCCGGAATCCCCTGCTGGCGATAAGCGTCCTCAAGGCCCGCCGCGCACTGGTTAGTCACTTGACAGTGGACGATCCGGCGCCGGATTTCGCTGGCGTTTTCGCCCGGTGTCATCATGCAGCCGGTAACGCTTTCGTATTGCCTTCAATGTTGCCGTTTGGTACACGAGATTGAGGCGCTTGCAGGAGCATAGTTCCATGTTTGGCGCAGGCCGATCCGCTTTATTACTGAAGTTTGTGGACGATCAAGCTTGCTTCCATACACTCAGGTTTAACTAGCGCGGCATATGCTGCACGCTTCAGGCCCGTCATTTCAACGGCGGTGTCGCATGCTGCATTGCTAATTGCGTCGCACGCGTCCTGCCGGTTTGGATTATTCTTTCCTTCTCGAAAATTCAAACGGAAGTCATACATGTCCATCCTGACCTCAAGCGCGGTAAGCGCGCTTGCTCCGCACCTGCTTGACCTGGTGAAGG
>JAQGMO010000157.1 GCA_028292315.1 Herminiimonas sp. | reverse complement strand
GGCCGTACCCCCGCATAAGTGGTGATCACATTTCCCCCCATACTGTGGCCGACAAGATCGACTGCCTGATCCGGCGCATAGTGATCCAGGATCGCTTCCAGGTCAGCCATGTAATCAGGGAACCAGTAGGTGTCGGCCTTGGACGCATCGCTCAATCCAAAACCGCGCCAGTCAGGTGCGATCACATGCCAGTCCTGCTTTAAGTGGTCGACTACGAACTGGAACGACGCCGACACGTCCATCCAGCCATGCACCATGAAGACCAGCGGCGCGCCTTCACGGCCCCAGTGGCGGATGTGGTAACGCAAGCCGCGGACCGTGATAAATTCCGAACGAGAAGGTTTCATAATGATTGACTCAAATAGGGTCCCAAGCGAACATGCAAATGCATTAATTGACCTGTGTTCAAGCAATAACGAATTGCAAAAACAAAACCGAATAGAACGGTCGTTCGTTAATTATACTGGAGACTTCATGTTATCGGCCAGCAACAATACACCCGGTGATTCGCCCGATGATTCGTACTGCGAGCTATATGACCAATTCCGCTGGCACGTGCCGGAAACCTTCAATATTGCCGAGATGTGTTGCGCGCGCTGGGCCGGCGACCCGTTGCGGATTGCTCTGTTTTATGAAGATGAAGGCGGGCACGAGGCGACCCTGACTTTCGCGGCCTTGCAGGAACAGGCGAACCGCCTGTCGAACGTGTTGCGTGGGCTCGGGGTCGGCCGCGGCGACCGCATCGCGTTGATCCTCCCGCAACGTCCGGAAACCGCGATTGCCCACATCGCCTGTCATCAGCTCGGCGCTGTCGCCATGCCGATGTCGATCCTGTTCGGACCGGATGCGCTGGAATTCCGGCTGAAGGACAGCGCTGCCGTGGTGGCGATCGCGGACCAGGCCGGGATCGGCAACCTGAACCTGATCCGCGCCGGCTGCCCGGCCCTGACACACGTGATCGCGGTCGACGGCGCCGATGCCGACGGTGATCGCAGCTGGGCAGCTGCACTTGCCGCGGCCGATCCGATTTTCGAGTCGGTCGAAACCCGGCCAGGCGATCCCGCCATCCTGATCTATACCAGCGGCACGACCGGTGATCCGAAAGGCGCCTTGCTGCCGCAATCGGCGCTGATCGGCAATCTCACCGGGTTCGTCGCCTCGCAAAACTGGTTTCCGCAAGATGGCGACGTGTTCTGGTCGCCGGCTGACTGGGCGTGGACCGGCGGCTTGATGGATGCCTTGTTGCCGGCACTTTACTTTGGCAAGCCGATCGTCGGTTATCGCGGGCGGTTTTCAGCGGACACGGCTTTTTATTTGCTGGAAAAGTATGGCGTCACCAACACCTTCCTGTTTCCCACGGCCTTGAAAATGATGATGAAGGCAGTCCCGGCGCCACGTGAAAAATATCGGCTCAAGCTGCGCGCCATCATGAGCGCCGGCGAGGCGGTAGGCGATGCAGTTTTCGACTGGGGCCGGTCGGCGCTGGGGATTACGATCAATGAAATGTTCGGCCAAACCGAGATGAACTATATCGTTGGAAACAGCGCCGGAAGATGGCTGGCGAAACCGGGCAGCATGGGCCGCCCCTATCCCGGCCACCGGGTCGCCGTCATCGACGAGCACGGTACGCCGGTGGCCGCCGGCGAGACCGGCGAAGTGGCCGTGCACCGCTTCGATGTCCATGGCCATCCGGACCCGGTATTCTTTCTCGGATACTGGCGCAACCCGACAGCGACTGCGCAAAAATTCAGCGGCGACTGGTGCCGTACCGGCGATCTGGCAAGCGTCGATGAGGACGGCTACCTGTGGTACCAGGGACGGGCCGATGATATGTTCAAGGCGGCGGGCTATCGCATCGGCCCGTCCGAAATCGAGAACTGCCTGGTGAAGCACCCGGCTGTCGCGAATGCCGCCGTAGTGCCGAAACCCGATGCCGAGCGCGGCAATATCGTGAAGGCCTTCATCGTGCTGACACCCGGCGTCAGTCGCGGCAGGCAGGCGGACGATCGTTTGATCGCCGAATTGCAAACTCACGTGCGTGGCAAGTTGGCGCCGTATGAATATCCAAAGGAAATTGAATTCATCGACGAACTGCCGATGACCACGACTGGAAAATTGCAGCGGCGGGTATTGCGCTTGCTGGAACAGGAACGAACCGCGACAGTCGCCGGATGAACTCGCCGGATGACTATGCAGGGCATGGCGCCCTTACCGCGGCGCCGACAGCCAGGCGCATCGGCAAACCATCATTGCATCGGAGTGCCGCACCGCCAAACCGTTCGCGGCGGCGCGCCTGCGGAGTGATAAAGCAAGTCCGGTGGCGGAAAGACCAGACCCGACAGGCTGATCTGGCCCGCTGATTTACCGTGCTATTACCGTGCTATTTCGCCTGCTATTTCTGGTCATTCTTCGTTTGCGCTTCCTTGGCCGCGTTCTGCATGCTGGCGCC
The DNA here is from genome assembly GCA_028292315.1 of Herminiimonas sp. GTDB lineage: Bacteria > Pseudomonadota > Gammaproteobacteria > Burkholderiales > Burkholderiaceae_D > JAQGMO01. The sequence goes on along the minus strand of JAQGMO010000157.1, from coordinate 5,448 downwards.
GGCCTTTTCGAGCGTTTGACCCGCTTTCTCGGCAACCTTGTTCAATTCCACCGCAGCCTTCGAGGCAGCCTGGTCCAGTTTCGCACCGGCTTGCTCAGCCGGTCCCTTGGCGGCGGCGGCCGGCTCATTTTTTTGGCAAGCCGATAAACCGAAGACACACACCAGCACCGCCATGACCGACATCAGTCTTTTGCTTGATTTCATGATTCCCCCTAATTGTAATGTGATACAAGATTAACTAAAAGACAGTTTCTATACGCTTTAGTTTCTGCGCTTTAGTTTGCTTTAGTTTCTTTCAGTTTCCATTTCGCCGCTGCATCGGGCGGCAAGTCTGAAGACAATTATCCGCCCAGTGCCGCCAGTTCAGGTTCGGTAAACCCGGCCGCCCTTCTCGCTTCCAGGTTGAAAGGTCCCCGCAGCGGCGGCGCCTTGTATTGAATAGCCAGTGCCGCATACGTCGCGACCGGTTCCAGGCCGCGCGCGGCACAAAGCCAACCATACCACCGATTGCCGATCGCGACATGACCTATCTCATCCCGCAAAATAATGTCGAGAATGGCGGCTGCCGCATGATCACCTGCCTGGGCCAGCTTGGCGCGCACCGCCGGCGACGCGTCCAGCCCGCGTGCTTCGAGGGTGCGCGGCACCAACGCTATCCGCGCGAGAATATCCGCGCTGGTTTTTTCCGCCATATCCCACAGGCTATTATGCGCGGTAAAGTCGCCATAGTTGAAACCGAGGGTCTGAAGGTGGGTCGCCAGCAGTGAAAAATGCAGGGCTTCTTCGGCTGCCACCTGCAGCCAGTCGGCATAATATTCCGGCGGCATGCGCGGGAAGCGCCAGATGGCATCGAGCGCCAGGTTAATGGCGTTGAATTCAATATGCGACAGGGCATGGATCAGGGCGGCCCGGCCTTCAACGCTGCGCATTGAACGATGCTTCACCATCAGCGGCGACACCAGTTCCGGCCGCTGCGGCCGTCCGGGCAGCGGCGCGCCGGCCGCAAGCGCCGCTGCCGGCGCCACATCGATCTCGCCGCGCTGCGATGCGGCGAGCAGTGCCGTCACGCCCTCCACCTTTCTGGCCGCATCCGGTTCGCATAAAAAATGCAGCGCGGCGCGGCGCAATTCTTTCGGTGCGTCAACGAAATCATGGGGTGTCAGTGGATTCATGCGGTCGGCGTTAAAATAGCGGTTTTTCTCCGAACCGACCATTTTACGGATATCCATGGCCATCTACCAATTAGGCGAACTTGTTCCTGTAGTCCACCCCACCGCATACATCGCGGAAAACGCGACGGTGATCGGGGACGTCCAGGTCGAAGCAAACGCCAGCATCTGGTTCAATGTATCGATTCGGGCCGACAATGAAAAGATCATCATCGGCGAAAACAGCAATGTACAGGAAGGATCGATACTGCACACCGATCCCGGTTATGTGCTCACCGTCGGCAACAACGTTACGATCGGCCACCAGGTCATGCTGCATGGCTGCACGATCGGGGATGGTTCGCTGGTAGGAATTCAGTCGGTGATCCTGAACGGCGCAAAAATCGGCCGCAATTGCCTGGTCGGCGCCGGCGCCGTGGTAACCGAAGGCAAAGAGTTTCCCGATAATTCACTGATCATCGGCGCCCCCGCCAAAGTCGTGCGGACCCTTTCCGATGAGCAGATCGCCGGTATGCACAAGGCTGCACCGGGCTATGTCGAACGCGGAAAGTTATTCAATAAAGAGTTGAAACGGATAGGCTGATGGCGGATACATTACAGAAATTCATGTTTGAAAACACCGCGGTGCGCGGTGAGCTGGTCGACGTTTCAGAAACCTGGCGCCAGGTGCAGGCGCGCCGGGAATATCCGAATCCGGTAAAGACCCTGCTCGGCGAATTGCTGGCGGCGGCGGCACTGCTGTCGGCCAATCTCAAGTTCAACGGCTCAATCGTGATGCAGATGCATGGCGACGGCCCGATCCAGCTGCTGGTGGTCGAATGCGATGCCCAGTTGCGTTTGCGGGCGACCGCCAAGCTGGCGCCGAACGCGGTGATCCCCGACGACGCCGGCTTGCCGGAACTGGTCAATCTTCATGGACAGGGGCGCTTCGCCATCACGCTCGATCCGAGCGACAAGCTGCCCGGGCAGCAGGCGTACCAGGGTATCGTGCCGCTAGACGGCGACTCGATCGCGCAAGTGATCGAGCATTACATGATGCGTTCCGAGCAGCTCGATACCCGGCTCTGGCTGGCGGCGGATGACAGCGTCTCGCGCGGGCTGCTGCTGCAAAAGCTGCCGGGCCAGGGCGGCACCGCGGCGCCTGCACAGAATGCGCCGGGCGAGGATGACCTGGAAGCATGGAACCGGCTGGTCATGCTCGGCTCGACCCTGCGCGGCGATGAGCTGCTCGCCACCGACATCGATACCCTGATGCGGCGGCTGTTTTGGGAAGAGACGGTGCGCGTGTTCGAACCAAGGCATCCGGCGTTTCACTGCAGTTGCAATCGCGAGCGCGTCGGGAACATGCTGAAGATGCTGGGGCGGGAAGAAGTGGATGGAGCGCTCGCGGAGCTGGGACAGCTCGCGATCGATTGCGATTTTTGCGGCCAGCATTACGAATTCGATAAAGTCGATTGCGCGCAGTTGTTTGCAACCGATACGACGGCCGAGGCCTTGTTGCCGCCCAGCCAGATCAAGCATTGAAGAGGTAGTCGAGGCCGCCTCCGCATTTTCACAAGTGCGGAGGCGGCTTGCGTCACGGCTTGCGTTTGTCAGGCGCCGGCGGCGCTACCGGCGGCGGCACGCTGCCTGCTTCCAGTATCTGCACGAATATCTCGTTTTCCTTGATCATGCCGAGTTCATACCGGGCACGCTCTTCAACCGCGCCTGTACCTTCCTTCAGGTCCATCACTTCGGAATTAAGCTTTGCATTGCGCGCCTTCAGCTCTTCATTCCTGGCATGCGCGGTACTGACCTGCTGATCCAGATCCCAGACGCGCAGCCAGCCCCCCTTACCCAGCCATAACGGGTATTGGATCAGCAGCAGCAGCGCTGCCAGGCCAAGCAGGATCAGACGCATCGAAGCAATTTACCCTTTATGCGCGGCGGGCACCGGCCAGCCGCGTTTTTGCGCTTATTTTAAGTTATAAAATGCATTGCGCCCAGGATAACTCGCGATATCACCGAGGTCTTCTTCGATACGCAGCAACTGGTTGTATTTCGCCATCCGGTCCGAACGCGACATCGATCCGGTCTTGATCTGCAATGCGTTCATGCCCACCGCGATGTCGGCAATCGTCGAATCTTCGGTCTCGCCCGAACGATGCGAAATCACCGCCGTGTAGCCGGCACGCTTTGCCATTTCGATTGCCGCGAACGTTTCGGTCAGCGTGCCGATCTGGTTGATCTTGATGAGGATCGAATTGGCGATATTCTTCTGGATTCCTTCGCGCAGGATCCTGGTATTGGTTACGAACAGGTCGTCGCCCACCAGCTGGATCTTCTTGCCAAGCGCACCGGTCAGCGTAGCCCATCCGTCCCAGTCGTTTTCCGCCATGCCGTCTTCGATCGAGATGATCGGATACCTGTCGCACCATGTCGCGAGCAAGTTGGTGAAGTCGGAGGATGACAGGGCCAGTCCTTCGCCATCCAGGTAGTATTTGCCATCCCTGTAAAACTCGCTGGCGGCGCAATCGAGACCGAGAGCGATCTGAGTGCCCGGCTCATAGCCGGCTTGCTCGATGGCTTGCAGGATCAGCTTGATTGCTGCTTCATGATTGTCGACCGATGGCGCAAAACCGCCTTCATCGCCAACCGCGGTGGTCAGGCGGTTTTCATGCAGGATCTTCTTGAGCGTGTGAAAAACTTCGGCCCCGTAGCGAATCGCTTCCCGGAAGCTCGGCGCACCGACCGGAATGATCATGAATTCCTGCAGATCGAGATTGTTGTCGGCATGCGCGCCGCCATTGATCACGTTCATCATCGGCACCGGCATTTGCATCGCGCCCGAGCCGCCGAAATAACGGTACAGCGGCAAGCCCGATTCTTCCGCCGCGGCCTTGGCCACCGCCATCGATACCGCCAGCGTTGCATTGGCGCCCAGGCGTGCCTTGTTATCGGTGCCGTCCAGGTCGATCAGCGTGCGGTCAAGGAAAGCCTGTTCATTGGCATCGAGGCCCATGATCGCTTCGGAAATTTCGGTATTGATGTTTTCGCAGGCTTTCAATACGCCTTTGCCGAAATAGCGGCTCTTGTCGCCGTCGCGCAGTTCGATCGCTTCGCGCGAGCCAGTAGACGCGCCCGAAGGCACGGCCGCGCGACCCATGACGCCGGACTCGAGCAATACATCGCATTCGACGGTTGGATTGCCGCGCGAATCGATAATTTCACGGCCGATGATGTCAACAATTGCACTCATTCAAATCTCCAGATCAAATTAAATTCTTTTGCCAGGCTTTTTGTAGATCAGGACCGCAAATCAGGAAAACTGATTTTCGAGAAAGCCATTCTTTTTGACGACGCGATCAAGTTCCAACAGGGTCGCCAGCAAATCTTTCATGCGGCCCAGCGGCACCGCATTGGGACCATCGGATTTCGCTTCGGCCGGATTCGGATGGGTTTCCATGAAAAGACCCGCGATGCCGGCGGCTACGGCGGCCCGCGCCAGCACAGGAACGAATTCCCGCTGCCCGCCGGACGACGTGCCCTGCCCGCCCGGCAATTGCACCGAATGCGTAGCGTCGAACACGACCGGGCAACCGGTTTCGCGCATGATCGCCAGCGAGCGCATGTCGGAAACCAGGTTGTTGTAGCCGAACGATACGCCGCGTTCGCACGCCATGAAATTATCCTGCGGCAGGCCGGCTTCCTGCGCCGCGGCGCGCGCCTTGTCGATCACATTTTTCATGTCGTGCGGTGCGAGGAACTGGCCTTTCTTGATATTGACCGGCTTGCCGGAACGCGCGCAAGCCTGGATGAAATCGGTCTGACGGCACAGGAACGCCGGCGTCTGCAACACGTCCACCACTGCGGCCACCGGCGTGATCTCGTCGATTTCATGAATATCGGTCAGCACCGGCACGCCGATTTTTTTCTTCACATCGGCCAGAATTTCCAGGCCTTTTTCCATGCCGAGACCGCGGAACGAGGTGCCGGAAGACCGGTTCGCCTTGTCGAACGACGACTTGTAGATGAATGGAATGCCGAGCGCCGACGTAATTTCACGCAGCGCGCCGGCGGTGTCCTGCGCCATCTGGGCCGATTCGATCACGCACGGACCGGCGATCAGAAAAAAAGGGTGTTCCAGGCCTGCCTCGAATCCGCATAATTTCATGCTGCCTTCCTTTCGGACAGCGCCTGCTTGTGCGCGAGCGCCGCTTTGATGAATGAGATGAACAGCGGATGCCCTTCCCGTGGCGTGGATTTGAATTCAGGGTGATATTGCACGCCGACATACCAG
>JAQGMO010000155.1 GCA_028292315.1 Herminiimonas sp. | reverse complement strand
GGCGGCGGCTATAATCTGGCACGCCGGGCCGAAGATGTCACAGTAGCCGATATCATTATCGCAGTCGATGAACCTCTCGATGCAACTCAGTGCGGCGGCAAGGAAAATTGCCATAGCAACAAGAGTCAGGAGCCGGGCAGCCGTTGCATGACGCACGACCTGTGGGCCACGCTGAATGCCAAGATGGTTGACTACCTCGATTCGGTTTCGCTGAAAGACCTGGTGGATCAGCAAAAGCAAAAAAATAGTGAACATGTGCTAGTGATGCATCGTCCGCATGTGGCTGTCTGAAACGTTTGGAGTTGAAAATTATATGAATGCCCCTTTGGAAAAAAGCCTGATCGATACCATCAAGGCGCCGCATTTCCCGGTTTATATGGATTATTCGGCCACCACACCGATCGACCCGCGCGTTGCCGACAAAATGATTCCGTACCTGCGCGAACAGTTCGGCAACCCGGCGTCGCGCAGCCACATGTACGGCTGGACTGCGGAAAAAGCGGTGGAAGAAGCGCGCGGCCACGTCGCCGCGCTGGTTAATGCCGACCCGCGTGAAATCATCTGGACTTCCGGCGCGACCGAAGGCAACAATCTCGCGCTGAAAGGCGCCGCGCAGTTTTACAAGACCAAGGGCAAGCACATCATCACGGTCAAGACCGAGCACAAGGCCGTGCTCGATACGGTGCGCGAACTGGAACGCCAGGGGTTTGAAGCGACTTACCTGCAGCCGCAGGATAACGGGCTGATCACGATCGAACAGCTGGAAGCCGCGATACGTCCGGATACGATCCTGGTGTCGGTCATGCTGGTCAATAACGAGATCGGCGTGATTCAGCCTATCGATGAAATCGGCGAATTGTGCCGCAGCAAGGGCATTATTTTCCACTGCGACGCGGCGCAGGCGACCGGCAAGATGCCGATCGACCTGCAGAAATCCAAGGTCGATCTGATGACTTTCACCGCGCACAAGACCTACGGCCCGAAAGGGATAGGCGCCTTGTACGTGCGGCGCAAGCCGCGCGTGCGGATCGAAGCGCAGATGCACGGCGGCGGACACGAACGAGGCCTGCGCTCGGGCACGCTGCCGACGCACCAGATCGTCGGCATGGGCGAAGCGTTCCGCATCGCGAAGGAAGAAATGGACGAGGAAATCGTCCGCATCACCGCGTTGCGCGAGCGCCTTGCCAAGGGGCTCACGGAAATGGAAGAGGTCTACATCAATGGCGACATGGCGCACCGCGTGCCGCATAACCTGAACGTCAGTTTCAACTACGTCGAAGGCGAATCGCTGATCATGGCGATCAAGGATATCGCGGTATCGTCCGGTTCGGCTTGCACTTCGGCCAGCCTGGAACCATCTTATGTATTACGGGCGCTGGGCCGCAGCGATGAACTGGCGCATAGTTCGATCCGCTTCACGTTCGGACGCTTCACGACCGAGGAAGATATCGACTTCACGGTCAGGCTGATCAAGGAAAAAGTGGCGAAGCTGCGTGAACTGTCGCCGCTCTGGGACATGCACAAGGAAGGGATCGACATCAGTTCGATCCAGTGGGCAGCGCACTAAGCAATCATAATTAAATTATCAGGAGCATCAAAATGGCATATTCGGATAAAGTACTCGACCACTATGAAAACCCGCGCAACGTCGGCGCGTTCGAAAAGGGCGACGACACGGTCGGCACCGGCATGGTCGGCGCGCCGGCTTGCGGCGACGTGATGAAACTGCAGATCAAGGTCGGCGCCGACGGGGTCATCGAGGATGCCAAGTTCAAGACTTATGGCTGCGGCTCGGCGATCGCCTCGTCATCGCTGGTGACCGAATGGGTCAAGGGCAAGACGCTGGATCAGGCGCTGTCGATCAAGAATACGCAGATCGCCGAAGAACTGGCGCTGCCGCCGGTGAAGATCCATTGCTCGATTCTGGCGGAAGATGCGATCAAGGCGGCGGTGCTCGATTACAAGACCAAGCACGGCGCGGAATCGCAGGAAGCGGCCTGAATTCGTTATTGCGGCGCGGGGTTCGCGCCGCAATAACCATTTAAGTTAGATGAAAGATTATGGCAATCACACTGACTGAAAAAGCAGCAAAGCATATTACCCGTTACATGGACCGGCGCGGCAAAGGCATTGGCCTGCGTTTTGGCGTGCGCACCACCGGCTGTTCCGGGCTGGCGTACAAGCTCGAATATGTCGATGAAAGCGCGGCCGAGGACCAGATGTTCGAATCGCATGGCGTGAAGGTGTTCGTCGATCCGAAAAGCCTGCCCTATATCGACGGGACCGAACTCGACTTCGCGCGCGAAGGATTGAACGAGGGCTTTAAATTCCGCAACCCCAATGTGAAGGATGAATGCGGCTGCGGCGAAAGCTTTCGCATCTGATCTGATTCGTGACCGCGCTGAATTGATTTCGGGCCGGACTTGCCGCCGTGGCGGCGCCGGTCGATGTGTCACTCGCCACCGAGCTGTTCTGACCAAGCCTGTTGAAGTACGGACAGGCTTTTGTTTTAAGCGACCATGCAAAACCATTTCGAACTGTTCCACTTGCCGCAGCGTTTTGCGATCGACATGACGGCCCTGTCCGAGGCCTATCATGAGGTCCAGAACCAGGTGCATCCGGACAAGTTCGCCAATGCGCCCGAGGCGGAGAAGCGGGTTGCCATGCAGTGGGCCACGCGTGCCAATGAAGCGTATCAGACGCTGCGCAATCCGTTCAAGCGCGCGGCTTACCTGTGCGAACTGAATGGCGTCGATTTGCAGACCGAATCGAATACCGCGATGCCGCGCGAGTTCCTGATGCAACAGATGGAATGGCGCGAAGCGCTGGAAGACGCAAAGGCGGCAGCGGATGCCGGCGCGCTGGACCAGCTCGACACCGAGGTGGGGGCGGCGCGCCGGGAACAGCTGGCCCAGATAGGCGAACAACTGGACCGGCAGGATTTTTTCGAAGCGGCGCGCGGCGTGCGGCAATTGATGTTCCTTGAAAAATTCGGCGAAGAAGTATCTCTTGCAATCGATCGCCTGGCAGACTAACACTACATCATCATGGCTCTACTTCAAATTTCCGAACCCGGCATGTCGACCGCGCCGCACCAGCACCGGCTGGCGGTGGGCATCGACCTTGGCACCACCAATTCGCTGGTCGCAACAGTGCGCAACAGCATTCCTGAAGTCTTGAATGATGAAGAGGGCAGGCCGCTGCTGCCATCGATCGTGCGCTATCTGCCGAACGGCCATGCGCACATCGGTTACAAGGCGCAGGCCGAGCAAACCACGGACCCGCGCAACACGGTCGTTTCGGTCAAACGGTTCATGGGCCGCGGGCTGAAGGACATCGCCTACGCGGAAAACATGCCCTATGATTTTCTGGATACGCCCGGCATGGTGCAGATCCGGACCGCCGCCGGCGTCAAGAGCCCGGTTGAAATCTCGGCCGAGATTCTCGCCACCTTGCGGCAGTTGGCCGAAGACGCCCTCGGCGACGACCTGGTCGGCGCGGTCATCACCGTGCCGGCTTACTTCGACGATGCGCAGCGGCAGGCAACCAAGGATGCGGCCAAACTGGCCGGCCTGAATGTATTAAGGCTGTTGAATGAACCGACCGCGGCGGCGATCGCCTACGGACTCGATAATTCGTCCGAAGGCATCTTCGCGGTTTACGATCTGGGCGGTGGCACTTTCGATATCTCGATTCTGAAGCTGACCAAGGGCGTGTTCGAAGTGCTTGCCACCGGCGGCGACTCGGCGTTGGGCGGCGACGACTTCGACCATCGCGTGTTTTGCTGGATCATCGAGCAGGGCGGGCTGGCGCCGCTCTCTGATGAAGACACGCGCGTTTTAATGGTGAAGGCGCGCGAAGCGAAAGAGCTGTTGTCGTCCAAGACCGAAACCCATATCGACGCGACCCTTGGTTCCGGCGAAGAAGTGCATCTGACCCTGAGCGCAGCGACCTTTGCGCAGATTACCCAGCACCTGGTCGCCAAGACCATCGCCCCTTCGCGCAAGGCCCTGCGCGATGCCGGCCTGAGCATCGACGATGTCGACGGCGTGGTGCTGGTCGGCGGCGCCACCCGCATGCCGCATGTGCGCAAGGCGGTCGGTGAATTTTTTCAGACGCTGCCGCTCGATAACATCGATCCGGACAAGGTGGTCGCACTGGGCGCGGCGATCCAGGCCAATCTGCTGGCGGGCAATCGCGCGGCCGGCGATGACTGGCTGCTGCTCGATGTGATACCGCTGTCGCTAGGCATCGAAACCATGGGCGGCCTGGTGGAGAAAGTCATTCCGCGCAATTCGACGATTCCGTGCGCGCGTGCGCAGGAGTTCACCACCTTCAAGGATGGGCAAACCGCGATGGCGATTCACGTCGTGCAGGGCGAGCGTGAACTGGTCAGCGATTGCCGCTCACTGGCCCGGTTCGAATTGCGCGGCATCCCGCCGATGGTGGCCGGCGCCGCGCGGATCAGGGTCACTTACCAGGTCGATGCCGATGGACTGCTGTCGGTGTCGGCGCGCGAGCTCGCGTCCGGCGTGGAGGCATCGATCAGCGTCAAGCCGTCGTATGGCCTGGCGGATGAACAGATCACCCGGATGCTGCAGGACTCGTTCGCATCGGCTGACGTCGACATGAAACTGCGTGCATTGCGGGAAGAGCAGGTGGAAGCCGAAAGGATCGTCCTGGCCACCCAGTCGGCGCTCGACGCGGACGCCAATCTGCTGACGGAAGCGGAGCGCGGCTCGGTGATTGCGTTGATGGACCAGGTGCGCCGCACGGCGCAGGGCGAGGATCATGATGCGATCAAGGCCGCGGTGGAGGCGCTGGCGCAGGGGACGGAAGAGTTTGCCGCGCGCCGGATGGACCGCAGCGTGCACGATGCGCTCGCCGGCAGGAAACTGGATGAAATAGCTTAATTTGATAAGGAAGTCGACGTGCCACAAATTGTAGTGCTGCCCCATGCTGTTCTTTGCCCGACCGGGGCGGTAATTGAAGCTCCGGCCGGAAAATCATTGTGCGATGCGCTGCTTGAAAGCGATATCGAGATCGAGCATGCCTGCGAAAAATCGTGCGCCTGCACCACCTGCCATGTGGTGGTCAGGGAAGGATTCGCCTCGCTGAACGAGCCGCAGGAAAAGGAAGAAGACCTGCTCGATATGGCCTGGGGACTGGAAGCGAATTCGCGGCTTTCGTGCCAGGCGATCGTGGCGGATAAAGACCTGGTTGTCGAAATTCCAAAGTACACGATCAACCATGCCAGGGAAGAAAATTAAGCGCTCTGGAGACCAACATGAAATGGACCGACACCATACGCATTGCCGAAGAGCTGCGTGACAAATATCCCGATATCGATCCGATGACCATCCGGTTTACCGACTTGCATAAATGGGTCTGCGGACTTGATGGCTTTGATGATGACCACGGCAGGGGCGGGGAGAAAATCCTGGAAGCGATCCAGGCGGCCTGGATCGAAGAAGCGGAAGAGTGATTGGATGGTCGGCATGGCATTGCAGGCCGGATAAGCGCATTGCGGCGTTGTTATCGCCACAGGCCTGAGTGATACGGGATTGGTCCTCGATATAGAGGATCAACCACCGGTGCGGCGGGAGCAATCTCGGTTTGCCGGCCGGGCACATTGACGGACGCCGTCGGCCCGTTCTGCTGGCGG
>JAQGMO010000071.1 GCA_028292315.1 Herminiimonas sp. | reverse complement strand
AGCGTTTCAGATTCGATTTGGTCTGCATCTTCACCAATCCAAACGCATCGCCGATTTTCTCATCGATACTTTTTGGATCGTAATCCATTTGCAGGGTAATCCGCGTCGCGGAATCCGAGAGTTTATGAAAGGTAACGACACCAGCGTTTTTTACACCGCTTACACTGCGCCACGCAATCCGCTTGTCAGGTATCTGTTCGGTAATTTCAGAATCCCACTGCTCTTCCTTGCCCGCCACATCCGCACGCCAGTGCAAATGTTTGTCATCGAGTTGCCGCACTTCGCGCACGCTGTCCATGAAATTGGGAAACTCTTCAAATTGCGTCCACTGATTGTAAGCCGTGCTGACCGGCACATTGACATCAATGGATTCCCGCGTTGAAGACATCAGTCCCGAACTGCGGGATTTTGCCAGTTTTTTCGATAACAGGATCCCACCTGCGGCAAGCGCAGCGACAGTAACAATTTTGTTTAACATTTGGATCTCCTTGAGATTGTCCTTCGTTAATGTGAGCTGTACCTTCCGGTAGTTTGCGATACTTGTATATCGCATCGTCCATCTAAGCCAATCGATACTTGACTATCGCTGGGCTTATATTCATGTCGCTCGAACATAAGTTCGTTTAAGGGACTTATACGACGATATGCCGACTCCCCAGCATTTGATATCACAATCAATGTAATTCAATCTGCACGACATGATTTACTGACAACGAGGCTTGTCATTAAGTTCGTATATTCTCGACCTTCTCTGCCAACTTCTTTGTATCGTCATGTAATCCTGTTGCTGGAATTAGGTGGCCTTGGCATAGGTTCGGGGAATAGTGCTTCAACGTATTTTTAATTCTCAATGAAAATTTTCCCATACAGCGCTTTGACCTGGCTAACTTCGTTTTCCACCCGTTTTATTTCCACGCGCGCCCGTTCCTCGCCTTGCAGCCTGATTTGATGTTGCAGGCGGCGGAAAATCCGGTACGCGTTCGCCACCTGGCCTGCCAGCGCCGCGTCGATCAAACCGAGCTCGCCGCACAGCTTCAATAGTGCAATGTTGCCGATATCGGCGGTCAGTTGCGGATGTTGCGCGGCGTAGCGCAACACCAGGTACTGCACCATGAATTCGATATCGATCATGCCGCCGGCATCGTGCTTGAGATCGAATAGGGCGGTACGGTTCGGATGTGCGTCGCGCAATTTTTTTCGCATCGACAAAACCTCTTGCTTCAGCTTCACCGCATCGCGTTTCTGGCGCAGGACAGTTTCGCGCAGCGCTTCAAAACGCGCGCCGATCTGCGCATCGCCGGCGCAGAAACGTGCGCGCGTCAGCGCCTGGTGTTCCCATAACCAGGCCGAATTGGTCTGGTATTTTTCAAAGGAAGCGATCGACGATACCAGCAGCCCGCTGGCCCCATCCGGGCGCAATGCAATGTCGACATCGAACAGGATGCCGGCCGGCGTATGACTGGTCATCCAGGTGATGAAACGCTGCGCCAGCTTTGCGTAGTGCGCCGGCGCTTCCTGATCATCGTCGTCATACAGGAATATGACATCCAGATCCGATGCGTATCCGAGTTCCTTGCCGCCGAGCTTGCCGTATGCGATCACGGCGAATTTCGGCACATCGAGATGACGCCCCCGGACCGTCTGCCACGCGGCGTTCATGGTCGCGCCGACCAGCACGTCCGCCAGCGACGACAAATGGTCGGCCAGCCGTTCCACCGTGAGCTGGCCTTCCAGATCCTGGGCGAGGAGGCGCAATAACTGGGCATGGTGCAGTTCCCGCAGCACATCCATCTGGCGCTCGGTATCGCCGGGCACCGCATCGAGCTGTCGTTGACATTCGAGTGCGAAGGCGGCCCAGTCCGGCGCCGCTCTCAGGGTCCGGTCGTCAAGCAGTTCATCGAGCAAAAGCGGATGGCGGGTCAGGTATTTCGCGGCCCAGTCGCTTGCACTCATCATGCGGATCACGCGTTCCAGCGCTTCCGGATATTCGGTCAGCAACGCCAGGTAAGAGGCGCGCCGGGCGATAGCCTCAAAGAAATCGAGCAGGCGCGCCAGCGTGGTGGAATGGTCCTGCGCAATGCTGCTGACCAGCGGCAATGCGGCATTGACCAGCGCCAGCAACTGGGTGCGGCTGGTTTCCGGCAAAGCTTGCAGCCGTGGCGATTTCCAGGTCGACACCAGGCGCTGGGCCGCGCCCGCCGCATTGTCGAATTCGAGCGCGGACAGGTGCGCCTCGATCGCCTCAATGCTATCCGTCGCGGTCAGGCGTGCGGGTTCCGGTTCGGCTGCCGTCGCCTCGGCGCCAGGCTGCGGATTTTTCCTGTCGCTGAAAATCGCGTCGAATTGGGCCGCCACCAGCGCGCGCTGCGCATCGAGTTCACCCAGCAGCGACGCCACGTCGGCATAACCCATCATGCGGGCGATCGTCAGCCGGTCGGCTTCGTTGGCCGGGAGCGTGTGGGTTTGCGCATCATCCAGGTATTGCAGGCGGTGTTCCAGGTTGCGCAGGAAAGTGTAGGCCTCCAGCAGCCGTTCCACCACGTCTGCTTCCAGCAAGCGTTTTTCAGCAAGCGTGCGCAGTGTCTTGCGCGTCGAGCGTCCACGCAGTTCCGGATCGCGCCCGCCGCGGATCAGCTGGAATACCTGCGCCAGGAATTCAATTTCGCGAATACCTCCGCGCCCGAGCTTGACGTTATTGCTGCGGTCGGGATGGCGCGCTTCCTGGCGCCGCACCTCTGCGCGGATCTGCGCATGCATGTTACGCATTGCATCGATCGAACCATAGTCGAGGTAGCGCCGATATACAAACGGCCGCACGATGTTTTCCAGGACTGCGATGTCCTGCTGGCTGCCGGTCAGCGCGCGCGCCTTGACCCATGCATAGCGTTCCCACTCCCGACCCTGGACGATCAGATATTCTTCCACCATGTTGAAGCTTGCCACCAGCGGACCCGATGCGCCGTTCGGACGCAAGGCCATGTCGACCCTGAAAGTGAAGCCATCCTCGATGATTGCCGAGATGTCCCCGATCAGTTTCTTGCCTAGCCGGGTAAAGAATTCATGGTTGGACAAGCTGCGCTGGTCCGGTTGGTCGACCTGCGTATCACCATCTTCCGGATACACGAAAATCAGGTCGATATCGGACGATACGTTCAGTTCATTGCCGCCGAGTTTACCCATGCCCAGTACAATCAGTTCCTGCGGATCGCCGGACTCCGCGCCGATCGGCGTGCCATACAGCGCGATCATGTCGCGGCTCAGTGCCTCGACATGGGTCTGCACCGCGAAATCCGCAAATGCGGAGATGGTGCCGACCACTTCCGCCAAATCGGCTTTACCACTCAAATCCCGGTTGATTAGTGTTGCAATGACAAGATTGCGCAAGCGCCGCATCGCGCGCGGAAGCGGGATGCCGGTATCTGTTTCATTTTGTAATAGGCGCGAGAATACCGCCGGACTCAGCGATAATCCGGCAAGTCCGGCGATCTTTTCGGCGCGCGCCGGGTCGGCATTAATCCAGTGGGTATAGAACCGTGAAGAAGATAGTGCTGTCAAAAGGAAATTTGTCGTCATGGAAGAAAGCGGTATTTTAGGTTGTTTAGACAGGATCGAGGGCAGGCGGCCGCGATCCATGCGAACATGGATGCCGGTTTCATTGCTCGTGTCATTTCATTTAATCCATTATGCTACGTCGGGTCGATATGACCTTTTGATTGATGTCCACTGACCAACACAGCACGCCCCAGCCAGCAAGCCGCGCCATCGCGGCCTGGCGCGCGGTTTATCAAGGCTACACCATTTTGAATCGGGTAACGCACCATGCGCTGGGCGCGTTCCTGATGCTGTTGCTGGTCGTGTATTTCCTGTTCTGCGGCTTGTTCCTGGTCCTGCGCTACGCGGTGCTGCCTAATATAGACAGCTATAAGCCCCGGATCGAACAAATGGCTGGCAAGGCGCTCGGCCGGCCTGTTTCCATCGCGGCAATCAATGCGTCGTGGCGCGGCCTCAACCCCCATTTGAAGCTTGAAAACGTGGTCATCCACGACAGGAACGGCGATCGGGCGCTGAGTCTTCCGCAGGTATCCGCCACTGTATCGTGGTGGTCGGTTCCGGTCGCTGCTCTGCGGCTCGACTCACTGGAAATCGTCCGCCCGGAGCTCGGCATCGAGCGGGATAAGGAAGGCAATATGTTTGTTGCCGGACTCTTCATGGATCAACAGCAAAAAGGTGATGGGGCCGCTCTCGACTGTGTTCTCTCGCAACGTGAAATCGTGATTCGTGACGGCATACTGCGCTGGGAAGACGGATTGCGCGGTTCACCGCAACTGGTAATGAACGGCGTCAACATGATATTGCAAAATCAATGGCGGCACCATCGTTTCAGCCTGAGAGCGACGCCGCCACCGGAGTTCGGCGCGCCGATCGATGTGCGCGCCGACTTTCATCACCAGGCCTTTGCCCGCCAGATTTCAGACGTCGCGCAGTGGACCGGCATCGTGTACGCGGATTGGCGCAATGCCGATCTCGCCTTGTGGAAAACCTATTTCGATTATCCGGCCGACATTCAGCAAGGCCGGGGCGCAGTGCGCGCCTGGCTGTCATTCGACCATGCCAAAGTGGCCGATCTGACCGCCGACCTGAACCTGTCGGACCTGTCGGCCCGGTTACGCCAGGATCTGGCGCCGCTGACCCTGGCGCAGTTCGACGGCAGGGTGACAGTCCGCGAAGCGCTGGCTCCGGGCGCAGGGGCGGACCGGCGATCGTTCGGCGCCCACGGCTATACGGTGGCACTGAGCGATTTTTCCCTGGAAACCAATGACGGGCTGAAGCTGCCGGTCACCTCCATCAGTCATCGCTTTACCCCGGCTTCTGAAATGGCGCCGGAAAGGAACGAGTTCAGCGCGAGCGCGCTTGATCTGCGTACGACGTCGGATTTTCTGGCGCATCTTCCGCTGTCAGCAAGCCAGCGGAAGATGCTCGATGATTATGCGCCGCGCGGTCAGTTGAAGAATTTCACGGCAAAATGGCAAGGCATTTATCCGGACCTCGCGTCCTACCAGGTCAAGGGCGAGTTCATCGGCCTCTCGATCAAGCCGCAGGCGCCGCGTCCGGCCTTATCCAAAAGCACGACATCGCCGGCGTCGGCGGCCGTGCAGGGCATACCGGGATTCGATAACCTGACCGGAAGCATTAATGCCAGCGACCAGGGTGGCACGGTCCATGTTGAATCGAGCGACCTGGTTTTGCATGTGCCAGGCTATTTCGCCGATCCGGCGCTGCCCTTCGAGCAATTGAACATGCAGGCGAAATGGGCATTGAAGGACAAGGGCAGGGTCCGGTTCCAGGTCGACAGCCTGCAGTTCGTCCAGGATGGCATGACCGGGTCGCTCAGCGGCAAACATGTGATGCCGGCCGGCGCGGTGCGGGACAAGGGCCGTGAGCGCAATGCCGAGGGGGGGCCTGGCACGCTCGATCTGAACGCCAGGATCAATCAATTTGATATCGTCAAGGTGGCGCGCTATTTACCGCTGCAAACGCCGGAGGGTTTGCGCAACTGGCTGACCGGGGCGCTGGTCGGCGGCCGCGCGCGTGATGTCGCGATCGACATCAGCGGCGACCTGGCCCATTTCCCATTTCGCACCGAGCGGCCGGGCGACAAGCCGCGCGGACGTTTCTCGGTCACCGCCAAGATCGAGAATGGCGTATTGAATTACCTGCCCGGTCATTTTGGCAGGGACCAGACATCGCCGATGTGGCCCATGCTGGAAGCAATCAACGGCAGCTTCATGCTGGACCGTACGCGCCTTCATATCAGGGCGGACAGCGCCAGTACGCATGGCGTCGCCCTCTCGAAAGTCGATGCCGCGATCGCCGACCTATCGCATGCCGAACGCATCCTGAACATTACCGGCAGTGCCGGCGGACCGCTGCAGAATTTCCTGCGCTACACCGTCGATAGCCCGGTCGGCGACTGGATCGGGCGTTTTACCGATGAGACCAGGGGCAGCGGCAATGCGAAGCTCGGGCTAAAACTGGACTTGCCACTGGCGCATCCGCATGATGCCAAGGTTCAGGGCACGCTGCAGTTCGCCGGCAATGATGTGACATTGCAGAATCTGATTCCACCACTGATGCAAGCGAGCGGCGACCTGAAGTTTCATGAAAAAGGTTTTGAACTGAACGCAATCAGGGCGAATTTTCTCGGCGGGCCAGTCGCGGTA
Source organism: Herminiimonas sp. (assembly GCA_028292315.1). Lineage (GTDB taxonomy): Bacteria > Pseudomonadota > Gammaproteobacteria > Burkholderiales > Burkholderiaceae_D > JAQGMO01. The sequence goes on along the minus strand of JAQGMO010000071.1, from coordinate 23,030 downwards.
TCCGGCGGCACCCAGAGTGAAGGCGGCATTGCCATCAAGGCCGACGGCACGGTCTCTTCGGACGGCTTGCGTAAGACTTATCCTTCGCCGGTGATGCAGCGGCTGTTCCAGCAGATCACCGGCGCCACGCGGTATGGCGCGTTGATCAGCGTGAAAGACAAGCGTCCGGAAATTGTGATCGAGTCCGGCTTGCAAGGCATTTCCCTTGATTTTCCGGCGCCGCTGCGCAAGGCCGCGAATGAAAGCCTGCCGCTCAGGTTCGAATTGGCCGGCGTGCGGTCCGAGGACGCTTCGGTGCTGCGCGACGAAATTACCATGTCGCTCGGCACGGCGATCGCCGCGCGATATTCGCGAAAGAAATCCAATGGCGCGAATGACCCGTGGCTGGTGGAGCGCGGCGGCATCGGCGTGAATGTGCCGGCGCCGGAGCCGGATAGCGGACTGATCGCCAACGTCAACCTGAAGTCGCTCGACATCGATGCCTGGCGCAATAGCGTGGCTTCGATCCTGGCCGGGAATACGCCAGCACCAGCAGTCCAGGTGCCAGCCGAGACCGCCGCGCCGGCAGCCTCCGATGCATTGAACATTGCCCAGTATATCGATCCGGAAGTTCTTGCCGCGCGCGCCACCGAGCTGGTTGTGATGGGCAAGACACTCAATAATGTGGTGGTCGGCGCGTCCCATCAGAAAAATATTTGGCAAGCCAACATCGATTCGGAACAGGCTTCCGGGTATGTTACCTGGTCGGAATCGCAAACCGGGCGCGGGCTGGGCCGCGTCACCGCGCGCTTGGCCTCGCTGATTATTCCGCGCTCGGCGGCAAGCGATGTATCGGATTTGCTGGATGCGAAAAATTCAACCATGCAGATGCCCGGCCTTGACATAGTGGCGGAAAATTTTGAATTAATGGGCAAAAAACTGGGGCACATCGAATTGCTGGCCAATAATGCCGCCGGTCCGAACGGGCGCGAATGGCGCATCAGCAAGCTTACCATTGCCAATCCGGACGGGACCTTGAATGCATCCGGCAAATGGGGCAATCCGGACAAGCAAAGTACGACTACCCTGAACTATGTGCTCGACATCGCGGACGCGGGAAAACTGCTCGACCGTTTTGGTTTTGCGAATGTCTTGCGCGGCGGCCAGGGCAAGATGGACGGCGAAATAACCTGGAAGGGATTGCCGTTTTCAATTGATATTCCAAGCTTGTCCGGGCAAGTCAATCTGAATCTGGCGGCCGGACAATTCCTGAAGGTTGATCCCGGCGCCGCCAAGCTGCTCAGTGTGTTAAGCCTTCAATCGTTGCCGCGCCGGTTAGCCCTCGATTTCCGCGATTTGTTTTCAGAAGGGTTTGCATTTGATGGCGTGATCGCGACCGCCAATATTGCAAACGGACTCATGACGACCGAAAATTTCAAGATGCGCAGCGTCAGCGCCGCCGTGCTCATGAATGGGTCGGTCGACATTTCAAGGGAATCGCAAAATCTGCATGTGGCTGTGCTACCGGAAATTAATGTTGGCGCCGCATCGGTCGTGTACGGCTTGCTCGTCAACCCGGTGATCGGGCTTGGTTCATTTCTGGCGCAATTGTTCTTGCGCGATCCTTTGATGCAGGCATTTACAATGGAATACCGGATCAGCGGCCCGTGGAAAGATCCTGTCGTCACAAAGCTGGAACGCAGGAATGCGAATGCGCCCACAGCGCCGGGAAGCCCTGGGCCGGGTGGTTGACAAAAGAAAGCGACAACAATGGAGCTACCAGTGAACAAGCCAGTGATGAATGAACCAGTCAAGGTTGCCGCAATCCAGACGGTCTCGACGCCGCTGGTGGAACAGAATTTCGCCAGCGTGCGGCGCATGGTCGGGGAAGCGGCGCAGCAAGGCGTGCAAGTCGTGTTGCTGCCCGAGTACTGGCCGATCATGGGCATGCATGAATCTGACAAGGTCGCCTGTGCGGAACAGGATGGCAACGGTCCGATCCAGGACTTCATGGCGGGCCTGGCCCGCGAGCACCGCTTGTGGTTGATCGGCGGAACGCTGCCGCTGGCGGCACCGGCGCCGGACAAGGTGCTTAACACGCTACTGGTCTACAATCCGGCTGGAGAGCGGGTCGCGCGTTACGACAAGATCCACCTGTTCGGTTTTACCAAGGGCGGGGAATCCTATGATGAATCGCGCACGATCATGGCGGGTGGTCAGGTGGCGACCTTCGAAGCGCCATTCGGCCGCGTCGGATTGTCGGTTTGTTATGATTTGCGGTTTCCGGAACTGTACCGCGCGATGGGCGACTGCGCGCTAATGGTCGTGCCCTCGGCGTTTACTTATACAACGGGCAGGGCGCATTGGGAACTCCTGCTGCGCGCACGCGCGATTGAAAACCAGTGCTACATCCTGGCGGCGGCACAAGGCGGCAAGCATCCGAATGGCCGCCGCACCTGGGGCCACAGCATGCTGGTCGACCCGTGGGGCGAGATCAAGGCCGAGTTGCCGGAGGGGGAAGGGCTTGTCATCGGCGTGCTCGATCCCCATGTATTATCGAGTGTGCGCGAGACTCTCCCGGCACTCAGGCATCGCAGGTTATGAAGGCGGCACGATCGTTTACAATCGGGTAACCTATTAGCAGGCCGTCACGCTTCAATTTATCCGCAAACCGGAGCATGACGAACCACTGGATCAACCACTGAATCTTTCCATCAGCGCGACTTGCTTCGCGCACGCCAACGACCATGAATCTATTTGAACCGAATCTGAAAAGTCTGGCCATTGCCAGCGATGTATTGCTCACGCCTTTCGGCCTCGATGAAAGCCGGCTGATCCAGGTGTTGGGCACGATGTTTACCCATCGCGTCGATTATGCCGATCTTTATTTTCAGTTCACCAAGAGCGAGGGCTGGAGTCTGGAAGAAGGCATCGTAAAGACCGGCAATTTCTCGATCGACCAAGGCGTCGGCGTGCGCGCGGTCTCGGGCGACCGCACCGCGTTTTCCTATTCCGACGAAATTTCCGAGCGCGCGCTGCTCGACGCGGCGGCGGCGACGCGTACCATCGCGCGCCAGGGGGCGGGCAAGATCAAGGTGGCGTCGGCGATCCAGCCGGTCGGCGGTCGCGCGCTGTATTTGCCGAATGATCCGATCGTTTCGCTCGATGCGACCGAGAAAGTGAAACTGCTGGAAAAAATCGAGCGGATCGCGCGCGCCAAGGATCCGCGCGTGGTACAGGTGATGGCGGGTCTGGCCGGTGAGTATGATGTCGTGCTGGTGGTGCGCAGCGATGGCGTGCTCGCAGCAGACATTCGGCCGCTGGTACGGGTTTCCATTACCGTCATCGCGGAACAGAATGGCCGCCGAGAAACCGGTTCTTCGGGTGGAGGCGGGCGCTACAGCTATGCTTATTTCAGTGACGAATTGCTGGAAACATACGCAAGCGAAGCGGTAGCTTCGGCGCTGGTTAACCTGGAAGCGCGTCCGGCGCCGGCCGGGCCGATGACCGTGGTGCTGGGACCGGGCTGGCCCGGTGTATTGCTGCATGAAGCGATCGGGCATGGCCTTGAGGGCGACTTCAATCGCAAGGGATCGAGCGCGTTTTCCGGACGCATCGGCGATCGCGTTGCTGCCAGGGGGGTCACGGTGGTTGATGACGGCACGCTTGCCGACCGCCGCGGTTCGCTCAATATGGATGACGAAGGAAATCCGACCCAGTGCACCACGCTGATTGAAGACGGTATCCTGAAAGGCTATATCCAGGACACCATGAATGCGCGCCTGATGAAAATGCCGGTGACCGGCAATGCTCGGCGCGAATCGTTTGCCCACTTGCCGATGCCGCGCATGACGAATACCTACATGCTGGGCGGCGACAAGGACCCGGCCGAGATTCTCGCGTCAGTGAAGAATGGCTTGTATGCAGTCAATTTCGGTGGCGGACAGGTCGATATCACGAATGGAAAATTTGTGTTTTCTGCAAGTGAAGCCTACATGATTGAAGATGGCAAGGTGACCTATCCGGTAAAAGGAGCGACGCTGATCGGGAATGGACCGGACGTGCTGAATCGGGTATCGATGATCGGAAATGACATGCGGCTCGATTCCGGTGTCGGCGTGTGCGGCAAGGAAGGGCAGAGCGTTCCGGTCGGTGTCGGACAACCAACCTTACGTATCGATGGGGTCACTGTTGGCGGTACGGCTTAATCGATAAATGACAGCGCGGTAATTTGCATACTTTCGCTTGCCAAAGTCGCTGAACTGCTGCACTATTAGCCTGGATTTGACTACTGATCAGTAAAGAACATGACTTTCGCGCGCTTTTACTTTTATTTTTACTTTAGCTATTCCAGCCAAACGGCGGTGGAGAAGCGGTAAGTTCACGTAAAAGCGACACGAAACGAAACTAACCAGATTTTCTAAAAAACCGCCAGCGATGGCGGTTTTTTCATTTAGAGACCTATTCACTTTAGATTGGAGAAAACATGCCGCGCACAGATGATTTACGGATCCGGGAAATGAAAGAACTGATACCCCCTTCGCACTTGATACGCGAATTTTCTTGTTCGGAAAAGGCGGCCAGCACTGCAGCCGATTCCCGTACCGCCCTGCACCGTATCCTGCATGGACAGGATGACCGCTTGATGGTCGTGATCGGTCCCTGCTCGATCCACGATCCCAAGGCCGCGCTGGAATATGCGCGTCGCCTGGTGGTGGAGCGTGAGCGCCACGCGGGTGAACTGGAAATCATCATGCGCGTCTATTTTGAAAAACCGCGCACGACGGTCGGCTGGAAGGGGATGATCAACGATCCCTACATGGACAACAGCTTCCGCATCAATGACGGTTTGCGCATGGCGCGCGAACTGCTGCTGAACATAAACGAACTCGGTCTGCCGGCCGGCACGGAATTCCTCGATGTCATCAGCCCGCAATATGTCGCCGATCTGATCAGTTGGGGGGCCATCGGCGCACGCACCACCGAATCGCAAGTGCACCGCGAGCTGGCATCCGGCCTGTCGAGCCCGGTTGGCTTCAAGAACGGTACCGATGGCAACATCAAGATCGCGGTGGATGCCATCAAGGCGGCATCGCAACCACATCATTTCCTTTCGGTGACAAAGGGTGGCCATTCGGCAATCGTATCGACCAATGGCAATGAGGATTGCCACATCATCCTGCGCGGCGGCAAGGCGCCGAACTATGACGCGGCCAGCGTGGATGCCGCATGCAAGGAAATCGCCAACAATGGATTGGCATCACGGCTGATGATCGATGCATCGCATGCCAACAGTTCCAAGAAGCCGGAAAATCAGATCCCGGTGTGCGCGGAAATCGGCAAGCAAATTGCTGCGGGCGACAGCCGGATTGTCGGCGTGATGGTGGAGTCCCACCTGGTAGCCGGGCGCCAGGACCTGATCCACGGAAAGGAACTGACTTACGGCCAGTCGGTGACGGATGGCTGCATTAACTGGGAAGAAAGCGTGGCCGTGCTGGAAGGGTTAGCGGCGGCGGTGAGACAGCGCCGGCTGGCGGATCCGGATGCCTGAACCGGCGTATTGAACCGGCACTCGGCGGCACGGTGGCGCCGATGCGTGATCGCACTTGCCATCCCGGCCGCCGGCAGTCGACTCTGAATCGGCCGGGAATCGATCGTGTTCACAGACGGTCCGGCCGGCTAGCGATCCGCCAGGATAAGCGGGGCCGAACTTCGGAAAAGAAGGCTGGCCTGCTTGTCGCCAAATTGCGCAGCAGCGCTGTCGTATGGTGACGGTTTGCCATTTTCGGATTGGTCCGGATTGGCCCCTGCATCGAGAAGCAGCCGCGCGACTGCTTGCCGGGTTTTGAATTGCATGAGTCCCTTCAGCAAAAAAGCTAACGGCGGATTGCCGTCAGGGTCTGGCTGATTCGGGTTTGCGCCGGCCGCAAGCAGGGCCTTTACCGTGCCCAGGTTTGCGCGCGCCGCTGCGTGCCCCAGCGCCGAATCGCCGTTTGGATCGGCCCCGTGCGCGAGCAGCAGATTGACGATTGTAATCTGGCCGGTGATGGCTTTGCTCAACGGCAGCGTGTTCTCATGATCACGGATGTTCGGGTCGGCTCCGGCGGCAAGAAGAAGGGCAACCGCCTCGTCATCGTCCCAGCGTAGGGCGGCCCACAATGCGACGTCGCCGCTGGCGTTCCGATTGCCATCGATATCGGCGCCGAACGTAATCAGCACGTCGATCAGCTCCTCGTTTCTTGCATTCGCGGCTTGATCCAATGATGACCGGCCATTGACATGAATGTGGTTCGGATCAAAACCGGCCGTCAACAAGGCACTGGCCAATGCCGCCTTGCCGGCATACGGACTGCGGGTGAGGAGTTCGCCCGCAACAACCATGGGAACAGGGGAGTGGGCGGAACGCAGTTGCGTGTACAGGGCTTGCAAGCCAAACTTTTCCGAAATTTTTTGTAAAACCTCAAAACTCAGTGCGGGTAGCGTAAGGGCCGCGCCGGAATCCTCGGACAGACCTTTTAAGGCACCCGCCCGCGACGGGCCGACATTTGACCGGCAGATATCCATTCCTCGCCTCCCTGTTAAAAACAGGGATTGAAGCACCCGCCTGGTATTCAGCCAACGAATATTAGCTAACCTAAACTTATGTTCGCCAGTCAGCACGACGCGGCGACCGGATAGCCATTTAAAAATAGCGGTAACCGCATGCGGCGGGCGTTAACCGATGAATCGCGAGTGGTAAGCAGTAAGCCGTGAACGGTAGCCGCGAACAGTAGCAGGGAGCAGTAAGCAATAAGCAGTGAGCAGTGAGTGGCCAGGGTAGACCAGCGTTGCGATCCCGGTGAAATGGGATGACAGCGTCAATACCGCTTGGTCAGCGTCATCTGTCCGCCGTCCTGGCGCATTTCGGTCCGGTTCAAAAACGACATGCCCAGCAGCGCAAATGGCATGCTGTTTTCGAGCACCGAGGCGTCCACCTGGTTCAATTCGATATCGCCGATCCTGACCGTATCCAGCCTGACGCGATAGGCCTGTACCGGCCCGTTGGCGGTATTGATGGTGCCGGTCTGGCCCTTCCTGTAATCGATGCCAAGACGCGTTGCGTCTGCGGCCGAAAGTGCAATCATGGTCGCGCCGGTATCGACCAGCATGGTGATCGACCCGCCATTAACGTGACCTTGCGTAACGAAATGGCCTTGCCGGTCCGCCTGCAGTGTTACTTTTCCGGGGCTGCCGGCCGCGCCGCGGCTGATATGATCGCCCATCGCGATCACCTGTCGCTTGCCATTGATATCCAGCGTGGCGCCGGACTGGCTGACCGCCACCAGCTTCATGCCCCCGGGGATGGTGTCGCCGGCGGCATAGGTTCTGGGCGTCGCACCATCGATCACCAGGACCGCCTTGCCAGGGAACAGTCCGACCACCTGGACTTCCGCGGCGTGCGCCAGGCCGGTTGCGAAGAACAGGGCGATCACCAGCCGGCACATTGCAGCTCAGTCCCGGAAATTATTGAATTCGAGCGGCAGGTCGGCGACTTCCTTGCGCAGCAATGCCATGGCCGCCTGCAGATCATCTCGCTTGGCGCCGGTAATCCGTACCGCATCGCCCTGGATGCTGGCCTGGACCTTCATCTTGCTATCCTTGATGATGCGGACGATTTTTTTTGCGGCGTCGGACTCGATGCCATTCTTGATCTTGATTACCTGTTTGACCTTGTCGCCGCCAATTTTTTCGACTTTGCCGATGTCGAGAAAACGGACATCGACGTTGCGCTTGGTCATCTTAGCGGTCAGTACGTCGCGTACTTGCCCCAACTGGAATTCCGAATCGGCAAATGCCGTCAGCTCGCGCTCCTTTTGCTCGACACGCGCGTCGCTGCCCTTGAAGTCGAAACGAGTCGAAATTTCCTTATTGGCCTGATCGATCGCATTCCGGACTTCGACGATATTGGCTTCGGATACAACGTCAAACGATGGCATGAATCATTCCTTTAAACTGAAAGCAGGCAGCAATCGCCGTGCATTTTTCACAAGTACCCATTCTAGCGGACAAAAAACCGGGTGGCTAGGAGTCTGCGCGGCAGAAGGACAGCGCTGCAACGCGCGAGAAATGCATCATTTCCGCCGGCCCTATATAATCAGCGCCGTATGCCACGCCCTCTTGCCTTTTATCCGGATTTTCCCCTGCGCAGCCTGAATAGCTTCGGCATCGAAGCACAGGCGAAGGCCTATTTGCCGGTGCGCTCCGCCGACGACTTGCGTACATGCCGGGCGGATTCAGCGCTCGATGCGTTGCCGCGGCTGGTGCTGGGTGGGGGCAGCAACATATTACTCACCGGCGATTTCCCGGGTCTGGTGCTGCATATGTGCGGCAAAGGGATCGAGATTATCGGCGCCGATGCCGACGCCACGTTCGTACGCGTCGCAGCGGGCGAAAACTGGCATGGCTTCGTGCTGTGGACACTGGCGGCCGGTCTCGGAGGACTGGAAAACCTGTCCTTGATTCCCGGCACAGTGGGCGCTGCGCCGATTCAGAATATCGGCGCCTACGGGGTCGAACTACAGGATTGCTTTCATTCCCTGAGCGCATTTGATTTCGGCACTGGCGATGTGTTCACGCTCGATCGCGCGGCATGCGAATTCGGCTACCGGGACAGTGCTTTCAAACACCGTTGGCGCGATCGCGCCGCCATACTGGATGTTACCTTCGCATTGCCCAAGCGCTGGCGCGCCAATCTTGCCTATGCCGAACTGGCACGTGAACTGGAGACGCTGGCGGCGCCTACCGCGCAGGAAATCAGTGCTGCGGTCATCGCGATCCGTACCCGCAAACTGCCTGACCCGGCGGTGATCGGCAATGCCGGCAGCTTCTTCAAGAATCCGGTGGTGTCCGCCGACCAGCGCGACGCATTACAGTTGCGTCATCCGAATCTGGTCAGCCACAGGCAATTCGATGGCAGCTACAAGCTGGCGGCGGGCTGGCTAATCGATCAGTGCGGCTGGAAAGGAAAAGCGATAGGCGCCGCCGGCGTGTATGACAGGCAGGCGCTGGTGCTGGTCAATCGCGGCGGAGCAAGCGGCCAGGATATTCTCCATCTGGCGCACATGATTCAAACCGATGTGCGGGAGCACTTCGGCATCATGCTTGAACCAGAGCCGGTGCTGATCTAGAACCAATTCGCGCCTGATTTCAAGGTCGGCTTCCTTGCCCGGTGCGGTATCTGAATAAAAATCAGAGGCGCGCTTCGCCGGCCGCAGGAATTCATTTTCAGACGAATACCTGCCTCAGCTTCAGCCGAAATGGCAGACGTAGTCGAGCGTCTCGATTGTTTCAATATCAAAGCTCGAATTACCCGGTACCGCAAACTGCTGACCGCCTTCATAGGCTTTCCATTCAGTCTCGCCATTCAGACGAATACGACATTTACCGGCATTCAGTTCCATGATTTCCGGCGCACCAGTATTGAAGGTCAGTGAGGAGGGCAAAATCACGCCGATTGATTTCGTGACGCCGTCGGCCAGGATCACGGTATGCGAGATGCACTTGCCGTCAAAATAGATGTTTGCTTTCTTGATGACTGATACGTTGTCGAACTGTGTGCTCATTGCTGTTCTTCCGAGTTTGAATTGAAAAAAAGGGCCTGCAACAGGCCCTTGGTACTGCTTCGCGCAAACCAGCTTACGACCCGCGCCTGGCCTTTGCGTTCGCCGCGATCCGCATCCGCAACGCATTGAGCTTGATGAATCCGCCGGCGTCCGCCTGGTTATACGCGCCGCCATCTTCATCAAAGGTGGCGATATTCATGTCGAACAGCGAATCGGTCTTCGAGTCGCGCGACACCACGATCACATTGCCCTTGTACAGTTTCACGCGCACCCAGCCATTGACATTTTGCTGGGTATGATCGATCAGCGTTTGAAGGGCAAGACGCTCCGGCGCCCACCAGTAGCCGTTATAAATCAGCGATGCGTAGCGCGGCATCAGATCATCCTTCAGGTGCGCCACTTCGCGGTCGAGCGTGATCGATTCGATTGCGCGATGCGCGCGCAACATGATGGTGCCGCCCGGCGTTTCATAGCAGCCGCGCGACTTCATGCCGACATAGCGATTTTCCACCAGGTCGAGGCGGCCGATGCCATGCTTGCCGCCGAGGCGGTTGAGTTCGGTCAGCACTTCAGCCGCCGCCATCCGCTTGCCGTTCAATGCGACGATGTCGCCTTTTTCATATTCGATTTCGAGGTATTCGGCTTCGTCCGGCGCCTGTTCCGGACTGACGGTCCAGCGCCACATCGCTTCTTCGGCTTCGGCGCCCGGATTTTCCAGGTGGCGGCCTTCGAAGCTGATATGCAGCAGGTTGGCGTCCATCGAGTAGGGCGCGCCGCCTTTCTTGTGCTTCATGTCGATGTCGATGCCGGCGTCTTCCGCATATTTCAGCAGCTTCTCGCGCGACAGCAAATCCCACTCGCGCCACGGCGCGATGATTTTTACATTCGGCATCAGCGCATAGGCGCCAAGCTCGAAACGAACCTGGTCGTTACCCTTGCCGGTGGCGCCGTGCGAGATGGCGTCGGCGCCGGTTTCGCGCGCGATTTCGATCAGGCGCTTGGCAATCAGCGGCCGTGCGATCGAGGTGCCGAGCAGGTATTCGCCTTCATAGACGGTATTGGCGCGGAACATCGGAAACACGAAATCACGCACGAATTCTTCGCGCACATCGTCGATATAAATGTTTTCCTGCTTGATGCCGAACTTGATCGCTTTTTGCCGCGCAGGCTCAAGCTCTTCCCCTTGCCCGAGGTCGGCCGTGAAGGTCACGATTTCACACTGGTAGTTATCCTGCAGCCATTTAAGGATGACCGAAGTATCGAGGCCGCCTGAATAGGCGAGCACCACTTTCTTTATATCGCTCATGCTAGTTCTTTCATCAATCAATAAATATTCGGATTGGTAATTTGGTGATCCGGCGTCATGCGACCCGGCCGAGCACCAGGTATTCGAGCAAGGCCTTCTGCACATGCAGGCGGTTCTCGGCTTCGTCCCATACCACCGATTGCGGGCCATCGATCACATCGGCCGCGACTTCCTCGCCGCGATGGGCCGGCAGGCAATGCATGAACAGGGCATCCGGCTGGGCGCGGCGCATTTTTTCCATATCGACGATCCAGCCATTGAAAGCCTTCAGCCGCGCCGCATTTTCTTCTTCAAACCCCATGCTGGTCCAGACGTCGGTCGTAACCAGATGGGCGCCCGCGCAGGCATCCGACGGATCGTCGAACACGGTGTAGCCGCCAAAGCTGGGCGCGACCAGGGCCGGATCGATATCATAGCCCTTGGGGGTGGAGACATTGACATGGAAGCCGAACACTTGCGCCGCCTGCAGCCATGAGTACAGCATATTGTTGGCGTCGCCGACCCACGCAACCGTCTTGCCGGCAATGGCGCCGCGATGTTCAGTGTAAGTGAAGATATCGGCCAGCACCTGGCAGGGATGATGCTCATTGGTCAGGCCGTTAATGACCGGCACCCGCGAATGGGCGGCGAAGCGGTCGATGATTTCCTGGCCGAAAGTGCGGATCATGATGATGTCGCACATGCGCGATATGACTTGCGCCGCGTCTTCGACCGGTTCCCCGCGACCAAGCTGGCTATCGCGCGTATTCAGGTAAATCGCCGCACCGCCGAGCTGGTGCATGCCGGCCTCGAACGACAGGCGCGTACGGGTCGAATTTTTTTCGAACACCATGACCAGCGTCCGGTCTTCCAGCGGGTGATAGGGCTCGTAATTCTTGAACTTGCGCTTGATGACATGCGCGCGTTCGATCACATACTCGAACTCGTCAAGCGTAAAGTCAGAAAACTGGAGAAAGTGTTTGATTGCCATAAATGAAAACGGCGGCGAGGTGGCGCCTGCCGCCGAAGAGTGTAACTGCTTCAATTATATGGGATTTTTTTACTAAAAGACACTCTGACAGTGTGCCGGCGCCCTTAATATCCTATGGTTTGCAGCGATTCATGGCGCAATTGCAGATACAGCGCATGCCGCGGCGGTGCTATTTCACCGCTTTTGACGGCGCCGAGAATCGCGCAATCCGGTTCATTGACATGATGGCAGTTATAAAATTTGCAGTGCCCGATATGCGGCGCAAATTCCGGAAAAGCGCGTTCCAGCATACCTTCGGTCAACTGATACAGCCCGAATTCCTGAAATCCCGGCGAGTCGATCACGGACGATTCGGCATCGAGCTGGTACAACCTTGTAAAAGTCGTGGTGTGCTTGCCGGTATCGAGCGCGGCGGAAATTTCGCGCACCGCGATGTCGGCGTCGGGCACCAGCAGGTTGATCAGCGAGGATTTGCCCATGCCGGACTGGCCGATCAGGATCGACGATTGTCCGGCCAGCAGCGGCGCCAGGGTTTCGCGGGCGGCATCGGGCGCGCCGCGCGCCGAGACTTCATGCACCGGATAACCGAGCCCGGCGTAAAACGCCACGCGCTGCCGGGTTTTTTCAAGCGAGGCCGTGACGTCGATCTTGTTGAGAATCAGGTGGGCGCGCACGCCCGCCGCTTCCGCTGCGACCAACGAACGTGATATCAGGTCGTCGGAAAATCCCGGCTCGGTTGCAACGACGATGAATAGCTGGGTGACATTTGCCGCAAGAAGTTTGGATTTGTATTGATCCGAACGATATAGCAGCGTTTTGCGCTCGACAATCGAATCGATGACGGCCTGGTCGGAGGAGGTGAGTTGCAGATTGACGATATCGCCGACCGCCACATCGCTTTTCTTACCGCGTGTTACGCAATGCAACTTGATGTCCCCGGCTTGTGCCAGATAGTGACGCCCATGGGCGGCAATGATGTGTCCGGTCATGCCGGTGCTGCCGCGTGCCGGTTTACTCATTTCGCCCCTTGCTGTGCAAGGGCGTCAACCTTGGCTGCACAAATGAAATCGTTTTCGGAGATGCCGCCGCGTCCGCCATTGACGGAATGCGTATCGTATTTGACAGTGCAGCGATTGTACGTGACCGCCAGTTCCGGATGATGGTCTTCGGCATGGCTCAGGTAAGCGAGCGCATTAACGAAAGCCATCGTTTCATAATAATTCTTGAAGCTGAACGATCTGGCGATTTTGCCATTTTGCAAGGCCCACTCCGGGACGGCGGTCCGATGCTCGGCGATTGCGGCATCGCTCAGCGCCGACTCGAGCGGACGGCATTTTTTTTCGAGTAATGTAGCGGTATCGATCATGGCAAGTACCCCGTTCATGCAGCTAGCAGTTTATTAATCCGCACGGTTGCCGGCGGATGGGAGTCATAAAACGCCGAATGCAGCGGGTCGGGCGTCAGGGTCGAGGCATTGTCTTCATACAGCTTGACCAGCGCCGAGACGAGATCTTGCGCATTGCTGTGTTTCGCGGCAAATGCATCGGCTTCAAATTCATGCTTGCGTGAGCTGATCGACGTCAGCGGCGAAAGCAGGAAGGTAAATACCGGCAGCACCAGCATGAACAGGATCAGAGCCATCGCATCATTGCTGGCGCCCATCATGGGCACGACGCCAAGGCCGGTATAGAACCATACCTGGTTCTTCAGGAAGCCGAGCAGCGCCAGGAAGGCCAGCGAGACGGCGAACATCACGACGATGCGCTTGAGAATATGCTTCAATTTGAAATGGCCGAGTTCATGCGCCAGCACCGCTTCGATTTCTTGCGGCGCGAGGCGCGACAGCAGGGTATCGAAAAACACGATGCGCTTGGCCGAGCCGAATCCTGAGAAATAGGCGTTGCCATGCGCGCTGCGCTTGGAGCCATCCATCACGAACAGGCCTTTCGATGCAAAACCGACCCGTTTCATGAGGTTTTCAATGCGCGCGCGCAAGCTGTCGTCGTCGAGTGGCGTAAATTTATTGAACATGGGGGCAATGACGGTTGGATACAGCACCAGCATCAGCAACTGGAAGCCGGTCCATACCAGCCAGGCATATAGCCACCACAGATCGCCGGATTTTTCCATCAGCGTCAGGATCACCCAGATCAGCGGGAAGCCGATCGCCGCGCCCAGCAAGATGCCTTTTACGCGGTCGGCAATGAACAGGCCCAGGGACATCTTGTTGAAACCGAAGCGGGCTTCCAGCACGAACTGAGTGTAATACTCAACGGGAAGCTCGATGATCCCGGAAATGACGGCGAACGCGGCAATCAATCCGATTTGATGCGCCATGCCGGGACCGGTAATATCGAGTATCGTGACCGAAAGCCATTGCAGGCCGCCGAGCAGCGTGAAACCGATTAACACGGCAGCATTTACGAGGAGCATGATGAGCCCCAATTTGCTTTTGGCGACAGTGTAGTCGGCGGCTTTCTGGTGCGCGGCCAGTGGAATCTTTTCAGCAAACTGTGCCGGCACCGCGCTCCGATGCGCGAGCACATGCCGTATATGCCGCGTCGTCAGCCACAAGCGTACGAGCACGGTAACAATCAGGAAACCGACAAACAATATGGAAAATGCGTCTGAATACATTCTTTGCCTGTGAGAAAATGGCGGGAAACCAGAGGAAAAATCAATTATGTCACAAGCTACTCAAGTCGAAGCATCAGCAAGCGTTCCAGCACGTCCCAATGAATTCAATCTGGTCTGGGTGGATATGGAAATGACCGGCCTGGACCCCGATACCGACCGGATCATCGAAGTCGCGGTGGTGGTCACCGATTCCAACCTGAACATCCTGGCGGAAGGCCCGGTATTAGCGATTCACCAGTCGGATGAAAAGCTGGACGCAATGGATGCATGGAACAAGGGCACGCATGGGCGCTCCGGTTTGATCGAACGGGTCAAGGCATCGACCGTGACCGAGGCCGATGCCGAATTAACGCTGATCGATTTCCTGAAACATTTCGTGCCGGCCGGGAAATCGCCAATGTGCGGCAACACGATTTGCCAGGACCGCCGCTTTATGGCGCGCACCATGCCGAAGCTGGAATCGTTCTTTCATTACCGGAATCTCGATGTGTCGACGCTGAAGGAACTGTGCCGGCGCTGGAAGCCGGAACTGGTGAACGGGTTCAAAAAGCATCAGAAGCATACCGCGCTGGCCGATATCCTTGAATCGATCGAGGAATTGCGTTATTACCGCGAGCATTTCATCAAGATTTAAGCAGTCGCGCAGCCAGGAGCGGCGATCGGTCCCGGCAGCCGCCCCGGGCCTGGGACGGCTGCCGGCCACGGGCCATGACGATTCCCGCCTTCTTGTGCGATGCGATCCCGGGTGCTGTCGGCCGGGGCGGGCGTAAGGTGAGGACGATTGTGGAACCATGGGCCGGCGGCTGTTACTAAGCGGGTCCATCCACCAGACCCCGGAACACCATGCACGCGAGCCGATCTGCCGAATCCCGCGACTCCACCTCGCTTCTCCTGGCGCCTCGAAATAGTTACCTTCAAGAATTAAAAGAGTGGGTCGAACCGAATCACGCAGCCCGTCGCGGATTTGCACGCCGGGCGGGCGAGGCGATCAGAGAGTGGCTTGCCGCGAACAAGCCCGAGCAGGAACTGAACCTATGCAGCCTCGACCTGGAAAGTCTGCCGCCGTTACCTGCCGGATTGCGGAAACTGTTGGCAGGCGACAATCCAAAGATCGTCTTGCTGCCGGCGATGCCTGCAGGGCTACAAAAACTGGATCTTTCAAGCAATGGACTGACCGAGCTTCCCGCCGACTTTTTACGGCAGTTGCCGCAGCTTCGCGATCTAAGTCTTGCATATAATCAACTGAGCCGCTTGCCTGAACTGCCACCGCTGCTCGAATGGCTGGATTTAAGGGAAAACCAGTTAACCGACTTGCCCGCAAGTATCTCGGCGCTGAAATACGATTGTAGTATTTTCCTCTTTGGCAATCCGATAACGCACGAACGCGTGCGCGAAATGCGGCCTGACTGGGATGATGCGTTGTAGATGGCGGGGCAGGTGGCGCGCTTCGTTATAACGTCGAACTGGAATCGGGTGGACCGCCCGGGGACGGCGGCGGTGGAACATCCGCTGGCGGCGGGACCATGAACTTCAAGGCCATGCGGTCCGCGTCGCTGACGATGACCAGCTTATTTATTTTAAGGTAACACAGGATAATAAATTGATCCCGGCAAATCGGAAATTTTAATTCCGGTGCGACGCTGACAGTCTTCCCGCCGATTGGCGGCGTCCCATCTGCCGCGTTATCGCTGCCTGAACCGCAAGCTGCAACGGCCAGGACCGTCGCCAGCATGTTCGCTTTGGGGAAGAGGGGATTAGAGCGGATTGCGCATTAGTGCACGGTGTCGCGTGCCGCTTTGAGGCGCATGGCGGCGTTGTTCGTCGTTTGTGTGGGTCGCCCCACAAACGACGAACGGTACAGCAGGGAATTCGGGCAGCATGCTGCCCGCCTGCGGAACGGCGTTCCCTTGCAAGGGAACGCTCCCTTCTTGCCCTGCACCCCAAATCAGCCCGCGCCTTCCGCACACCACTTCGCAATCCGCTCTAAGCGCCGCAGCAGTTCTTGAATTTTTTGCCGCTGCCACAGGTGCATGGATCGTTGCGGCCGACTTTGGGCGCCTCGCGCTGGACCGTGGCGACAGTCGATTTACGATGCGGCAGCCAGTAGCGGTGCAGGTGCGGAATCGCCGCTTCGATCTCGACCGTGAGCTTGTGGCATTTGCCGGGATCGTCGACCAGCGCCAATTCTTCTTCCTCGATTTCTTCCGCCCCCAGCAGATAAATCGGGCGCAGCAGTGGCGCGAGTTCGGAAGACCAGAGCGGTTCCCATGCGGCGGAACGCAATTGCATGCCTTCCCAAAAGCCCCAGGCCCATGCTTCGCCATCAAGCACCGTCCGGCCCTGCCACTGATGTTCGCAAAACAGCGGCTCGTATTCCTTTGGCGCCACTTCGAAAGTGATCGCGATCTCATTCATGAAGCGCGCGATTAATCCGGTGATATGCGCAAATTCCTTGTCCGACTCGAACTCGGGCGCATCTTCCGGCGCGGCACCCCATATGCGCGGCAGCCATTCTGCCAGCAGCACTTCCTCCGGCCCGATCACCAGCGCCGTCAGGTAGCCGTGCAGCGAATCCATCGTCATGCAATCGTCGGCGCAGCGGTCAGACAGTAAAAAACGGTCGAGTTCTTCGAATTCCTTGTCGGAAAGTGGTTGATCCAGGTGCATGGAAAGATTTCTGAAATGGTTGGACGAGTAGAACGCTAGTGTAACACTACGAGTTACGCACTATTTGTTGCTGTGTGGCACGCCGCTGGTTCCAAAAAACTTGCCTTCCGTCAGCATAAGAGATTTATTCATGGAAAATCTAATACTATCTAAAATATTACGGGAGGGAAATAATGCGGCGCTGCACAAATAACGGATTTTCACTGATTGAATTGATGATCGCAGTGGCGATTATTGGAATATTAACGGCGGTAGCAATGCCGATGTACAGCCAATATGTTATGCGCGGCAAGATTCCCGAAGCCACCACGGCTCTTTCGGCGAAGCGCGTACAAATGGAGCAATTTTTTCAGGATAACCGCACTTATGCCGGCGCCCCGGCTTGTAACAATGATACGGTTTCCAGTCGCTATTTTACTTTCTCCTGCCCGGCGGCGGCGACCGGGACCGGTTACACGCTCAGAGCGGTGGGCATCGGTTCAATGGCAGGCTTTGTTTATACCGTTGATCAGACCAATACAAGGGCAACCACATCGGCGCCTTCCGGCTGGGCCACGAACGCCAACTGCTGGGTAACCGCAAAGGGTGGCGCTTGTTAAGGCCGGAACACCGTCAGCGCGGGGTCAGCCTGATCGAGTTGATGATCGGGCTGGGCATCGTTGCGGTGCTGTTTGCCGCTGGCGCACCCAGTTTCAAGAGTTGGGTGCAGAGCAATCAGATCCGCAACGCAACCGAAGAAATACAGGCCGGGCTCAACCTGGCGCGGGCTGAAGCCGTGCGGCGAAATACCGCTGTCAGTTTCATCCTGGGCGCGGGATCGGCCTGGACGGTCGGTTGCGCTTCGCCTGTCGCGGACCTGGACGGCGATGGCGCCGCCGATTGCCCGGCCACGATCCAGGCACGGCCTGCTCCCGCCTCGGTCAATACGGTAATTCAGACATCGGAACTGGTCGCGGTTACCAATGCGGCGGCCACCACGCCGGTATTTACGTCGACGCTCGCATTCAATGGCGTCGGACGGGTAGGCGCCGGCCTGCCGGCCGGGAACAAGGCAGTTTTCAATATAAGTAACCCTACCGGCGGCGCATGCGCGAGCGCCGGTCCGATGCGTTGCATGCGGGTGGTCGTCAGCTCGGGCGGACAAATCCGCATGTGCGATCCCGCCCTGGCAAGCGCCGACCCTCAAGGATGCTGACGTGACCCAATACCCGCAACGTATGCGCCAGCAGGCTGGCATGATGCTGCTGGAAGCCTTGATGGCCATCCTTATTTTTTCCCTCGGTATCCTCGCGATGGTGGGTATGCAGGCAGTCGCGGTCAAGCAGGTAAGTGATGCCCGCTATCGCTCCGAGGCCAGCCTCCTGGTCAACCAGTTGATCGGCACCATGTGGGTGAGCGACCGCGCGACGGCAGTATTGCAAACGAATTTCAACACCGGCGGAACCGGTTATGCGGCTTGGCTGCCGGGCGTATCGGCAGCCTTGCCGGGTGTGGCAGCCAACCCGCCGACGGTAGTGGTCGACGGAGCGGGCATGGTAACAGTGACCATTTTCTGGCTGGCGCCTAACGAGGGAGCGGCTGCCACTCCGCACAATTACACTTCAATCGCGCAAATCAGGTAAGGGAGACTATCGTGTCGCGGATTTCCGAAGCACCATTGCAGCGGCATGCCGGCTTCAGCCTGGTCGAGATCATGGTCGGCGTTGTGATCGGCATGCTGGCGATTATCGTCATCATGCAAGTGTTTGCCATGTCGGAGGGACAGAAACGCACCACCGTGGGTGGCGCCGACGCGCAAAACAGTGGCGCCATCATGCTGCATGCGCTCCAGCGAGACATCGGCCAAGCCGGCTACGGCTTTGCATCGCGCGAGCTGTTCGGTTGCGCCCTGACCTGGAAGCTGCCGTCAGGCACGGATATCGCCACGCCGGTCCCGCTGGCACCGGTCGCCATTAATCCAGCGGCCAATATCATTCCCGCAGGCGATGCCAATACCGATACCATGCTGGTCATTTATGGTAACGCCGTCGACGAACCGCAAGGCAATGCAATCAATGCATCCGCAGCCAACGTTCACACGGTGCAGATGCCAAATTCCTTCAAGGCCGGGGACCGGGTGATCGCCGCGCCTGCCGCCTGCACCGCCGGCGCCCTGGTACTGGACCGGATCAGCTCGACGTCGGCCACCACCGTGACGGCCGTAACCAGCGCCGCCGGCACCACGCTCTTCAATCTGGGGCAGAGGCCGCAGATCCTCGCCTATGCGGTTCGTAACGGCAATCTGACGGTGTGCGATTACCTGGTCAACGACTGCGGTCTCGACGCCAGTAAAAATAATGCGTCGATCTGGGTGGCGATAGCGGGCCAGATCGTCAGCATGAAGGCGGAATACGGGCGCGACTCGACCAGCCCGACGATGGATGCCATTCTCGATACCTATGACCGAACCACCCCTGTCAATGCATGCGGCTGGAGCAGGGTGTCCGCGCTGCGACTGGCGCTGGTGGCACGCAGCGCCCAATTCGAAACCCGCATCGATTCCACTACCGGGCAGCGCACCTGCGATCCGGTGACCCCAAATGCGCCGGCGTGGAACGGCAGCGCCGGCAGTCCGATCGACCTGAGCGCATACGCTGACTGGCAATGTCATCGCTACAAGGTATCCCAAACCGTGGTGCCGATCCGGAATGTCGCATGGATGGGAGTGCAACCAGGATGCTGATCAATAACACAGCGCTTTGCGCACTTGGAAAGACGCGCGCCAGGCAGGACGGTGCGGTATTAATGCTTGCCATCATCGTGCTGGTGGTAATGACCCTGGCCAGTCTTGCCCTGGTGCGTTCCGTCGACACCAGCAACCTAATCGTCGGCAATCTTGCATTTCAGCGAGCGGCTACCCATTCCGGCGACGCCGGCATAGAAGCGGCAGTCGGCTGGCTGGAAAGCTGTCGCACCGGTACCAATGGCTGTTCGATTGGCACGCTGAATGCCGACGACGACGGCAATGGGTATTCCGCCAGCGGCAATGCAAAAGACGCCAACGGCAACTACATTCATGCGCCGGCCAGCGGCCAGAGCTGGGACCAGTACTGGAACACGTCGGTTCTCGCCCGGCCGCCCAGGGAGCTGTCGACCGATGCTTCCGGCAACACAGTCTCATTTATTATCGACCGGCTGTGCGATCAGGCCGGCGGGCCATCATCCGGCGCCAGGTGTTCCGCTTCGCCACTCAGCACCACGGCAACCGGGAATGCGGAAGAGGCGGGCGAAGTCCAGCTTAATGCGCCCTCGCAAGTTTATTACCGTATCACCGCCCGGGTTGCCGGGCCGAGAAATACAGTCAGCTACATCCAGGTGATGGTTGCCCTTTAGTCGACGCCGCAAGAATAAATAACATCATGAATGCCAATTCACCCCAGGAGATCGTCATGCCAGCGAACGGATTGCTCAGGAATTCAAGCCGTTTGCTGCTTGCGCTGGCTCTCAGCGCGAGCGCCTACGCGGCGACCGACATCTCGACCGTGCCACTGAATACCTACTCGGCGCCTTCCACTACCGATGTGAAGCCGAATGTACTATTCGTACTCGATGATTCAGGCAGTATGGACTGGAATTACATGCCCGACTGGGCCAATGATAATAGCCCGCCCCAATATTTATTCAGGAACAATGCGTTCAATGGGGTTGCCTACAATCCTGCGGTCAGGTATGCCAAGCCGGTTTCCTTCAATAGCGATGGCACAGTAAATACCACGGCCTATCCGAACATGATCGGCGCTTCCGGTGCGACCGGCGCCGATGCAACCACGAAGCCAAACTGGAAAGCGGTCAAAAACGATGGCTACGGTATCCAGAGCACAGGGACCAGCGACCTGACCGATACCGCTTATTCATTCACCATTGTGCCGGGCGAGTACTGTAATAGCGCCAGCATGCGGACTTGCGTCACCGCAAACGCGCCCACCGGAAACTACACCGTTCCGGCTTATCTTCGCTGGTGCAGCGACAATGCGTTGACCAATTGCCGCGCGACGTACGATGCGACATTCAACAAACGGCGCGCACCGTCGCCGCGCACTGCGACGCTCATCATCTCCGGTTCATCGAGCACCAGCGTGAGCGGACTTACGGTTGGCGGTGTCCAGATCATGGCGGCCGCCGTCGGCGCCACCAGCAATACCGGCACCCTGGCGCAGAATATCGCGGCCCAGATCGACGCCTGCACCTTCCACAAGACAGGCGCGTGCCAAGCAGCCGGCTATTCGGCCAGCTCTTCCGGCTCCGTCGTCACGATTACCGCGCCCGACGCGACCGGCAGCACGCCGCAGGTCACCAGGGGCAATAGCGGGACCATGGTATTTACGGCGACGGCATTCGCGATGGGCGCGGTGCCGGGGGAAAATCTGCGTACCCCGATTACGCCAGGCACCAACAGCTATGCCTTTCCAGGCAAGAACGTCAAGGCGCTCGCCCGTACCGACTGTGCCGGCACCACCTGTACCTATGTGGAGGAAATGAGTAATTATGCCAACTGGTGGGCATATTATCGGACGCGTATGCAAATGATGAAAACGGGTGCCAGCAACGCGTTTTCAACGATCGATGTAGCCGCTGATATAACGAATAATGTTTCGCGTTTTCGCCTCGGTTACATGAGCATCAATAACAATACCGGCAGCGACTTTCTGAATCTGGCGGAGTTCAAGACATCGCATAAATTCAACTGGTATAACAAACTGTTGAACGCCAGGCCGAACGATGGAACCCCGTTGCGCGCCGCGCTCTCGAAAGCGGGCCATCTTTATGCGGGCAAGCTGACCGGTACCGATTTGAACGGGGTCCGGGTGGACGAAGATCCGCTTCAATATTCTTGCCAGCAAAACTACGCGATCCTGTCGACTGACGGCTTCTGGAACGGAGGGGCAGGCTATAAGCTGGACGATGCCGCGGTCGGCAATCAGGATGCGGCATTGCCGCGCCCGCTGTACGACGGGGGAAGTGCCACCGTACAGATGCGCACCAGCACCTTGCAGGAACAGACCATACCAGTCTATCTGCAAATACAAACCAGCATGCTTCAGACAAGGACGGGTAGCAGCACCGGAAATCCGCTGCAGCGCCGCGACTCCAACAATGGCGGCAGCACCTATAGCAACTGGTATGACGTGGCATCCTGCTCGGCCGATAACAACGGCAACAGCCGCGTCCAGTGCCGGGGCGGACTGGAACGCAGGGATTCCGGCGATTTCGGCGTCAACTTCGGCAGCTGGTACCAGGTATCGTCGTGTACCGCCGTGACCAGCGGCCGCAATCAGGTCCAATGCCAGAGTCCCGAATTCCAAAGAACCTCCGGTAATTCCGGCACCAGCTGGACCCCATGGTATCCGATCGCGGTAGGTTCGTGCGATGCGGATAGCTCAGGCACTAACCGGACCGAATGCCGCACCGGCAACTGGACCAATTGGACCAATACCGCCAGCTGCACGACGGCGCCCGGCGTTGAATGCCAATACGCCCCGTGGTCGACATGGACCACGACAAATTCCTGTGACCGGGCTCCGCAGTCGGCGGCGTCGCCTTACACCGTGGGCATCGCAGCCGATTGCCGCAATCAGCCCGGCACCCCTGGGGCACTGGTGAATGCGTCGACATGTACTGTGTCCGACACAAAAAACTGCCAGTACACGGGCTGGACCTCATGGTCATCGGTAAGCTCATGCACCGACGCACCGCAATCCACGGCGCCATCCTATACTGTCGGCACCGCAAGGGAATGCCGGATTCAAACCAGCGGCGGCACTTCCAATACCCTGGCCGACGTTGCCGCATATTACTATGGCACTGATTTGCGTAGTTCAGTACCCGGCAA